>JBKQMK010000180.1:0-36739 GCA_052146735.1 Desulfomonilaceae bacterium | reverse complement strand
CTGGTCCTCCCGTATCCGAGGATCACCTTGCTGTCCTGAAGGGTCAGGCTCCCTTTTTGCAGGATCAGTTCCGTGACCTTTTCCTTGATCTCCTGCATGGCTTCAATAGTTAAGAAACGACCGTCGTTCAGCCGGACGAGCTTCTTTTGAGCATGAAGGTGATCGAGAACCTTCTCGACCTCCCTGTGCTCGAAACCCTCTCCGTGAATCTTCCAGAACGTTCCGGCAGAAAAAGTCTCATACCCCTGTTTTTTGGCAAATTCGACCAGCTTCTCGACCAGCCTTTCCCGGTGCGACGGAAGCTTGACCACAAAATTCGGGATGCGATACCCCGCATCAGTCTTCACGAGCTTCCCTTCTTTGCAAAGCTCGCCGAGCAAGCGCTCAAAAGGCGCGTCATCAAGAGTCGGGTCCAGACGAAATCGGATTTCATCGCTGCTTGCTGCTGCCTTGAATGCATCCTGTAAAAGGATGTTTCTCGTAATGTCCACCAATTGTCTTTTCAGAACCTCGTAGGGGCCTCTGTCAAAGTATCCCCGGCCGTCCAAATAGAGCAATTTCCCAGCCTTCATCCTTGACTTCATTGCCGCCCGGACGCTTTCCACCGGAAAACCGGTGGCGGAGGAGATTTCTTCCGAAGTTACCGGACGGCTGGAAAACTTGACCATATACAGGCGGATGGCGCTTTTCACATCATCTCTCTGCAAAGGTTGCAGGTAGGCTAAGGTCTTTTCTGATCTGGCAGCTCTGAACTTTTCCTTTGGCGCCTCAAGGATAGTCCCGCCGCCAATGACGCAGTGCAAATTCATAGGCGATATTACAAAAGGATCTCTCGGTAGAACGGCCAAAGGTTCCTGAAGCCTGAGCTGAACGAGTCCGGTTTCTCCCGGATGAAGCCGCTCATTTTCCATTATCACCAGTAGAGCGGTCGTACAATATGTGCCGACATACACCTTGACCCGCTGGCGGTTCAGGATAGGACGCCGGGCTTTCGGAAGAAGGGACAGTTCCGCATTCAGCAGCCTGGCAGGGCTAAGAACTCCGGAAGCTGCGAGTACCGCTCCGAGGCTGACCTCCTGGAGCGAGATGCCGTGCAAATTTATGCCCACTCTTTGGCCTGCGATGGCCTGCTCGACTCGCTGGTGATGAACTTCAATGAACCGAACCTTCGCTTGCATGCCAGAGGGCAGCAGCTCAACGATATCGTCGCGCTTAATGCTTCCTGAAAGGACTGTACCGCTTATCACAGTCCCAAAACCTAGAAAGCTCCTCGCCTGATCAATCCAGAGGCGAAAAGGATCTTGAAGCACCTTGCCGGCTACACGTTCAGCCTCGCTTTCCATGGCCAGTAGGATGTCGTGTAGACCGCGGCCGTCCATTGCAGAGAAAGGGATGACCGGCTTCGCCTCGAGAAACGAGCCCTCCACGATCTCCCGAATCTCCATTTCCGCGAGTTCTAAGGTCTCAAGATCTACGACGTCCGCCTTACTGAGTACGATGAAGCCGCCTTTGGCTTTGAGGAACTTCAGCACTTCCAGGTGGTCCTTGGTCTGGGGCATGACTCCGTCATCGGCAGCTACGAGCAGGATGGCCGTATCGACGCTGCTCAAGCCTCGAATTGTGTTCTTCAGGAAATCGCTGTGACCGGGCACGTCCACGAGAGCGATCCGACTGCCTGATGAAAGCTGCAACGGTGCCACGCTTGGCTCTATGGACAGGCCGCGGCGCTTCTCTTCTTTGAGGCGGTCCGTGTCGATCCCTGTGAGGCACCGAACCAGACTGGTCTTGCCATGGTCCACATGCCCTGCAACACCCACGGTGATGAACTTGTCCATAGCTCTCAGTTTCCCGTTGTCTGTCAAAACCTCTTTCTTGGAGGTCTTCATTGAGTGGCGTCACGGCTCAGGGAGCGAGCTTCGTGACAAGATCCGAGCGGTCTTCGCCCGGCTATTTTTTTGGACAAAAGTATTCTCGTTTGGAGGGGGCAAGGGGAATCGAACCTCCTCCCGGTTTACTAGACCGGGCCAACGGGTTTGCAGCCCGCGGGGTGCCCAGCACCATTGCCCCCGTAACTGCCTCAAGGCGGCCCATGAGCCTGACTGAAAGTGGTCCAAATGTAGCGATTTGGAAAAAAGGACGGGAAGAGAGTCTTTCGGCCTGGCCCTGAACCTACCTAACACGGGTAGCTTGGATCAAGCTACTTCAGGTAAAGCCGAAAGATCGGTACATGAATGTACTCCTCGTGCAGGATGTGCAAAAGACAATAAACGAATACCAAGGAAGTTCCGATATGTCAAATTAAAAATGCCGATGCAACGAGTGGCATCATCAGGCATGTCTGCTCCGCGCGATTACGGAGCGTTACTCAGTTACAGACAGATATTGGCGGACAAAGCTGTTTCCGGCGTGTATTTCACCACGCGTGAGCAAGAAGGCTTTGGATCTCCTTCTCTTGGTGCTCATCGACATGCGTCATCAAAATTGATTCCAAACAAAATCCCAGAATAGACTCGCACCGATGTTTTATCATTTCCGCATCCTCTAATCGCTTGAGCATCAATTTGTGCGCTGTGGGATCATCACTGCATCGCTGGTTTGCCTCTTCAAATCTGGCGCGCAAGGATGTGACATCGCTTCCTTGAACTAGCTTGTCTGCCAGATATACCACTTCTCGCTCGGTCATTGGATCCTGAATCTTAACAGTTATATCGGTGTGGGCTGACACCACCTGCGCAACAGCAGAAAATCCCATTCGGGAAATCATTTCAGCTCCCGCGCCCGCATGGTTTGGCTGCCCTTTGGCGATATCATGCAATGAGGAAGCTGCAAGAATGAGTTCCATATCTAGCCGGCACCCGCGCCGGTTTAGAACCGAGGCTAAGCGCAGCGCCAAGTTGGCAACCGTCCTGGAGTGATCAATCAATTCGCCGCTCAGGTGAACCTTGTGCGCCAATAGGGATTTGAGCTCCCTCGGTGTCGGAATATCGTATCGGCGGAATCGGGCCACGAACGCCTCGTAATCAGCCGGAGTGTCCAGATCCAACAGGATCATCTCATCGGCGACTTCCACCCGCTCAGAATGTCGATCGTGGTTTCCGAAAAAACCCCGGAGTCCATCGTCTCCAGAATACGAAAGAATTTCGTTTCGGTACCGTGAACTCACTAGCGGAGGGTGCCCTCTTTTTCCAAGAAAGGCTGAGAAGACAATCTGGCTGTTTCCGCCCTGGTAAGCTTCTAGGAGATTCCGAATCGTTTGCGAACGGACCAGAGGGATATCTACAGGCAATAGGAAGAAGGCTTCTGATTCGGGCCTTAGTGCGTTGACTCCTGCTTGGACTGACGAGAACATGCCGCGCTCAAACTGCTCATTGGTAATTGCTCGCACTCCGCAATTCTGAACATGTGAGATAATCTCGTTTGCTCGGTGACCGACGACCACAATTACATCTTCGATGCCGAAGTCCTTAAAGAGGCTTATTGCCCTCTTCAGAATAGTCTGCTTTCCAAGCTCGAGGATTGGTTTCAACGTCCCCATACGGCTAGAACATCCAGCCGCGAGAATAATAGCAGCAATCCTTTTGACCGATAACGCAGGTCCAGGCTCAGCGCTTGGATGTTTCATTGCAGCATGTGGTCAGTCTTTACCTTAACCAGATCGAGCAGGTCGCGTACATCGATAGATACCGGCTGCCCTCCTTCAAAGCCCAACGCACACTTACCGCCGTCTGTAATGGTCAGAGCAAAATACCCCTCCGGAAATTGTGCTATTAAGGTCGCGCCGGTGCAAGGCTTGTCGGTTACTACCATGTCCTTATCTAAAATCAGGGTCGCCAGAATTCCTTCGTCCATCGTGCTTTTTCCTTTACTCGTTCCAATCCCATTCCTCCCATAGTATAAGCCCTAAATCATGCATCGACCAGCCTGTGCGGCTGGCTTTCAAATGCTCTGATGTTTTGCAGCCACATACACCTACCGGCCTGCCATGCTAACCAGTTGCTTGAGTTTCGACCCGAGCCAGGAATCTGTTCCTTCCAAGTAGTCGACGTTCGCACCATTAGCCAAGTCCGGCCTCTTCTCCAGTACTAGGAGCGCGGCAAGCTCGGCCGCCTGTCCGGTGATTCGGCCGCACTGTTGGAAGTGTTCTTTCTGATTGTGCTTGACCTTCTGCGTCAGCACACGGCAACAAGTCGAGCCGAAAAGTGCTTTGAATCGGTTATGGAGACGGTTAGCCGCGGGCATTGCCTGTTTCGCGTTCGAGCCTCCGGGACGGTCTCGCCCCAGAAATAAACCCAAACCCAGAGCGGCCCCGCTGAGCGCCCCGCACGTGCAGCCGCTGTTACCCAGGCCGATGGGCAGGGCGGAGGCCAGGCCGGATGTCCATCCCTTCCGGAAGCCCACCACCGAGCCCCCTGTTCATGACAACGAGGACTGCCTCAGAACATAGCAACTGCCCTGTCAGGTACAGATTCTCGGCCCGCTTCCCGATCATCAGGGCCAATTGTTCAGCCCCGTGTTTCGATGTATCGTAGGACATGAAAGCCTCTATTTAGCCGCCTCCACCGGATAGCCCGCTTGAGTCCAAGCTTCTATACCACCAGGAAACCGATACACATTCGTGAAACCAAGTTTTAGAGCCCACATCGCGGCGTTATGACTACGCGTGCACTCGGTGAATCCGCAATAGAAGACGATCTGACGGTCCTTGTTCGGCCCCAAGGTTTTGACAAATTCGGCTTTCTTGTTGTCATCCATCTCTTTCATTTCCGGGATGGGAAACTCTATTTGAACGGCGCCGGGAATGTGTCGTTTCTTGTAACTTGCGTCGAAGGGCATGGTGTCCACGATTAGCATATCCTTCTTGGCATCCGTCCACTTTTTCAGGTCATCTGCGCTAACTGCCTTATAACCTCCGTCCGTCATCTCTTTGGCGAAGTTGATGGCAATGATTTCCTTTACCTTTTCCGGATAGTTCGCCTTTTGAGCAAAAGCGCCCTCTACCAAAAAAAGGACAGCAATAGCTGCCGACAGAACCAATGACACAAACTTTCTGGACACGAATCGATACCTCCACTAAATTGTCTCCCACTCTAGGACAGGAACTTTCCCATTGGGATGACGACTTTCCCGGCTTCAGGCTTGCTGACGGATCCGAAGGCGGTCGAGATGCAGTGTGCAAAGGCTTCCGGTAGATTCACTTTAGCCATGTGTCCGGAACCCCGCGGGACGCGGGGTCGACCGCCCAGGATCCAATCGCTGCTAGGCCGGCAGCGGGTCGGCCTCTGAGCAACCGGGGTTGTGATCGAAGCATATATTATAAAAGCCGATGTGTCAAATAGAAGCTGACGATGTCAGGTAGCTCTTCTTCCAGGGTCGGTAGCATCATCGAGCCGCGGTCGATGCGGAGGATGGAATGCCTATTACTTGATCGTCAGCACATATTTCCGCTGCTTTTGGGTTGCAAGTGAGAACCTGTGTATGCAATAAATCATGGCTATCATGGCAATAGCTAATCACGATTCTCGCGATCCGGCTAGCAATGGAGGAAGGATGGGCGGCAATATGCCTTACAAAAGCTTCGGCATGATACTGCTGTTGTGGCTATTTCCGGCAATTCTGGTCGGAGCTACAGGACCGGAGATAGTCTTGGACAGGAGTGTGCACGATTTCGGGGATGTCCAGGTAGGAGATGTCGTTCAGACAGAGTTCCGGGTGATCAATAAGGGAGACGCTCCACTGATCATAGACGAGGTACGGACGTCCTGTGGTTGTGCCAAAGCGGTCAGCCGCAGCAAGGAAGTACCACCCGGCCAAGAGACCGAAATCGCCGTCTCGTATGACTCTGCGGGTCTGAGCCCTGGAAGAAAGACTCAATCTGTGCTTATACACACCAACGACGGGAAGAATTCTGTCTCCAAGTTTCAGGTTTTCGCGAATGTGGTTCACCCGATAAGCATAGAGCCGACAAATCTGATTGCCAGACGTCCAAATTTTCAGGAACGCATAAGCTTTCCAATGACAGCCACGAACAATTCACCACAACCCGTGACTCTCCTCATCTCCGCGGTCGAGGGCGCAATCTCCAAGGCCGTCTTCCAGCCGGCACAGATAATAGTCCAGCCCAATTCGGAAACTCGATTCCAGATTGAAATGGACCTGAAAAAGCCGGATAAAGGTAATGTTCTGAATGGCGCTTTGACAGTCACCACGGATCACCCGAAGGTGAATCAGATTCGGCTGCGGTGCCTGATCAGGTTTGATGGACAGAAATGAGACCGGCGTAGCAACTATTTAGGGTCCAGGGGATGAGAGTGGGTGCGGTAGTCCGTTCAGTTACGGACGGCAAGGGATTGTCATTTACAGTTGCGAGCGGAGCGAAGTCCCGCGTCCCGCGGGACTTCGCCAAAGCTGAGATTGCGTCGTCGTTTCACTCCTCACGATGACACGGGACTCACGAATCCCCCGCGAAAGTGAAGGGTGATGGTGGAATGTGATTCCGGTTGTTCATTTTGGGGATTTCTTCAACGGACGCCGTCTGCTCGAGTTGGCTGTCGCATTTCTTGCCCCAAGATTTCGAATTTGATCGTATTTTTTCCGGAGTTTTTTGCCGAATACATCAAGCTGTCAGCAATTCTGATGGCTTCATTGACGTCAATGGGCGGACTCATGAACGTGACCACCCCGATGCTGAAGGTTACGGGCCAGCCACTGCCTTGCACATCGTGAGACAGCCTGTCCCGAATCCGCTCAATGAAGTGTCGGGCTGCTTTCGGGCCGGTCTCGGGGAGTAGAATCCCAAATTCGTCTCCGCCAAGTCGCGCGACGGTATCTGTCTCACGGATGTGCTTCTTTATTGTGTTTGCAACGGCTTGTAGGAGAAGGTCCCCGATTGAGTGCCCGTAACGATCGTTAACGGCCTTGAAATCGTCAAGGTCAATGTATGCAAAGCTCAAGGAATGTCTATAGCGTCGGGCCCTGTCTAGTTCACGGTCGACCACTTCGCTAAAGGCCCTTGAGTTTGAGATGCCGGTCAAGGGTTCGGTCCTGGCAGACCTCTTTGCTGCCTCCAATGCCTTTTTCACGGCTGAAAGAGCGATTGTAAAGGCGAGAAAGAAGGCCAGAGTAACAACTGCGTTCCAGTATAAGATTAACGGATGAGAATAATGGTGCCCCGTGGTCCAATCCGAAATTAACCAGGTTACACCGCTGAGGCAGGATATGAAAACACCCGCCCATCGCCCTACATACCATGTGACAAGAGCCGCAGGAACCAAGTAGAAGACAGCTACAGAGATCTCTTCCCCGGTCAGATGATCAATGACCCCTATCAACAGGACAATGCCGACTCCCAGCAGTATAAGGAAGGTCTTGGAGCGGCCTGCCAACCAGGTTGCTATGCTTTTCGAAAGAAGGACTTGCACGTTCACGGCCATCGTCCAGTTTCGCACATGCTGCTCTTAAAGTCCTGGCAAATACACTTCAGGGGCAAGTTGCCGGCTTCACATATTAGATTCGGGCTCCCGTGCAGGTGCTTCTCCGTCAACCGTTATCCCTCGCATGGCGTTCGACGAATTCTTCCCATCGCCGGTCGGTGAATTCCTGGAGCCTTCGGACCTGTTCCTCGGTGATTGTCTTGAATCGGGTCTGACCTTTCACATACTCTGCAACGGTCTTCTTGCGGCCCTTCTTCGCTAGAGCAAGAGAGCGCGAAGTGAGTTGGAGTTTCCCATTACGGATCTCGTAGAGTACGTGAATGCCTGTTTCCACGGCCAGTTTCCCCATCTTGATGAGGTCCTTGTTCGGGAAGCCCCAACCGGGGGGGCAGGGGGCATGGACTTCGATGTAGCGTGAACCCTGTGTTTCTTTGGCCGTACGGACCTTGTCGAAGAGGTCCAAAGGGAAGGCAGGGGATGCCGTTGCAACGTAAGGTATGCGATGCGCCTCCACAATGCCGATCATGTCTTTCTTATGTTGAAGCTTTGCAAGCACCGGTGTTGTGGTGGTGATGGCCCCGGCGGGGCTTGCGCTGGACCGCTGGGTGCCGGTATTCATGTACCCTTCGTTGTCGTAGCAGATGTATATGAAGTTCGTGCCTCTTTCCAAGGCGCCGGACAGTGATTGAATACCGATGTCGTAGGTGCCGCCGTCACCAGCGAAAGCTACTACAGTGTAGCCTTCCTTGCCGGTGGCCTTGAGGCCGGCGACGATGCCGGAAACCGAGGCCCCGGTGGCTGCAAAAGGGTTATTGATGCAGATGACCTTCACGGGCGTGACCGGATAGACTCCGTGAAGCACCGTCATGCAGCTTGCTGGGACCGCGACTATGGTCTTACCGGGGGCCAATGCCTTTAACGAGTGGCGATACGTCAGCATCAAGCCGCATGCCGCGCACGACCTCGATCCCGGTAGTATGTATTCTTCCCTAGGTAGCTCTCTGACTGCTTTGGTGACCATGATGGATATCTACTTCCTGCTTTCGTATACTAAGATGTAGTCGTTCACCGCGAAGATCGCAGAGGATTCTGTTTTCTCCACACATTTTCCAGCTGAGGCACAGCGTGTTCGAATCGGTGGCGTTGAAGACAGTCCGGCCAAACCGCGTACCCTTCGAGGCTTATATGGTGGTGTGTAAGCCATTTTTCGTCTCTGCGTTCTCCGCGGACTCTGCGGTGAATCCTGCCTGCTGTCTTGTTTTTCGGTCAGACCTTCACGTCGATCCAGCCGCAAGCGGTATCTTTGTTGACAGCATCAGCTGCGGCTTGAGCGAGTTGTTCCGGCCGCACATCGCGTCCTCCAAGCCCTGCCACAAACGATGAGAATTTGGGCCGCAGACCTTCGTCAAAAAGCGCGGCTTTCAAATCCGTGGCAAGTGCGCCGCTATATCCGTAGCTGATATCCTTTTCGAAGACCGCGACGGTTTCAACCGAAGCCAGGGCTCGAGCTAGGGCTTCAGCAGGGAAGGGGCGGTACGCCCGTACCCCCACGACTCCTGTCCGAAGACCTTGCTCCCTCATTGAATCTGCCGCCACAGTGCACTCCGACGCCAGAGATCCCATGCTGACCAGAGCGTGCTGCGCATCCTCCATGCGGTATTCCCATACGAGCCCGCCCCATCCGCGGCCGAAAGCCGACTCGAATTCCTGATCCGCGTCGGATATGACCTTAAGCGAGCCAACAAGGTCTTCCTGCAAGCGGTACCGGAGGTCCATGTATCCGGGTCGCAGATCACCGTGCGGATCCTGTCTCGGCTCACTAAGGATCAAGGGGTTCAGGTTCATATAGTTCCCTGCGGTGAGGCCGGTATCAGGCGCATACGGCGGGAGAAATCTATCGACCTCGGACGGGTCCGGAACATCGACAGGCGTACTGGCGTGCGACAACACGAATCCGTCGTAGCAGACCATAATCGGAATGAGCGCCTGTTCAGCGATCCTGAACGCCTGGATAATGGTGTCCAACACTTCCTGGCTGTTTCGGCAGTAAAGCTGAATCCAGCCCGTATCCCTCTGCGCTATGGAGTCCTGTTGGTCGTTGAGGATGGTCCAGGGGGCGCCGACGCCGCGGTTCACGCATGCCATCACCACCGGCACGCGGCTTCCTGCAGCCCAGTGCAGCATCTCATGCATGTAGAGGAGACCATTGGCACTGGTAGCAGTGAACACTCTGGCCCCCACCTGTGACGCGGCCACCACCGATGCCATTGCCGAATGCTCGCTTTCCACAGTGAGATACTCGGCCTTGAGGTCGCCGCGTTCCACCATGGCCGCCAGCTCTTCAGTTACGGGGGTCTGGGGTGTTATGGGGTAAGCCGCGATCACCTGAACCTTGCAAAGAGAAGCCGCAAGGGCCGCGGCGGAGTTGGCGGTTATGATCTTAACGCCTTTCATTGGTATTCCCTCGAAACTGTCTTACACGTTTTCACTTTTTACCAAGCTCCGCCTCATGGGAGCCAACATCATCCCGCGCACCAAAGGGGTCCTTTGACTGACCCTCGGTCGTCTAAAGTGCGCATATCCGACGAAACTCATTCCAAGTTGAGGGATCTGCCCCTCAAGCTCTGTCCAGGATACTCTAACGCTTGCCGGAATCCTCATTTCCCCGCAGGAGAAATGAGGATTCCGGCAAAGGTTAAAAGTTCTTGGGGAGGGGTTCGGGGGGGACCTTCTTACAAGAAGGTCTTCCCCCACTCTTACTCAGGTGTTCGGCCTTCCACCATTTCGATTGCGTTGCGCGGGCATTCCTCCGCGCAGATGCCGCATCCCTTGCAGAATTCGAGGTCTATCTCAAGAGGAAAATCCGAGGAAATTACGCCATCAGGGCAGTATAGCCAGCATAGGAGGCAGGTGTCCTTCTGGGCGCACTTCTGGTGGTCAATGACCGGCGTCTGGGAGCGCCAGTCTCCGGTTTTTCCAGCCTCTCCTGCAGCGGGCGTGGAAGCTGCAACAAGGGTTTCCTTAATCTTATCGGCCATAATACCTCTCGATTCTCAAAAAAAAATAACCCCGAGTTCTTGGCATGCGGAAAACGGTAGGCATCAGATATCAAGCGCTTTTGCAAGATGACCGGATGAGGACATTACTACCCGAGAAAGCTTAGCCTTACAGTTCGTACAGCTCATTGCACGTTTGTGCCAAGCCGTTTCCACAACGAAACTTGAGCGTGTCCACCTAAAACAACCGCGTGCCCCGTCTTTGCCGGCTTCCTGGTATCAGCCTCCTGCGCTGACAGCCGGAAGCTCGTACCGAAAAATGTGCGTATTTTTATAGGCCAGCTCTAACGCTGCCAGATTCCTTTCCAGAGCGGCGCCTTTGAATTTTCGACTTATCGCACGTCTGATGTTGTCAAGGCTGACCAGATCCGATCCCGCGGCAAAAGGGCCTAGAATGGAGGTTGAAATGAGCACGTTCCCTTCGACGATGAGTCCCGCCTCCTGGGAGGAATGAAACGCATCAGCCGCGGCAATGGAAAACCTACCACTGAGCCCAAGCTCGTCCGGGGTGCGGGCTGTATTGATCACAAGCAGGCCGCCCTCTTTAAGGTTTGCGGTCACGTTGACCATTTGCAGCAGATTGTCGTCCAAGACCACTGCGATGTCCGGGTTTAACACGTTTGAATACGTACGGATCGGCCCGGGTGCGATCCGGGTATGCACGCTAACCGGCGCACCGCGACGCTCTGAAAAGTAGGTCGGCTTCGCACTTACCCCTTTGAATCCCTGGTAATATGCCGCTTCAGTGAACATTTTGGCCGCGGTCACCGCTCCCTGGCCTCCTCGACCGTGCCACACGATTGCGTAAGATGCGCTCATGGACCTCACTAACCCTTCGGTCGCTTCGAATCGTTTTAGATTAATTTAGTTGCATGGGTTCGTCAACAAAGAAGGTGCAAAGGAGGGGCAGTTAAGAAGAGAAATGCGGTGTAGCGACCGCAACTTATGGCAAATCCATTCGTTTGCAGGCTCTGCCTGGCAATGCGTCGCTGGAGGCTCTGCTTCAAAATCGGAATGCGGCCTTACAGGTCCCCTGATTCTTAGCCAACATTGGCTTTATCGGGAGGGCCCGGAAGAATAGGTCACCAGTCAGAGTGCAGTTACCAGGAAGAAAATTTCTCCAGCATACCGCGACCCGTGAAGTAGCGGCCTCCGTAACAATTCCTGTGGATCAAAGTCTACGCGGAGAGAGACTTGCGGTCGACGCGAGCAATCCTTTCTGTGGAGATAGCAATGTACGCGGGGTCTATCTCGTATCCGACAAAGTGCCGGCCGGCCTGGATTGAAGCAATGGCAGTGGAGCCGCTGCCCATGAACGGGTCGAGAACAGTTTCCCCTTCAAAGGTATAGAGATGAATGAGACGCTCAACGAGAGCCACAGGAAAAGGAGCCGGATGGCCGACCCTTCTGGCTGATTCGGGCGGGATATTCCAAACGCTGGTGGTGGCGGCCATGAATTCATCCCGAGTGATCGTGGATCGACCTCTCGAAGGCCTGTCAAAGCGCTGTTTGGAAAAGATGAGGACGTATTCGTGAAGATCTCTCAGAGTCGGGTTCCCTGCGGACATCCAGGAGCCCCATGCGCAGGAGCCTCCAGCTCCTTTACCTTTGACCCAGATTATTTCACCTCTCATAAGAAGACCAAGATCGGATGCCAGATTTGCAATATGCGCATTGAGAGGGATGTACGGTTTTCTCCCAAGATTCGCGACATTGAAGGCAACGCGTCCGCCCGGAACGAGTACTCGGTGCGTTTCAGACAAGATCTGCTTGAGAAAATTTAGATATTCCTCAAGGGTGAGATCCAAATCATAGTCTTTGCCCACATTGTACGGTGGGGAGGTAACCATGAGAGCCACGGAATTGTCGGGGAGTTCCGGCATTTGTTCGCATGAGTGCGGAAATATGCAGTTAAGATGATGAAGAGGAATGCCGTTGATCTGCTGGCAACCATTCTCGGAATGATTCGCGGCGCAAAGCTTTCGGCGATAGAAGGCTGAAGAGTCGTGCGCCTCTCGTTTTCCAGTGCCGAACGATTTTGTGGAGGTGCCTTTTCTCAAATCCATCCCATACGTCCCGGCAGGCAATTGGGGAGTGAACCGGGAAGCAAGGAAAGGGGTTAGCACCAGCCAAGTAGCATGTCAACAAAATTATCTTTAAAATTAAATACTAAAATAATTTTATTAAAGTAATAAATGGTTATGTGTGATAACATGTGTAAATAAATGGTCATGTATATGAAGGGTATGGCGATGCGAACTGCCGCTCTCGGCTTCTTACCGGCACGCTCTCTCGGCCTCAAGAGACCCGGACACGCATTTCTTGCAAGGAAGTTCGGTAACGTGGTAATCTTTAGCGTTCTTTCGGCCAAAGAAAACGATGCATATCTTTATCGTAGGTTCCGTCAGACCGGGGGATGAGACTCCCGCGGACCGAAACAAACCGGAGGCGATATGACCGGTGCAGAATTGCGCGAGCTGTTCCTCAATTACTTTGAGGAAAGAAACCATACCCGTGTGGCGAGTTCGTCGCTGATACCCAAGGGGGACGCTACGCTTCTCTTCGCAAACGCGGGCATGGTCCAATTCAAGGGCGTCTTCACCGGCGCGGAGAAACGTCTGTACAATCGCGCTGTAACTGCGCAGAAATGCCTCAGGGTTAGCGGGAAACACAACGATTTGGAGAACGTGGGGCACACCGCGAGGCATCACACTTTTTTCGAAATGTTGGGTAATTTCTCTTTCGGGGACTATTTCAAGGAAGATGCGATTGCCTTTGGCTGGGAATTCCTGACCAAGACAGTGGGCCTCTCAAAGGAACTGCTTCATGTAACCATCTACAAGGACGACGATGAGGCGTTCGGCATCTGGCGCAAGGTCCTGGGGCCCGGCACTAACCCCATCACACGCCTCGGCGAGAAGGACAATTTCTGGAGCATGGGAGACACAGGACCGTGCGGTCCTTGTTCAGAAATCCACATTGACATGGGACAAGAATTCGGCTGCGCGGAACCGAATTGCGCTCCGGGATGCGATTGCGACCGCTTTCTGGAACTTTGGAACCTCGTGTTCATGCAGTACGACAGAGACGAGAGCGGGCAGATGACGCCGCTCCCCAGACCGTCCATAGATACGGGTCTCGGCCTGGAACGTCTAGCGGCTGTGGTCCAGGGCGTTCACAGCAATTGGGAGTCCGACCTCTTTCGCCCTATAATTCAAAGAGTTGAAGAACTTTCTGACCAAGGTGCGGGACATCCCAATGAAAGACTTATTGCTACGCGCGTGATTGCAGATCACGTTAGAGCAGCGGCCTATCTGATAGCCGATGAGGTCTTGCCGTCAAACTCCGGACGTGGGTACGTTTTGAGGCGCATCTTGAGGAGGGCAGTGAGATACGCGATGAATATAGGCATGCGGCAGGAAAATCCATTCTTGCACAAAATAGTCCCTGTCATAGTAAGTCTCATGGGCGATGCATATCCAGAATTGAAGTCAAATATCTCCGGGATTGAGCAAGCTATAGAGCGAGAACAAGATCTTTTTTTGGATACATTAGGCAAAGGTTTGGTCATCCTGGAGCAGAAATTGGGTCTCATCGAAGCAGCGCACGGAAAAGTGTTGCCAGGTGCGGTGGCCTTTCAGCTTTATGACACGTATGGTTTCCCGCCGGATGTTACGGCAGACATAGCCCGCGAGCGGGGCTTGCTATTCGACCAAGCTGGTTTCGACGGCGAGATGGCGCGCCAGCAAGACATGTCGCGACGCTTTTGGAAGCGTATACACGCCCAATACTCGAATATACCTAATGAAGTCTTGGAAAAAGGGGTGAATTTCACCGGTTACGAAAAGCTTGACGATTTTGCCGTCGTACTCACGATCCTCAAAGATGGTGAGCAGGTTCAGGAAGCCAAGTCAGGTGATAGAGTTGAAATCATTACGGATAAAACGCCGTTTTACGGGGAATCAGGCGGTCAAGTCGGGGATCACGGCATCATAAGCCGCAACGGAGACGAAATCGAAGTGGAGGACACGGTAAAGCCTTTCCCGGACGTTATTATGCACCGAGGCTTCGTCAAGGGCGGCACCTTCCGCGTTGGCGACAAAGTGAGTCTCAAGGTTTCCGAGGATCTCCGGCGTTCCATTATGGCAAACCATTCCGCGACCCATCTGCTTCAATGGGCACTTCGCGAGGTGCTGGGGGATCACGTAAAACAGAGCGGTTCTTTGGTGGAAGCTCAGCGGCTCCGTTTCGACTTCACCCATTCTTCGCCTCTCACCGCGGATGAACTGAGCAGAGTGGAAGCTCTGGTAAACCAGAAGATCCGGGAGAATTTCGAGGTTGTCTCAAGGACCATGCCCATCGAAGAAGCGATGAAAGAGGGGGCTATTGCGCTCTTCGGTGAAAAATACGGCGACACTGTCCGTATGGTGTCAATGGGCGGCTTCAGCAAAGAACTTTGCGGTGGGACGCACGCGAAGCGGACTGGGGATATAGGTCTTTTCAAGATTGTCAGCGAAGGCGGCATTGCGGCCGGCGTGCGTAGAATAGAGGCGGTGACGGGCAAAGGGGCTCTCGATTACGTGTGGTCGCTGGAAGAAGAGATAAAGGGCCTGTCTCTGCGTCTGAAGGGTTCTAGAGGCGAATTGGTCCACAAGCTCGAGAAACTGATCGAAGAAAAGAAGAATAGAGAGCGTGAAGTCGAAGTCCTCAAGAAGAAGCTGGCAGGGAGCCAGACCACCGATATTCTTGAAGGAGTCCGTGAGGTCAAGGGTGTGCGCGTGTTGACTCGGTTGGTCGAGGATGTCTCAAGTCCTAAAGACCTCCGGGAATATGCGGATAGGGTGAAAGACAGGCTGGGGTCAGGCATCGCCCTCCTGGGCGCAAAGGCCGACGGCAAAGCCCTTCTTATAGCCCTCGTGACGCGCGACCTTACCAATCGGTTTCACGCGGGCAATATCGTGAAAAGGGCGGCCGAAATTCTAGGCGGGTCCGGCGGCGGCAGACCTGACATGGCCCAGGCAGGTGGGCCCCACGATGCGGATCTTGACCTGGCGCTAAAGTCCGTGGAAGAATTCCTGAGTTGAGAGAATTCAGGGAAGCGCTCACGAAGGATCAGCGGTCGGATTCGCAATGCGAAGACACAATGTCCGGGTCTCATGAGAAGACTGAATTGCGAGGCGAAGTGAAGATGGACATCAATGAGAGCAACGAGGTTTACGGCAGGATTACCCGTGTAATCAATGAATTGAAGATGGCGAGACAGTCAGTCACCATCTTCAAGGTAGTTGAGCTGACCGGTATCGACCAGTCCGTAGTATTCCAGTATTTCTACGAAAAGGGGTTACTCCGGGGAAAGTGACAGCCTTGAGCATTGCACGGCCTTAGCAAGCCGGCGAAGCTGCCTTGCTTACCAGAACCAGAAGCCCCAATGGGGGTCGTGAGGGCCAACGGTGCTTGCCGGATATGCGTAGTTTTCGGGCCAAGTGGAGTACCACTGATTGTACCATCCGGGATAGGCTATCCAGCCGATGAATGCCAGTATAAGCAGAACGCGTGCGAGGTAGAGACAGGGACGGAACATGGGAAAATCCTCCGTTTTGTGCGTACAAGTCATGACACCAATTAATATTATTTTACAGGATGTTAGCATATAAGTCAATAGTTAGGATTAGGTGTCCCTCAAAACTCGTTCCGGTGAGGACATTTGAGCACTATCAAATGAAATTACATAAAAGTTTTCCTCAACCAGCCATTGTCAAAATAGCCTGCTAACTTTTTTTGTAACGCAAAAATACGCCGCAGAACAGGGAATTGACAACCTGACCGAAAAGCGTTACGCTCAATACACCTTTCCAGAAAACACGATGGAAGTGGGGGAGTCTTAACGCAAGAGATTTGGCCCCCCATAGGTTGTAAGATGGAGTCACGAGACCGCACACAGTCTGTGCGCCTTTCTTCCCACCAAATGATCTGACTTTCGAGGCTTACCCGGCACGAGGGCCGTCATCGGCAGAAGGGGGGCTGCATGCAAGATCAAGACAAGAATAGACAACCATCCGGGCAAACACGTCGGAAACAGTCTCATCAGGGTTCAGGAACGGGAACTCGAAGTGAGCGGCAAGGTCCGTCCGGAGACGATCACAGCTTCGGAATGCCTGACTTTCGTGACCGCGACGAGATGTCAAGGACCCTCCCTCAAGAAGTGGAGCAGGCGACGGAGACCATCGATTTAGCCTCACTTTTCACCACAGACATTTCTGCCACGGGAAGCTTTGACATTGGGAGCGAGATTTGGACGACCACATTCGGCAAACTGATTCAAGCCCTACCCATCCCTGCATTCTTGATCAACACCGATTGCCGGGTCCTTCAGGCCAACCAGGCGTGCGCAAAGATTAGTCCTATCTACGAAAAAACATTAGGCGGTTTCTTTTCTCAGTTGTTCCCCGGATCCGGCGTTTCCGGGAAGATACAATCTCTGCTGGAGGAAGTGTTTGCCACTCGAAGGACCACAGTGGCACAGGCTGTCCTGCAGATAGGAGAAGTCAGGATATGGGCCAGAATGACTTTTCGGTCTGTCAGGGTAATGAGCGAAAGATTCATACTTGCTCTGATCGAAGATCTCACGAGTGAAAAGAAAGAAATTCATATCAAGGAAAAGTTGACGCTTGAGTTGGAACGGCGGGTGGAGGAACGAACGGAGGAGATTCGAAGAAGCGAAGCCACATATCGAAGTATTTTGGAAACCATCGCAGACGGCTACTACCAGGTCGATCTCGCCGGAAACCTTACGCTTATCAATGATTCTCTGTGCGACATAATCGGTCACTCGCGGCAAGAATTGCTGGGGATGAGCTATTTCAAACTCATGGATGATGTCAGCGCTAAGCGCATTTCCGAGGCATGCCGCGAAGTCTACAGATCCGGTAAAGCTAACCGCGCGTTTGACGTTGAAGTCTTGAGGAAGGATGGAACCAAGAGACAGGTTTCGGCTTCCATAGCACTGATACGGGACTCTGACGGGAAACCACAGGGGTTGAGGGGCGTTTTCCGTGACATGACGGAACACCCCGACGGCTCGAGGAACAGCTCCAGCAGGCGGCCAAAATGGAGGCTGTGGGCAGGCTGGCAGGTGGGATAGCCCATGACTTCAATAATCTCCTTACGGCAGTGTTGGGGTATTCGAGCATGCTCTTGCACGAGTCACAACAAGACGATGCGCGGCATGAGAAGCTTATTCACATCGCCCATGCCGCTGAGCGAGCTGCAGGACTCACCAGGCAACTGCTGGCGTTCAGCCGCAAACAGGTTTTGGACGTGAATATCTTGCGAATCGATCGCGTGATCACCGCAATGGAAGAGATGTTGAATCGACTCATCGGGGAAGACATCGAGCTTAGAACCGTGCACTCTTCCTCCCTAGGTCTTGTGAATGCAGATCCGGGTCAGATCGAACAGATATTGATGAACCTTGTGGTCAATGCACGCGATGCAATGCCGAATGGAGGCAAAATCACTATTGAGACCTCGAATGTTCTCCTGGACGAAGAATACGCCAAAGCCCACCCCGATGTTGAAGCCGGTTCATACGTCATGTTTGCCGTTAGCGACAGCGGACAAGGCATCGAGTCGGAAACGATGACTCTGATTTTTGATCCGTTTTTCACCACCAAGGAAAAAGGAGTCGGGACCGGTCTTGGACTGGCGACAGTTTACGGGATTGTGAAGCAACATCGGGGTCATGTGGGGGTGTCCAGCGAAGTAGGTCGAGGCACAACCTTCCAAGTTTATTTACCCCGCGTGCTGGACCAGTCTGAGACCGTTCATGAGACTCAATCCGCTGAAGCGAAACCCCAGGGCAAAGAAACAGTTCTAGTAGTAGAGGATGATGAGATCGTGAGGAACCTGGCGGCTGAGGTCTTGGATACGCTCGGTTATTCGACGTTGTCTGCACGCGATCCCGAGCGCGCGTTGGCGATAAGCCGAAGCCATGAGGGACCTATACACTTGCTGCTGACCGACGTGGTTTTGCCTCAAATGGATGGAAGAAGCCTTTTCAAGAGTCTTTCAGCGTCTCGACCGGAGATGAAGGTGTTGTACATCTCCGGTTACACCGAGGATTTCATCGTGCATCACGGGGTATTGGACCTGGGCGTTCAGTTCTTGGCAAAGCCCTTTACCGTGGACGCCTTGGCGACAAGGATCCGGCGTATACTCGACGGAGCCGTGCTACTAGTAATCTCTCTTGCCGCCAGCCTGGCTCAAGTGTGTCTTTTGGGAGGCTGCAGCATCTCTTGAAAAGAGCGGCGGAACCACCTATCACGGATGCTCCGATCATTCAACGGTTTCCCACGGAGGGACCGGTACCGTGAGAGCGCTGGGCTTGCAAAAACCTGAAGGAGAAGAAATCCGATTCGTCTGACTACCGGATTAAGCTTTGTATCAAAAGATGCTGAAATAGCTTGCAGGCACAAGGGGAACCATGCGTGAAGCGCCAAATCAATGCGAAAGAAATTGTTGACGATCTTCGATCGGGAAATACAGACTCCGAATTGATGGAGAAATACGAGCTTTCGTCCACCGCACTTCAGAAAATCTGTCGGAAGCTCGTGGCCTGTCAAGCTATCAGTCATTTGGAGCTCTGCGAGCGATCCCCATTGTACAGAGAGAGAGCCGATCAAATCAGCGCACGAAGGTGCCCCAGAGCGGACCTGACCATTCATATACCAATATATGATCTTGAGACTTCAGCCACCGGTTTATTGAGGGACATCTCTGAAATTGGGCTGCGTGTGGCCGGGATTGAGTCTAGCGTCGGTCAATCCAGGACATTTCAGATTCCAATAGATACATTTATGCAGGCCGATCCTTTGTTAGTTGTCGCAAGGTGTAAGTGGGTTAAAACAAGGGGCAAGAGCAGAAGATACCCTGTAGCAGGGTTCGAGATAATGGACCTGTCAGAGAAGGATAGGAATAGTACCAGAGAATTCATTAAATTATTGTTGTTGAGCAAATCGGGTGAATGGCAAACTCTCGCCTGAAAAGCCGCTGGCAACGATGAGCCTTGGGGGAGCGCGTTCTTAATGTCGGTTCGACTTTGTCTACATGTGGTGCATGCATTGCGGACCGCCAATATCTGGAAAAGGTGTTTCGCGTGAACAGCCCGGAATTTTGTGTCAATTTGCCAATCTCTCGTGATATGCTGGTGTCACAACTCCTTCGTAGGGCTCGGCAACCGATGGCCAAGAAGAAGATCAAAGCACGGGAACTGCTATCCGACGTAAGGTCCGGGGTGGACGATGCGGGCCTGATGGAGAAGTACGGCCTTTCGGCCCGTGGAGTTCTTCAAGCCCTGAACAGACTCATCGCGGAGGGCTTCATGTCACCATCGGAGCTTATCGAGCGCAGGTCCTTGGCCAAAACGGTTTACATGCCGGTGTTCAACTGTACAGCCTGCGGTGATGTCCATTTCGAGAAAGTGGAGAAGTGTCCTCGTTGTGGTTCAAGGATGAAAACGCTGAAAGAGGAAAAGCCGAACTTCGGCTATTAAAATTGGCCCCTCAGCACCCTTGAAGAGGTGACACCGGCAATGGCCGAGGACGAAAGGTCGGGAAGGGCGTTTAGTGTGAAGCGAGACATTGTTGCAAGGGATGGGCTTGCGGACATCAGTTCCGGCATTGTGGATCCTGAGCCGCCGAAGGGATACAATGTCCGCGCTGTGGAGCCCCGGTGAATATCTGAATGCAAAAAGCCCCATGTGGTAGACACTGAACCTCTCGTTGCTTGGAAATGATGAATAATCCTAGAGGGGTTACAGGGGGGAGATGATGGAGAAGAGGCGACAAATCAATGGGAAAGACATTGTTAATGACCTCCGATCGGGGATGGCTGACTGGCAACTACAGGTAAAATACAAGGTTTCGACTAAGAGCCTTCGGTCAATTTTCCGTAGGCTTGTGAAGTCTAATGCTATCAGTCACTCCGAGCTGTACGAGAGTTCCTCATTGTACAGGGAGAGAACTGATCACCTCCGTGCACGAAAACACCCTCGGGCGGACTTGGATGTGTATGTACCCGTATATGATATTGTGGATTCGGCTATTGGCGTGTTGAGGGATATTTCAGAAAGCGGGCTCAGGGTGGCGGGAGTTAACGCCAGCGTCGGACAAGCCAAGACATTTCAAATTCCTGTCGACATGTTGATAGAGGCCCCTCCGCTGTTGATTCTGACTGAGTGCAAGTGGGTTGAAATAAAGAGGAAGAATAGAGAGTACTCGATAGCCGGGTTCGAGATAACCGATCTTCCCGAGAAAGACAGTAAGATTCTCAAAGATTATATTAAGCTGTTGATGCTCAGCACAACAGGCGAATGGCAATTGATGGACTGACACTAACGCGCTGACAAGCGAGCAGTGCTCGACCACAGCAATTGGTGCCGTTGCGGGCAGATCCTACGCTGCGAACGCCGAGCCCGCTGCCTGGCTGACTGCGCTCGGTGGGGCTTCATCGTGACCTTTTGATGCCCAGTCTCTCCAGTAATCCCTTCTTGGCAGGCTTGTCGGGAGTTCGGAGCTCATCCTGCACTCTTTCTAGTGCCTCGTGCAACTCCTGAGTGTTGGCGAACCTTTCTTCGCGATTCTTTGCGGTCATTTTCTGAAGCAGTTTGAAGACTGAGTCTGGCACGGGCGGATCCATTTGCTTGAATGGTGGCAATGGCTCGTGGACATGTTTCTGGAAGATGACATAGGCCGATTCCCCGTGAAAGGGCGGAGAACCGTTCAGCAAATGATATAAGGTTATTCCCAAGGAGTAGATGTCTGAACGTATATCCAGATTGCGGGCGCCTTTGGCCTGTTCCGGCGAGAAATACAACGGAGTGCCGCATGCGATTCCGGTCTGCGTTATGCCGGAGTCCTGGGAGTCCAGATAATTCTTGGCCAGACCCAGGTCGGCAAGTGTTGCCTCATCCTTCTTAGTGAAGAGAATGTTGGCCGGCTTGATATCACGGTGCAAGATCCTGTTTTCTTCGGCAACGCTCAAGGCTCGGGTAATTTCAAACGCTATTTGTAAGGTCTTGTCCACTGAAAATCGCCCCATTCTGGCAAGCATGGAAGCTGCATTGCCGCCATCTACGTAGGGCATTACAAGGTAATGATGTCCATCCTCCAGGCCCACGTTCATGACTCCGACGATGTTCGGATGTTGCAGTTTGGCCGCAGACCGGGCCTCCCTTATGAAACGTTTGACGAAGATCGGGTCTTTATCGGCAAGATGAGCGTGAAGGACTTTGACAGCAACGGGGATATCCAGTGCTATGTGTTGCCCCTTGAACACACCGCCCATGCCGCCTCCACCTATCTTGTAGAAGAGCCGACATCCTCCCACCGTTTGCCCAATTAGCTGGTCGGCAAGGCTGTCGGGTCTCGTATCGGCATCCGGGATCTTCACAACCTTCCCGCATTTTCCGCACTTACCCTCACGTCCAACGTACCGCCTCGGGACCACGTGTACGTGGCCGCATTCGCAGGCAAATCGGACCCTCGGTCGGGCCTGTTGTTCGCTTCGCGAGATCGCCTCATTCCCGCCAGGCTGGTCCTCAGTAGCGAGAAGAGCCGTTTCCGTCGCGAGTTCGGGAAGCAGATCCGTTTCCATCGAACGGATAGCGTCCAGCTCCAGCTCGGCGAACACACTAGTGCTGAACGCCTCGCTCTGCTCTAGCATGGACGGGTCCCGTAAGGCCTCATCGATGAACGTCTTCAGTGCGACCTCTCCCCCTGGGAGAAACGATACGAACTGAGCCTTCACTCCCCCTACCTCGCCATCCTGCCGCTCGACCGGCGATTCGGACACCCTTGATATCACCCAGACGGGTTCATTGCTTTCCTGGGAAGGCAGATGAATCTGGAGTGCCAGTGAGGCGCCGGGATCCATCTGTTCAGGCAAATCCAGGAGTATCCACCCATAGGACAGACGCGACGACGTCCCCTCGCGCCAATTCTTGTTATCAACCGAATAGCTGACAGGGGCCTTCAGGGCAATGCCCGCTACATATTCCCGCCCGGGCGCGCCGGGAGGCGTGTGAGGCGCCTTCTCATCATCGAGGCCGGGAGTATCTGCCGGGATAGGCTTGCGGTAGACCTTTCCGGTTTCGGCATCCTCAACAAGGATCTCGAAATCGCGCACAGTACCAGCCGAGGAAAGGGCATCTAGGATTTGGTCGTAGTTTTCGATAAACCGCTTTTGGTCGTCTGACACCTTTGCAAGCAGATTGTGAGCCGGGGTCACGAGACCCTGTTCGACGAAAGCGCTGACAATGTCGGAGATTATGCCCCCTTTTTCCGACAACGTGAGAGTTCGGTCAAGCAGAAGTTGGTCCCAGAGGTCTCGCGCCTCATCAAGTTTCTCCAACTGAATGAGACATGTCGCGGAATAACGGAAAAGGTCGGCATGGAATGCAGGCGACGAGGCCAGAGCTTTTCTGAACTCTTCCAGGGCCTCTTCGTACAGGCTCATACCCATGTAAGCCACGCCTAGGTCCAGGGCCAGGCGGGGGGAAAGGTCGTCTGACGGAGAGCCCCTGGACGCGGTAGTCTCTTCCATCCTTCTCAGGAATTGAATGTGAACTATTTTGGCTCGGGCTTTTCGATTGTCCGGTTCGCCGGTGAGTATGTTCTGGTAGACGAGGATGGCATGATCGTACAATCCTTGGGCTTCATAAAGCTCTGCTTCCTGCCACATGCGGGTCAGGTCGTCTTTGCCTACAGGGGAATTGCTCATGCCCGTCCTGTTTCAGGTCATCCTCGGGTCCTGGATTGGCCCCTCCTCTAATCGAGTGGTGGATTCGACAAGGATGTTTCTCTCTGAGGAGGGATCATAGCAAATTAATGAGGTGTTGTCAGGCCTCATTTGGGAATGAATCCGGGCGGTAAATCTTCCTGTTGACCTCCGGAGGACTCTGAATACGGCGCTTGCTCGGCGGAATTTCCTGGTGCATCGAAAGTCCCTGGAGCTAGACGGTCCAGCGCGGACTCCTTGGTCTTGAAGCTCAGGCCGTATTCGCGTGCCTTTTCTATGTAAGAACCGGAAGCCAGTCTAATTTCTCCAATGATATTCACTCGAATGGCTGATGCCCCTTGCACCGGACACTTGTTTTCGCACCAACCGCAACCGGAACATTTGTTTTCTATAACCACTGGCGCGGCATTCTGCAGTCCCGGAACAGGCTGAAAAGATATCGCATTGTACGGGCACACTTCATCACAAACTAGGCACTTCCTGTCCTGTTCCCAAACAAGGCAGTTTTGCCGTGCAATCCAAGCCGTCCCTACCTTGGCATGCTTCTTCTCGATGAGGGAAACGTCACGAATAGCCTGTGTGGGACAGACTTGGCCGCACACATTGCATTTCACTGCGCATGCCGCAAGGCGAGGAACCATGACCGGACTAAAGAGCCCTTCCAATCCTGCCTTGAGCCAGACCGGCTGAAGGGTATTGGTGGCACATGCCTTCATGCATTCACCGCAGCGGACACACCGGGTTAAAAAGTCGGCTTCGGGAAGCGCGCCGGGAGGCCGAATCAACTCTGGGTCGACCATTCCCCTTTCCTTGCCCCGCGGCGTAGGTTGGTTGATGCCTGTTCGCAACAAACCGGCCGAGAGGAAGCCTGATCCCATCGCCAGGACGATACCGCGTCTAGTGAGATCAGGGGGCAGCGATAAAGCCGGCTCATTGCTGCCCATGGAGAATGAGACGGCCGATTCCGGACAGATCTTGACGCATTCCAGACAGACTATGCACTCAGAGTAGACCGTCTTAGCCGGATTCTCCGATATGGCGGCTGTAGGGCATTTCCGAATGCATTGTCCGCACCGGGAACACGAGTCATTAACGTTGCGCCTCAGCAGAGGCGATCTCGAAAACAGCCCCATCAGAGCGCCGGCGGGGCACAGATTCCTACACCAGAAACGGGGCTGGGAGCGCGCCAAAGCCACGATTGACCCAAAGAGCAGAGCCACGAACACGTTAGTGGCAAATGCCCTTCCACCAATCTGCACATAGGTCAGGTCGGAAGAGAGCCAACCAGGGAGCCAGGACGCGGCAAGATCAAGGCCTGAATCGCCCAGCAACAGGAGGAGGGGATGTGCCACAAGTCCGTAGAACCGAGTTGCCAGTGAGAGAGGGGAGCCGACGTACAGAAGGGAGACTCCCCCCAATGCAGCAGCGAGAACGAATCCCAGGACGAGATACTTCCATGAGCGGAACCGCTCAGTAGCTTCGTAGGTATTGTTCCTGGCCGATGGCTTTCTTCTCGAACCTAGTGGGATTTGCAGAAGGTCCAGCGTGGTCCCCATAGGGCAGATGTGGCCGCAGAAGAACCTCCCCGCAAAGACAGTCGCAGCCAACACAATGAGCCCGGGAAGGAGAAAAGTCGCGAAAGACCTCGTGGCCAGAATCGTTCCGAGACAAATGAGAGGGTCGAGCCGCAGAAAAAAATCCACGGCCAATCCGTCATAATATGGATAGGCGGCAAGTAGTAACAGTGCCACAAAAAGAAAGAGCGTAACTGTTTGAGTGACCTTCTGAAATGTTATCACGACTTGATGTTGTTTACCTTCAATTTGTCAATGTCCATGCGTCCCAACCCGCGTTCCGCAGCAATACGAATATGTCGCACTTGATCGGGCCCAAACTTCTTCCCGTACCAGGTTCCCAACGCAACCATTTGAGCGTCTGCTGCAACCATGTCCGTCGACGCGACTACAAGATTCAGTGGGATTACCTTACCGGGGCCGCCGGGGCCGCCACTGCTCAGGATGTGGGTCCCGTCAATCAACACCAGATGAGGTTTGAGTACGGTCACCATGTCCACGATGGCTTCATGCAAATTGTACCGTGAATGGAATGACATGCGGTCCTTGATGAGGCCCATCATCCCCTTCATGGAAAGGCTCACTCCCGAAGAAGAATGAGACTTCCCTTTCGGTATCGCAATGAGGACGTCGGCATCCAAGACGTCAGAGACGGCTTCCATGGTCTTGAATTGCCGCCCCTGGGGCACCTGGACTTGACGGTATAATCTCTTCGCTTCGATGGTGCTGACAGTGGTGTTAGGGACTTTGATGCAAGCTTCCGGTATCTTCGAGAGCTTGAGACAAGCCCGTGGTTCGTTCAATACATGGTCGAGAACCGCGATCCGCGAAGCCCCGGCCTCTGCACACATACGAGCCACTTCACCAACAATCGCCGGGTGGGTATTGGAGGCTCTTTCGGGCCCACTGGCAAAGCTCATGTTTGGTTTGATCACAACCTTGTTACCGGGTTTTACAAAACGCTTTATTCCTCCTAGGGCATCCACGGCAGCGCGGGTGATGGCGGCAGGGTCTAGACCGTGTGATACGACTAAGTCCGGCATTTCTGCAGCAAACGATCTTCCGGGGCCGAGTATGCCGCCCACTGTGCTCGCAGCGATAGCCGCGGCGGTAGTGACCAATCCGCTTTTCAAGAACTCGCGGCGGTCGGGTTTCTCTATCATTTCGGCCTCTCCTCTCTCGTTACAATTCGGGAGCCATACGTTTCATTAAAACCGCTGGTTTGACAAAAGTCAACAGGCCGACTAGAACGCATCAGTGGGCGAAAGGTCCACGTCCAAGCCGCCTCGTACCCGTATGCTCCCCGACTGGCAAGTGACACAGATCCGAGATTGCAAATGAGCCTATCGCGAATCGTAGAATTTGGTGTTTCTTTTCTGATGGCATTTCTGCTCATTGTATTAGTCTCGTTTCTTACTCTGCGCCCGACGCTCCAGGAGGTGAGGTCAGAGGCACGCGCAGACTGGGGAGGATTTCTCCGCGCCGTCAACGAACGCAACGAAGCGCTGCCCGGCCTAGCTGAGGCTGTGAGAGGCTTTGAACCAACGTATGCAAAGCCTGCCGAGCGGCTCTTGGAGGCTCGATCAATTGCCGCGCGTTCAAAAGACCCCGGAATTATTGTGGCATCTATCGACGACATGGAGCGGCAACTAAACCAGATTCAAAAACTTGCTGAATCTCAGCCGGGGCTGGATCAATATCCTCCTTTTGCAACGCAATGGAAGAAGGTCGGGAGGATTTCCGAGCGAATTGCTTTCATGAGACAGAGTTATAACAGCAGTGCGAGAGCATACAATCGTCTGCTGACTCCTTTTCCTCAGAGTCTGTTGACCGCGATCTTTGGATTTGTTCCCCTGACTGACTATCCGTTGTCTCGAACGATGGATGAGCCGGAGCCGCTGTGAACAAGTGGGCAACGAGTTGGACGCACATAGTTGCGGGGGCCCGCATTTGGTGCTAAAGGCGCAACAGGAAGTTCGACCGCAAGAAACACCTTTTACGTTGAATTAGTCCCACCGCGGATTAATGTGCATCCGCAAAATGCGGCAAGCCGGGTTACGGTCTCCTAATGAATCTGCGCGGTATTAGGTATTTCTTCCTCACCGACTTTCCGAATATTCCCCTTCGCAACCACGAAACTGGCCAGAACCAGCTTGTCCTTTTTTGAAGGGTGGAGGTAACGCACGCTAAAGCCCGGCTTTCCCTCAAAGTGGTAATTGGTGATGGGTAGCACCCCACTTATGGGTAATTGCCAGCTTATGATGCGCTTCCCGAGTTTTGTAGACCAATTCATGAAATAGAGTCTCGTGTAATCACAGCCAGCATCTTTGCCTATAGGGGCATAGGCGACGACATAATTGTTCTTCGCTCCTCGATCCGGATCGTCGGTGCTGCTCACCGTTCTCCAGCCGACCATGCGCATGAAAGGGACTGTTCGGGCTATATCTTCGGGAGGGGTGAGCCTCATATTATGCGTATAAACATAACCGACCCTCCCGTCCTCGATCTTCACCTTGTACCAAACATCCTTTTTTACCTGGTCGTCCAATGTCTCGTCGACTGAGGCAGCGTCCTCCAAAGACACGGTCTGATTGCCGGCCTTACCTCTCGTTGCTATCTTTTCGGCGGGTGAACTGGGGCGCCGGACGGAAACCACCCGCTCGTAAACCTCGAATTTCTTGCCGGGAGGCAGGATTTCAATGATCTCGTATTGGCGGCCAGGTTCCAGCCGGAAGTTTGCCTTGGTATGGATGATCCCTTCAGCCTGCGGAGGCATTCCTTCGATGGAGCGTCTCAGCTCCTGAGTCTTCAGAATTATTTCCTGTCCGCCCACTACTTTCTGATCGAGGTAACCTTCCCTGCCGTCGCGGGTGCGGGCACGATAGTATTCGCCCACCTTGTCCACCAGGTGTACGGGCGTTTCCGCAGGTAACTTGACCGTCACCTCGGAATTGGGATTTGCGGTCTGGTAGAGCGAAGAGGCTCGTATGGTCATACCATCTCGAGGAGTGAAAGGACTCTTCTTCTTGAACATCTTCCCTTGAGCCTTCTTCAATATCTCCCTCTTGAGGGTGTCCACTTCCTGGCATCCTGTCGAAACAAGCCAGGTAAAGCCCAAGAAGATAATCATGGCATAGAACCCGATGGTGCGCGTTTTCTTGCGTCCAAAATTCATTTGCATGGCCTCCGAAGCCTTCCTGAGACCCTGAGCTTATATCATCTATTCATAAGATAAATCAACACGCTGTGCGCTTTTGCGGCGGAGACCGTAGCTTACCGATCCCACGGACCGTTTCGTACATCGTCCATAATTTGTTTGTAGCCCTAATGCAACCTTTTCCGGAGGGTTCTTCTTCCATGTACTGCTTGATCCCGCCTATGCTCCAGTCGGAAGGAAATCCGATGTCCATGTAAATTCTCTATGCCGGGAATTTCATGGATATTTCTTGATTTTCTCATTGAACTCATATAGATTTTCAGCAAGTCAAGCGGCTGCAGTGAGTCGATATGCGAATATCCACAAGGCACGAAATGGAGGTCAGATTCTTACGGGCTTTGTTCGTGGGTACCCCCCCGGAGGCCATGTGATCATTGAAGTTTGGGCCAAAACGGACGTGGGAAAGCAACGAAGCAGCAATGAGGACTGTCATTATGTTGACCCTGACCGCGAACTCATTCTCATGCTGGATGGAATGGGCGGCCATCAAGCAGGGGAGGTTGCTTCTCGTCTGGCAATGGACACGATTTCATCTTTTTACAAGCAGCATTGTGCAGACTCCGCCGACAGCTCCGATATTTTTGACAGCTATGATCACCGTTTCACCTATCACACGAACCTGCTCCGGCAGGCCACGTTCATAGCCAACAGGGTGATTTTGGAGAAATCGCTGGAGAATTCGGGGCTAATAGGCATGGGCAGCACGTTGGCCGGCATGGCCATACACGATTTCACGGTTTCGCTGATAAATGTGGGCGATAGCAGAATGTACCTTATCCGGAATGGCGTGATGGAGCAGATTTCCAAAGACCATACGCTTGCGGAAGATCAGGTGGAACGCGGCATCATGACCCGTGATGAAGTCCGGGATTCCCAGCTCCGGCACATTCTCTCTTCTGTAATTGGCGTTGATCCTCGGATCAGAATACACATGGACGAATTAACAGTTTTCCCCGGCGATCTGTTCCTCCTCTGCACTGATGGACTCACCGCTGTGATGAGTGACGAGGAAATCCTACAGGAGATTCTCAGGGACAAGCCAGGCCCCCTAACTCTGGACCGCCTGATTGACGAAGTGAACCTGAGGGGTGGTCCTGATAATACCACCCTCGCGCTGGCAGCGTTTTCAGCACAACCTCAGCCAGCGGAGGAGTCCAAGCTGCAGTCGTTTTTCGCCAAGACCTGGGCAATATTCCACAGTCGAAAACGTGACAATTCAAAAGCAAGACCCCCTGGAGGCTATCGATGTTTAAGCTGGTCCTGAAGTTTCAGGATACTGTTCTCGAGGAGTACACATTCGATACAACTCCTGTCACCATCGGCAGACGAGAAGATAACGACGTCGTCGTTGACAACATGGCCGTATCGGGCCATCACGCGGAAATCGAGGAGGAAGAGCCGAACTATTACGTTCTGGTAGATCTTGAGTCCCTGAACAGCACCTTTCTTAATCAGAAGAAAATCATGCGCGAAAGAATCTTCGATGGCGACACTATTATCATCGGTAAGCATTCCCTGGATTTCGTTGATCTCAGACCGGAGGAGGAGCAGCCGTCGAGGGCAGAGGCATCACAAGATGACAAACTCGCAAGCCGTGCGTTCCGCGATACTGTCATTCTTGATACTCAGGCTCAGCAGGAATTGTTGGCAAAACAGGCTGAGGAAAGAGGGTTCACTCAAGACCAGCTTCCGGAAAAACCCAAGAAAATAGAGCTCTACGGGTCGATCACCATTATATCTGGAGGCACTCCGCAGATCATCGATCTCAACAAGCGACTCACGACGCTCGGCAAAGCAAAGGATTCGGATGTCAGGTGTTCGGGGCTCCTTGTGGGAAAGACCGCAGCCTTGATCAACAAGAGGCCGAACGGCTTTTTCCTAGCTTACGCAGAAGGGCTGAAGAAGCCGGAAGTCAACGGAAGGGTAGTAACCACACAGTTACAACTTCAGGACGGGGACGAGATAACCATCGGAGGCACTCGAATAACATTCAACCTCAGGGAAGAGATATCTTGAATCACTTCATAGAAAAATCGTAATCGGTTTTTCCTGAGGTCCCCGCGGTCAACCGAGCACGGGGTACTGATCAACTCAATGCGCAGACGTAAATGTCATTCAAGAATCCGTCCATCCTAATGGTTTAGAGTTCTTGTGCTGATTACTCTCGAGTTTCTGCCTCTAACGGATTTTCTCAATGAACGTGCTCTGAGCATAAGGCTGAACATCAGCAAGAGGCCCACCGCCAGCACAGCCACACCGGCGAATCTCCAAAAAGTCGGCCCAGTTCTTGTTTCCACCTGAGGCTCCAACTTCGCTGCTTGGACAACGACGTTTTGCTGTTCTTCTCCGAGCCTGATATCCGAAGAAGCTGAAACTATACGACGAAGATTGGAGAGCACTGCGGCTGAGCCCGTCTTGACAGCTTCCGCTGCGGGGTTATCGTAGAATAGCTTGTAATCAAGCCCTCGGCGGTACTCGAAGATGGCCAACCGCATGGTTGCGGTGGCCGCGATCTTCTCCACCGCGACTGAAGGTCGCCTACCGTATAGCTCGATAAGGATGTACCTGAAAGACTGCGGGTTCATGCGCACTTTCAAGTGTTCGTTCACCGCGTCTTCTTTGTGGAGTCGAAATACGGTATCTTCACAGATCTCTTTCCAGGAGTCAGGACTGGGCGAGGAAGCGCCGTGAATCCGAATTCCTTTCACGAACTCTTTAGTCGGAGTGGATACAGCGACATGCGTGAGAGGAAGCCGTTTTTCACCCAGGTCTGCAATGATCCTTGTTGACCCCGATGCTTCATCTTGGCGGTTTTCGAGAATCCGCACGTCGAGGGACCGCGCAAGAGGGGTCTCCGGATCGGGCGGACAACATTGGATAGAATCTATCTTCAAGGGAGGCTGATCTCCGTCCAGGATGCGGAGATAGATGTACTGGAAATTATTTAGAGGATGATTCAGTTTAAGACTGCTTAATGGAATGGCCCCCCCGGCATCCGCAATAAGCCCGTCCATCCGGATCACGTATGCATCACGGACATTGTCGGAACCCCTTATCTCAACTTTTCGGATGAAATTCTTCGAGCGGGTCCCGATAACAAGGCCGCTGGTCAGGATTTTGCCCGTCTTGTCGATCGCTATATCCGTCCACTTGCCGGCCGTCTTGGCAACTCGAAATATCTGCGCCGGAAAAGGGCGAGCTTCATCATCTGCGGCTGGGTCCGTAATCGCAACGAGGGCCGGCATGCCGTTCGAATCTACTATCCGAAGGTCCCCCACATCCGGTCGGCATTTGTCGATGACCCCGGATTCCAAAACAAAGCCCGCCGGTCCATCTGCAAGATCTGCGGGAACTTGGATGTTTCTGAATCTTTTCCAATCTCTGGAGCTGAACTCCGCGAAGACTGATCCCCACGGTAACAGGACGACCAGGACTATCGCGATAATCCCAACTCCGTAACCATGCGGCTGGGTTCGGTAGTAGCTATTCAAAACGTGGTGGGCCTTCGACATGGGCGCGGATTATATTATCCCGCGTCGTTGATATCAAGATATTGTTACGTTTTTTCAGTTCCCCTGTGCTCCATCCGTCAATTTACTAAGATCATTAATGTTTTGGTTGCCGGCAGGTGCTTGCAGCCTCCTAATAGTGTTCAGCCGAGAATTCTTTGTTATAGGGGTCGCGTCGCGGCGTTTGACTTTCGACTTTCTCCATCAGAGGGACCCTGATAAGATACCCAAATCCTCTATTTGGGGACCGAGGTTCCCGCGACTCTACCAAGACTAGGGTCGAACCTGGTTTCCCTTTAGCTGACTCTAAAACATAGACATGGAAATTATCACCACACACCTCAATGCAGACTTTGATGCTTTCGCCTCGATGGTCGCGGCCAAGAAGCTCTATCCGGAAGCACTCGTGGCTTTTCCGGGCTCCCAAGAAAAGAACCTCCGAGACTTCTTTATAGATTCCACGCTGTACATCCTCTCCATAGAACGGGCGAAAGACATCGACCTGAACAAGGTGGACCGCCTTATTCTGGTTGATACTCGGCAAAAGAGCAGGATTGGAAGATTCGCAGCACTGGCTGATTCGGGTAATGTTGAAATTCACGTCTATGACCACCATCCTGATTCTGACGACGACGTCAAAGGCCAGATAGAGATCGTTCGCGAGGTTGGAGCCACCGTAACGCTACTGATTCAGGAACTCAGGAACCGCGGCATAGAGCTTAATGCCGAGGAAGCCACGGTCCTTGCGTTGGGAATATACGAAGATACCGGCTCGTTCACTTTCTCATCCACCACCGAGGACGATCTGGAGGCCGCCGGATGGCTGCTGGCCAAAGGCGCAAATCTGAACATCATCTCGAACATGATGACCAGTGAGCTGAGCAGGGATCAGATCGAACTGCTATACCAGCTCATCGAAGAGTCGGAGGTGGTCAATCTCGGAGGGATCGAGGTCGTTGTGACGACCGCCGGCGCCGAGGGGTATGTTGGTGATCTCGCTATTCTCGTGCACAAGTACAAGGACATGGAAAGCCTCGACGCCATATTTGCCATCGTGCGGATGGATGACAGGGTTCATTTGATCGCTAGGAGTAGCCTGGAAGAAGTCAACGCGGGAGAAATCGCTGCTGAGTTCGGTGGCGGAGGGCATCCTACCGCCGCGAGCGCTACGATCAGAGATGGATCCCTTTATGAGGCGCGTGAAAAGCTGATTGCTCTGCTTCATGAGAAAGTGCGCCCGAAGCAAAAGGCCGGCGAAATCATGAGTCGGCCAGTCATTACCATTGGGCCGAACCAGACAATCCGTGAAGCGGCCGAATTCTTGAGCCGCTACCAGATCAGTTCGCTCCCAGTCGTGCGCGACGGTGCCATTCTGGGCATATTGCACCGAAACGCAGTGGAAAAGGCGCTCCATCACGGTTTGGAGCGGGAACTTGCCCACGAATATATGAATCCCGGCGTGGTCTTCGTTACACCGGATGAACCCATTGAGAAGGTTCTCCGCGTGACCTTGGATGGCCGGCACCGGCTTGTGCCGGTCATCGAGCAGGGCAGGGTGGTTGGGGTAATCAGTCGGAGCGATCTTCTGGAGCATCTGAAACTTCCTCGCCGGAGCGATTCGACCGGCCCGGAGGAATTCCCGGTTGGGCGCATGCGTACGAAGAGCGTGCGCAAGTTAATGGAGGAACGGTTCCCGGAGCGCGTAACGAGTGTTCTGAGGCATGCCGGAGAAGTGGCTGCCAGACGAGGGGAAAGCGTGTACCTGGTCGGCGGTGCCGTAAGGGACCTTCTTTTGAGAAACTACAATCTGGATATTGATCTGGTCACCGAGGGAGAAGGAATTCCCTTCGCACGCGAACTGGCGAAACAGTCTCCCGGCTGCCGCGTGCGGGGCCATGACAAGTTCGGGACTGCGGTCCTTCTTTTCGCGGATGGATTCAAAATCGACGTTGCCACAGCGCGGCATGAGTATTATGCGAGACCCGGTGCGCTCCCGACCGTGGAAACCAGTTCCATAAAAAGAGACCTGTACCGCCGAGACTTTACGATGAACACGCTGGCCGTGGCCTTGAATCCTCGCACGTTGGGCCAGGTGATTGACTTCTTCGGGGGCGCCCGTGACATCAAGGAGAAAGTCATCCGTGTGCTACACAATCTTGCCTTTGTTGAAGACCCAACGAGGATTCTCCGCGCTATACGCTTTAGCAGCCGCTTCGGGTTCGCTATAGGTAAACACACTCTCACTTTGATGAGGGCAGCGCTGAGAATGAAGGTTTTCGACAAGGTGGAAGGGAAACGCCTTCTGAACGAATTGATCCACACGCTCAACGAAAAGAGCCCGGTACCTTCTTTGGCTCTCATGTCCACGTACGGTATCCCACATGCCTTACACCCAGCGCTGGACTTCAATTCCAAGGTTCGAGAACTTGTCGAGGCTGTGGCCGCGGTACTCTCGTGGTGGAAATATCTCTTCCTAAAGGACAAGATCGATTCATGGATTGTCTACTTTTTTGCCCTGACCGATTCGCTGCCTGACGAAGAGTTCTTCGATGTAATGAAACGATTCTCACTCGTGGAATCTCAAGCAAAAGATCTACTAAGCGAGCGCATTGAACTCAGACAGGTCCTAGCCCTGTTCGCAAGAGGACTGGTGGAGCGGCCAAGCCAAATAGTGACATGCCTTCGGAAATTGCCCATGGAAGGTCTGCTATTTGTGATGGCTAAGACCCACAGAGAAGAGACGAGAATGGCCGTGTCGGAATACATAACTACTCTCAGGAACACTAAGCCTCTCTTGAGAGGCACTGACCTGATTGCAATGGGATACCGGCCCGGCCCCATTTTCACTTCGATACTGGCAGCCTTGCGCGACGCCAGACTGGACGGTAGGATAAATACTACAGGAGAGGCCCGGGGCCTCGTCGGCAAACTTTTTCCTTTGCCGATCGGAGGCGAGGTCTCATTGAAAAAGTGAGAACGCCATCTGCTGCGGTTCGCCTCTCTGTGACGGAACGGGCTTCTTGCCGGTGACAGTCGGAATTTGTAAATCTGTGTGACAGATTAAATCGTGGTATGCTGCGCTACTAAATATTATGATATATTGGCTGAGGTACTGCCGGAGAATGACTCGGATGCGGCCGCCAGGCTTACGAGCAATTGTAAGGAATGCCCGGGTTACTTTTTGCAAAACAGCGGGGCGCCGGGTCCCCGGCGCTCTTCAAGAAAACAAATAGGTTCTGCGTCCCTTTCTAAGCAGCGGGATTCTTGGCGGAGCAATGAAAAAGCTGGAGGTTTGAATGAAATCCAATGGCGCGAAACAGGTAAAGATCTTCGACATCACACTGAGGGACGGTTCCCAAAGCAAAGTGGCCACTCGCATCAAACTCGACGACCTGCTCAAAGTGGCCGGCAAGCTTGCGGAGACAGGGATTTATGGGGCAGAAACGTGGGGTGGCGCTACTTTTGACGTATGCGTCCGCTTCCTGAGGGAAGATCCGTGGGAAAGGGCTCGCAGGCTCAAAGAGGCCATGCCGGGTGTCAAAAACATGATGCTCATCCGTGGGCAGAACCTGGTCGCGTATACCAATTTCCCAGACGATGTCGTGAACAAGTTCGTGCATGCCTCTGCTCGAAACGGGATAGATGTCTTCAGGATCTTCGACGCACTGGATGACATGAGAAACCACGAGGCGGTAATCAGGGCGGTCAAGGAAACAGGGAAAATAGCTGAAGGATCGGTATGCTTTACCATCAGCCCGGTGCACACTATCGAGAAATTCGTGTCCAAAGCAAGGGAACTGGAGGACAAGGGCGTCGATCAAATCTGTATCAAAGACATGGCCGGACTCATCGATCCGCACACGACCTTTGAGCTTGTCACGAGCCTCAAGAAAGCAGTGAATGTTCCCATTCATCTCCATACCCACGACAGTTGCGGCTTAGGCATGATGTCCGCGCTGAAGGCGGTGGAAGCCGGATGTGACATGCTCGACTCAGTTCTAAGTCCGTTCGCAGGAGGCACCGGCCACCCATGCACAGAGTCATTGGTTTACGCTTTGCACCGTTTCGGTTACGAAACAGGGTGCGACCTGGCAAAACTTACACTAGCCGCTGAAGAAGCCAAGGCAGTCAGAGCGCTATACAGTGACTTCGAGGCCCCTTACAGCGGAGTTGACTGCAGAATGCTCGTCACCCAGATTCCCGGTGGGGTCATGTCAAACCTCTCTAGCCAGCTCAAGCTCCAAAATGCTCTGCAAAAACTTGATGAGATTATCGAGGAGATACCGCGCGTCCGCGCGGACCTCGGGTACATACCGCTTGTCACCCCCACTTCTCAAATCGTCGTATCTCAGGCCACTTTCAATGTTCTCTTGGGACGGTACAAGATCATCGCAAACCATACAGCCAACCTACTCAAGGGTATGTACGGGGAAACCCCAGCTCCGGTAAACAAAGAGTTACAGGACAGAGCCCTGAAGGGAGAAAAGCCCGTCACCGTGCGGCCTGCTGAACTCCTGCCACCTATGTGGCCGGAATTGGAAGATAAGTTCCCCGGTCTGACGGATGAGGAAGTCCTGATTCACGCAATCTTCCCCCATGAGGCGCCGGGATACTTCGCGGAGAAGAAGTAGCTTCGGCAGCCACGAAGTGAAAGGTGAATTGTTCACCGCGGAGGTCGCAGAGAACGCAGAGAGTTCCGGTTTCTCTATCTTTCTCACAGTTGAGGCATGTCGCATTCGGGGCTGTGGCAGTGAAAACGAGGTTGCCGTGATTGGGTTCCCGTTTCATTTTGAGCTGTGTCGTGCAAGCTGTTTTTCCTCTCCGCGTTCTCGGCGCACTCTGCGGTGAATCCTGCTTGCCCGCGGAGCGCTTACGGTGAAAGATCATGGATGAGACCAAGCCCTTGCAGGATCGCCTCCATCCTGAGGCGCCTATACGCCACTGTTACGGATGCGGCGCGGACAATACGAACGGCCTGAGGATTAAAACTTTCCTGGAAGGGAACGAGGGTGTGAGCCGATGGCTGCCTCGGACACACCACTGTTCCTATCCGGGATATCTTAATGGCGGCGTTGCTTGTACCCTGATCGACTGTCACTCTGCGTGGACCGCTTTCGCCCTCGAATGCAGCGACCAGGGCGTGGACTTAGAACAGCAA
>JBKQMK010000179.1:0-3417 GCA_052146735.1 Desulfomonilaceae bacterium | reverse complement strand
TTCTTCCAAATGTCCGGTAAATTAGAACATAAAAGAGCGGAATAAATATGATCGCCAAGGATGTAGCAGTGATCATCCCACCCAGGACGCACGTGCCAATGGCCTTCTGCGCTCCCGCACCCGCGCCGGTGGCCAGGGCAAGAGGCAGGACGCCGAAGCCGAAGGCCAGCGATGTCATGACGATCGGGCGAAATCGTAATCTTGCTCCTTCGAGGGTCGCCTCTATCAAACCGGCTCCCTCTTCCAGTTTGGCTTTTGCGAACACGACGATCAGGATCGCGTTCTTGGTGGTCAAGCCCAAGATTGTGAGAAGCCCGAGCTGGAAATAGACATCATTGGGGAGTCCACGAAACGAGGAGGCCAGCACCCCGCCGATGACGCCAAGGGGAAACGCCAGCATGATCGAAATGGGCAGGGACCAGCTCTCGTAAAGAGCTGCCAGCACGAGAAAGATCACCAGCACGGAAAATGCGTACAGAGGGGCCGCTTGGGAGCCTGCCAACAGCTCCTGGTAGGAAATTCCGGTCCAATCAAAGCCAAACTCCCGGGGCAATTTCTTCGCCATCTCTTCCATTGCCTGCATCGCCTCACCGGAACTTCTCCCTGGCGCGGGCTCGCCCCAGAGGTTTATGGAAGGAAAGGCGTTGTATCGCTCCAACTGGGGAGAACCGAAAGACCAGTGCCCGGATGCAAAAGAAGAAAAGGGAACCATCTTACCCGCTGTGTTGCGCTGATAGAGTTTTTCCAGATCCTTGGGCAGCATGCGGTAGGGAGCATCCGCCTGAACATATACCCGCTTGACTCGTCCCCCTTGAATAAAGTTGTTGACATAGTTGCTGCCGAACGCAGTGGATATGGTGTTGTGAACACTGGTGATAGGAAGTCCCTGCGCGCCTGCCTTTTGCCAATCCACATCGACTCTGTATTCGGGGACGTCTTCCAGCCCGTTAGGCCGAACCCTGATCAATCTCGGGTCCCGCTCAGCCATCCCAAGGAGCTGGTCGCGTGCCTCCATCAGGCCCGCGTGGCCCACCCCCCCTCGGTCCTGCAATTGAAAATCAAAACCCTTGGACTGGCCCATTTCGATGACGGCCGGTGGCGGAAAAACGAACACCATAGCGTTTCGCATTTGCGAAAAAGCCTTCATCGCCCTTCCGACCACAGCCCCAGCCTTTAGATCCGGTCGGTCGCGAAGCGCCCAGTCCTTGAGCTTGATAAAAGCCAAACCTACGTTCTGTCCCTGGACTGAAAAACTCCGACCATTAATCGTCATTACTGATTCCACTGTATCCTTTTCATTCACCAGAAAATGTTTCTGTACCCTGTCTAGAACTTTCTCGGTTTGCTCCATGGTCGAGTTCGCCGGAAGCATTGTCTGGACGTAGAGGACCCCCTGATCTTCATCCGGGAGATAGGCAGTTGGCATCCGCTGAAACAGGAGTCCCGCGGCCACGACAATCATGACAAAAATGGTTAGATAACGAATTTTCCGTGAAAGAATGCTGTCTACCAGCCACAAGTAGATGTCTCTACCCCAGTAAAAGGAACGATTAAACCAGGTGAAGAACGGGCGCAAGAAGAAGATGGCATTTTCCGACGGTTCGTGCCCTTTTGCTATGGGCTTGAGAAGTGATGCACAGAGGACTGGCGTTAGGATCAAGGCAACGACCACTGAAAGAAGCATCGAAGAGATAATTGTCACGGAAAACTGGCGGTAGATGACACCGGTTGAACCGCCAAAAAAAGCCATGGGACCGAATACGGCCGAGAGCACCAACCCGATTCCGATCAGGGCACTGGTAATCTCGTCCATAGATTTGGCAGTGGCTTCTCTGGGCGAGAGACCTTCGTCACGCATGATCCGTTCGACATTCTCTATTACTACAATGGCATCGTCCACGAGAAGACCGATGGCCAGCACCATGGCGAACATAGTGAGCATGTTGATGGAGAAGCCGAAGACGCCCAAAATTGCGAAAGTCCCCAGGAGCACCACCGGCACCGCAATAGTTGGAATCAAGGTCGCCCGGATGTTTCCCAGGAAAAGATACATGACCACGAAGACCAGTAGGATCGCCTCAAAAAGGGTCTTAACCACCTCCTCTATGGCTACTTTGATAAAGGGGGTCGTATCATAGGGGTAAACGACCTTCATACCCGGCGGAAAGTACTGACTCATATCTTTCAGTTTCGTCTTTATAGCCTCGGCCGTGTCCAGCGCATTCGCACCCGGAACCTGCCGGACGGCCAGGCCTGCGGAAGGTTTGTTGTTGTAATAATTCACGACATCATAGGCCTCAGTACCCAATTCCGTCCGTCCCACATCCTTGATCCGCACGATGGATCCGTCCGGATTCATGCGGATAGGGATGGCAGCAAACTCATCAGGGGTCTTAAGAAGGTTCTGGACGACAATTGAGACGTTCAAACGCTGGCCTTCCACCGCTGGTGCTCCGCCGAACTGGCCTGCGGAGACCTCCACGTTATAAGCCTTTAGCGCTGCAATGACGTCGTCGACGGTTAACTGATAGTCGGTTAGTTTGTCGGGATTCAGCCAGACCCGCATGGCATATTGGGACCCAAAGACTGTAACCTCGCCCACCCCCGGCACTCGGCCCAACACCTTGAACAGGACGGACTGTGCATAGTCTCTCAGGTCAAAAGCGTCCATACTCCCGTCATCCGAGATCAAGCCCACGATGATCAGCCAGTTCCTCGTGGATTTGCTCACGGCCACACCCTGCTGCTGCACCACATCGGGTAGGCTCGCTGTAGCGAGCTGGAGCTTATTCTGGACCTGAGCCCAGGCAAGGTCCGGATCGGTTCCCGGAGCAAAGGTTAACTGGATACGGGAGTTGCCTGCAGAATTACTGGTGGCGGAAAAGTACAGCATGTTGTTCAAGCCGGTCATCTGCTGTTCGATGATCTGCGTCACGCTGTTCTCAACCGTCTCGGCAGAGGCCCCAGGATAAGTAGAGTCGATGGCAATTGACGGCGGGGCGATAGGCGGATACTGTGATATGGGCAAATTAAAGATCGCCAAGCCCCCCGCCACCATCATGATGATGGCAATGACCCAAGCAAAGACCGGACGATCCAGAAAGAATCTCGACAACATCTCGCGCCTCCGTCAATTCGTTTTTTCGGGTTGCCCGATCTCACCCGGTTCCCCTTCGGCTTTCCGTGCAGCCTCAAAAGCAGCGACCTTGACGGAAGTGCCAGGTCGAACTCTTTGCATGCCCTCCACGACCACACGATCACCAGGTTCAAGACCTGACGAGACGAGCCACTTGTCGACGATGGCACGATCGAGAATGAGCCTCCGCTGTTGGATTTTTCCTTCATCATCCACGATGAGGGTGATGGGATTCCCTTTCGGATCGCGCGACACTGCCTGCTGAGGAATGAGGATGGCTC
>JBKQMK010000178.1:0-4234 GCA_052146735.1 Desulfomonilaceae bacterium | reverse complement strand
CCGAGCACAACCAAGGCGAATGTGAGAACCGTCACTTCGAACATTATGGCGGCTGCTTCCGCCCGCGGAGAAGTGGTGGCCGCGTGTGTGTGCGAGTGGTCGTGCGCGAAGTTTTCCCTCGACTGATGGTGGTTCCGTTCCAGGTGGCGGTGATTGAGAGAAATCGTGGTCTGATGTAGGGGCTGTGGTGTTGCCAGAGCGCGTCACTCCTCGATTTTCCTTACGGAGATAATAATACCACTGATTACCAGCGGGAGCAAGATGCACCGATGTGGCTTGTTGCTTCCAGTTTGCACCGCTTTTTCGATGACCTGTTCCGAAGTCTGAAACCACGCACGCAACATTCAGTTACTGTAATTTTGCGGCGGCCACTGTATTACCTTAACATCGCAGGGATTTCTCGACAGGGAATGCAAAGGCGATGGCCCGCGCCTATTTGGCCTTTTCTTCCCCCTCGGCCAGAATCTTGACTATCGCACAATGGTCCAGATCGAGATATTTTCGGGCGACCCTCAGCACGTCTTCCGCCTTAACCTCTCGTATTTTCGTGATGTATACGGGATCGTAATCGTATCCCAAACCGTACAGCGTGTACAGGCCGATTTCTTCAGCACGAGCCCACGAACTCTGCAAGGAGGTCAGATGATTGCCTATCAAATTATTCACGGCCCTATTAAGCTCTGCGTCGCTTATCTTTGCTTTCTTGATCAGTTCCACTTCCCTGATCAGTCCCTCGTATGCCCGATCGACTTTTGGCCGATCACAAGCCATGTACAAACCGAAAACCCCAGGTTCCATTCCTGGCCGAAAGAACGAAGTGACGTCGAATGCTAACGATTCCTTGTCCCTGAGCTGGCTAAACAGCCTCCCTTCCTGGCCCAGGACATGGTTGAGAACCTCTAGTGCAAACCGATCCGGATCGCTGAAAGTGGTTGCCCTGAATCCTATCGCGAGGTGGGCTTTTGCCCGCGGGACATGCATTACGTTCTCTCTGACCTGCTCCAAATGTCCCTCACTTGGAATTTCCGGTATTTCCAAGGTCTTTGTGGGGATGCTTCCGAAGAGTTGCTCTATTTTCTCCAAAACCTTTTCGGGATCCATCTGGCCCACCACCGCTATGACCGTGTTGGGCGGCACGGCAAAGCGTTGATAAGTCCGCCTGAGATCGTCAACAGTGAACGACGCAACCGTAGCCGGAGTCCCCAGTTTGTCAAATCCATAGGGAAAGTTGGTGAACAGAGTTTTGTTTAGGATGTTGATGACATACGCCGTCGGCCTATCGGGCTCGGTTTTGATGCTGTTGATGATCAAATCCCGTTCCCTGTCCAGCCTGTCTTGAGGGAATGTCGGGTCGGTAAACATCTGAGAAAGCAATTCCAACGCCTGGTCCCAGTAACGACTGAAGAAACTCCCATGAAGACCGAAGGAATCGTTTCCCGAAAAGCCCTCCAGTGAACCGCCCATGCTGCCAACTTTGCGCGCTATATCCACATCGTTCATATTCCCCGCACCCTTGTCGAGCATTCGGGAAATGAAATTCATGATCCCCTGGGTGTCTTTGTTCTCAAATCGTTTTCCACCGAGGCATGCGATTCTGAAGCTGATAACCGGATTGGAACTGTCGGGTACAAGAACAACCTTCATGCCGTTGGACAGTTCTCGGAACATAGTGGTTGCGGGCGCGGCAGTAGCTGACGCTGTGGTTTTTGCTGTCGGGGCGTAACCGCTCGCGATTTTCTCCAGCTGTTCAATGCGGAACTCTCTCCCTTCACCTTCAGGCAACAGCACGCTGACGGTCACGTTGGGAGGCATGAGGTATTTGTTCACCGCTGCAGAGATCTGCTGAGGCGTAACGGCTGAATTCAGGGTCAGATACTTCTCTGCGTAATCTGCGTCCTCCACCGTATTCTGATACTCACCCATGCTCCTGGCCATGCCCTGAACTGTTTCGCGAGCGTAAACATGCTCGGACTCAACATGGATTTTTGCCTCTTCTAATTCATTTGCAGAAGGAGGGGTTTCGGACAGGTGGGCCAATTCTTCCATGATGCCTCTGGTAGCAGCTTCCAAATTGTCTGCTGCCAACGTTGCAGAGATTATCATCAGGCCGGGTTCCTTGGGTGTCACAGAAGAGGCGGAAATAGCGTTGACAACTCCTTTCTCCCGCTTAAGGATTCTGACGAGCCGTGAGTCCTCTCTAGCGCCCAGGATGTCCGCAACCAGGTCCAATGAGTTGACATCGTTGCCTTTCATGGATGGGATGTGAAAGGCTATACTAAGTCTCGTCTCAGTGGCACTGCGGTCCCTCGCTACCGCGGTCCTAATTTGCTCCTGGGGCGGTTCCTGAGGCAAGGGCGTCCTGAAAAAGCCTTCGGGTTTCACATCCGAGGTAAGGCGTTCGACATCTTTCCGCACTGAGACCGGGTCAACGTCGCCCACCACCATCAAGAACATGTTTTCGGGGACGTACCATTTCTTGCGGTAATCCAGTACAGCCTTGCGGGTGACCTTTTTGAAGCTCTCCTTGTTACCTATGATAGGGAACCGGTAGGGGCTTTTTATGTACGCGGTCTTGAAGAGCAAATTGGATGCCACATGTGACGGGCGATCCTTGTCATACAGCTCTTCTTCCAGGACAACTTTCTTTTCCTTCTCAAGCTCATTCGGGTCTATAGCGGCTCGGAATACGGCGTCGGTGACAATGTCAAGGGCGTGCGTTGTTTCCGATGAAGGAACGTAAATGTGGAACACCGTTTCCTCCCAACTGGTGTAGGCGTTCATTTGTCCGCCAATTTCTGCAACCTCTTTGAAAACTTGTCCCACACCTCGCTTCTTGGTGCCTTTGAAAGCCATGTGTTCGATCACGTGGCTTATGCCGCGTTCCGTATCATAGACACTCCCCACCATCACCCACATTTGGACGGCCGTTACCTTCCGGGAATGGTCTTCCTTGACAAAGACGTTCAGTCCGTTTGGCAGCACAAAATGCTTCAATTCGCCGTCCATTGCACAAGCGGCTGAAAAAGAGCCGGTTACTGTGACCGCCAATGCCAACCATACTGTTAATACCAATTGATTTGTAAGAAATCGCCGCATAGTATCTCCTTTTTTGAAGCTAGCTAATTGCCTGAGAGGTCAACGGGCAGTCCGCCTGGCAGGGGCGCATAGTCATACTAGACCGCAGATCCAGGATCATGTTCCATAATCTCGTCCCCCGTGCTTTGCTGAGTGGTACCCGAAAAATCTCCCTGTTTCGGTTACAGTCGAGATTTTTCGCGCGAGGCGGGGCGAACAGCCCCGTCCCGATTTCCCACTATTTCTTTGCCAGTAACACTTCTCCTTTAATCAATCAACACCCTCGGCACTATTTGGGCCTCCCCGTCCCCTCTTCACCCGGAAAGCGGACGCAATTCCTGCAATTTCTATCAAGTTAGACTCCATCATTTGACGATCAAGACCGTGACGGAAAGGCAGAATTTGACGAACAGGTAGGCGATCTCGCCGGTCAGCTTTTGGATGGAGAGCTTTGGTAGGGGGGCTTTGCAAAAGTGCTTGTGTCGAGAAGCTATCCGTTGACCGCATGCTCTCTCTCTTTAGCTCCAACTGTGTCGCTGCGGCTTCAGCTCTTTCCACTAAGTGTGTTGACCGTCAGCCGTGGCCGGTTGCCCCAGGAAAAGGTCCTGGCGGCGGTCGACAACGGATCTGAATCGGCTCTGGAGGGGCACGGGAACAGATTTGCGATTCTTGATCATTTTTACCTTTGTGGGGTCAACTCGTTTTCCGTCGGCTATTATTTCAAAGAAAAGATGGTGTCCGGTAGATCGACCGGTGGATCCCACGAGTCCGATGGTCTGCCGTTGCTTGACTTTCTGGCCTGCCTTGACCAATATGCGACTGAGATGGCTGTAACGGCTCTCGTAACCGTTTTCATGACGAAGGCACACGTAGAGACCGTAAGCGGGTCCACAGCCCTGAAAAGTGACCGTGCCGTCGGCAATGGCGTATACTGGCGTCCCGGTGGGAGCGCCATAATCAACCCCGGTATGAAATTTCGGTATATTGAGTATCGGATGAATTCGCCAGCCATACCCTGACGTGATACGAAGGGTGTTGAGGGGTGCTCTGAGATAGTCTCTCTTCAGTTCCACGCCATTTGCGTCAAAGTACTCACCATTGAACAAACACGCGGTCTTTGTTCCCGTACGCTGCCCTCGATAGACTGCGTAGAGAATTC
>JBKQMK010000177.1:0-9535 GCA_052146735.1 Desulfomonilaceae bacterium | reverse complement strand
AGCCGATCCACTTGCTTGAACTTTTCTGAGGGAGGCCAAGACCGGGTAACCGGTATCGGCTTCCAGCATTCTGGGATTGTCATATGTGTGATCCAAGAAGTGCGCAGTCAGTATTGCGCCCATTCCCGCGGGAATCGCCAGCAAAATGGCCCCGAGCACAAAAAGAAACGTTTTAGGGAAAATTGGGTCCACGGGGGTTAAAGGCTTCCCCACAACACTCACGTCTCTCACTTGTGTTCCACCCTTGAGGTTTTCGAGCCGAGCCTCCTCCTCCTTTGACAGGTACTGCAGGTATCTCTCCTTGGCGACAGTAGCATCTAATTGCATCCTACGGGCTTCTTCACTCTTTTCCTCCAGTAGCTCCAATTGCTCCTCTTTTTCTTTGAGGCTCTGTTCGATGCTCATCTTCTTGGCCTCGACGACGTCAGTTTCCCCCTGCAACGCCTCCTGGTATTTCTTCGTCATGTCCCTGACCATGTCTGCCGTGGCTCGGTAGTCTCGGCTGTCGGCCTGGAAGAGCTCCGCCGTTTGCCATTGCTTTTGTACGGCCCTCAGAAGCTGTGAAGAGACTATGTTTATGAAAGTATTCTCAGCGCCTCTCTGCGAGCCGGCTGTGAGCTGGCCAGACGGCAAATAACCTTTCTTCACTGACGCCAACATAATTTGGTATTGGCTCAGATTGGAGTTCGCTTCCACCAGAGCGTCCTGAAGCTGCTTTATGAATGTAATAAGCTCCGTTTTCTGTCGCTCAGCGAGAGACAGACCCCATTTTTTCTTGAATTCGGCCAGATCACGGTCCGCCGTCTCATACTTTTGCCTGTACAGATCGCTCTGTCCGGAAAAGAATTTCTCAGCACCCGGGAGCGAATAAACTTCCATATGATATGGGATGTACAGATCCAGAAGGGTAGCAAGTATTTTTTGAGCCATTACCGGGTCCGAGTACTTGAATGATAGGTCAAGCACCTTGGATTTGATCGCCGCGGTAATCTTCAAGTCTTTGATGAGGCCTTCGGCTATTTTCTGGATCTCGGCGGATTCAGCGTCTAAGGCCCCCGCTTGGTGCTTCTTGCCTCCCAACGGCTGGCTCAACCTTTCGGTGACCTGCTTAAGCCACTTTCGGATTGCTCTGCTTTCCCCGCGCTTGAAAGTTTGAACCCCCAGCTTCTTCACTGTTCGTATCCACAGATCCGTGCTTCGCAGCAACTCCATCTCACTGTTCAAATCCGTCTCGTCCACGTTCAGGTTGAAAGACATCTGGGCCGCCATCTCCTTCGGATATTGAAGCAGAGTGGACGTTTCCCTCTTTGCCGTAACAATTATCTTTGCGGTGGATTCGTAGACCGGATCAACCACCAGACACGTGATGAAGACCCCTAACGGAAGAACCACTACCATTATGTAGAGAAGATAGATGCGGCGGAAAAAGATGCTGAGAGTGTCTCGCAAGGATAAGCCCTGTTCTTCTCCCATTTTTCCCGTGCTCCATATCGCGCGCAAATTGCGGTTAGATGCCGGCGCCCCCAGTAGAGCGACCCCTCAACAGTAGTCCCTTCCGGTCGGTATTCAGTGACCGGGTTTACCCTTGATTTCCATGCCGGGCAGCGATGCTTGAAACCTGGTTCCATCTGGGAAGCCGTTTTCAATCCCTGCCTCCACAGATCATTGCCGGACATCCTAACCCCCAAGAATTCTGCAAGGATTGCCGTGTAGAATGTCCGCGGTTTTGTTCCCATAGTTACACGTTATAGACTAATTGTTAGCACAAAAACTCCAAGATTTCAAGATCAAAGAAAACAAAACCGTAATAGTTTCAGAATATTACGTAACCCCTTGGATAAAAAGGCAAACCTTCCGCATAGATGCCTTGAATGCTATTGTTTGTGGGGCTTAAAACGAGTCGCATCACTCATAAGCCGCAACAGAAATGAAACGTTGGCTTCAGATCGTCCGTTGGGTGTCTTGAAGACTCGCCCGCACTTCTGCAAGTCTCTTTTTCTCAAGAGTTTGCAAAACGCATGTCACGGCTAAAACGACACAAGACTCTGAGTACACTTCCAGGAAGAAGTAGGGAGAAGTCATTCGATACGGCAGCGAGCCTACCATAGCACCGAAGAACCCGACCGAGGCCAGATAAATCCAGGGATCAGGCGAGGCCGTCAGCTTCCAGAGTTTTTTCAACATGACAAACAATAAACTGTAGTAGAGCAAGAAACCGGGTAGACCCGTCTCAGCTGCCCACATAAGATATTCGTTGTGGACCCCAGCTTCCCACGTGTGTCTCAGGCTAATGGGCAAGTACTGCTCTATGTGAAAGAAGTAATTGTTCGGGCCGACGCCCAGCAGCCAGTTTGCCTTGAACATGTTAATCGCAGTGTATATGAGCGGTAGCCGGTCCTCTCCCCAGGCCCCGGTAATGAGCCTCTCAACAACAAAAGGGGCGGCCAAAACCAGTACAGCGATGCCGCCGGCAGCCACCTTGAATGTCTGGGTCGAAGAAATCCAACCTCGCAAATAACTAACCGCCACCACCGTTATGGCCGAGACGAGCGTCGCAATCCAGGCCCCCCTCACTTTGGTGAGCAACAGTCCCAGCAACACGATGCCGATGCCCATCAAAGCCGCCCTATGCCAGGCCCTGTTTTTAGCTATAAAATAGTAAGCGAAAAGCACGGGAAGGACAAGGTGCATCATGGCGGCGGCAGCGTCCCAACTCCCGGCAAAGCCGGCAGGCCGAAAACCTTCTTGCTCAACAAAGTGTGTGGAAGCTTCGCCATGCACCGTGTAGTTGAACCCAGTGACGGACTGCATGATTATGTAGAGTGCATGGGCAACAGTGTTCGCAAACAGGGCATAGAGAACAACCCGCAGGTCCCGCTCGGATGAGAGGTTGTTTATCAGATAGAAGAAGAGCATGAAACCTTGGAAGAGCGTCACTATCTCAAATAGCGTGTAATTGAGGTGCTCGGATCTCAAAACCCCTGCTATCGCTACGTATACTATCCATATAAGAAACAGCTTACCCAGCGAGTGACCCAATGTTATTCCGGTGTGTCCCAATCGTTGTTGGGCCAGCCTGAAACCCCAATACATATAGAGGAGCCACAGCACCGCATCCACGACGTCGATCCGAACCCCAGAGGAGAACGGTGAAGTCTGTACGTCGAGCATAGGCTGGTAAATTACGTGATAGCCATATTGAAGTGGTATAGCGAATATCATTATGAAGAGAAGGAATGATCGCAAATTCCTGATGAACAGCGCGCAGCCCAGGAAGAAAAGGACCGCGGCATGGATCAGGAATATCGCTCGCCAACCCACAGCGAACGTCTGCACATAAAGGTAGCCTAGAATAAAGGCCACGATGCACGCGACGAGAATGGTTACGGAATTTCGAAGTGACGAAGCGGCCATCTGCATGTGGTCTTTCTCCCAACAGCGGTCGAGTTCCCGCAGACTTTATCAGTAGGCCCCTTTCCCCTTCAGCACCGCTCCTACCGTTTTAAAAAGTATTTTAAGGTCCAGTAACACGGAATAATTCCTGACGTAGTACATATCATACTGTGTGTTCAGATGCATGGGAAGGTCGCTGCGCCCGGATACCTGCCACCACCCCGTAACTCCCGGCGGTACGGAAAGCCTTTGCCACTGCCAGTGATCATAACATTGAGTAAGAAAAGGCTGCTCAGGCCGCGGCCCCACCAAGGACATTTCACCTTTCAGCACGTTGAGGAGCTGGGGCAGTTCGTCCATGGACGTTTTACGAAGAAACCTGCCAACCCGCGTTACTCGGGGATCGTCCTCCACCTTGTGGACAATTTCACAGAGTTCCTCCTTCGAACGTGCCGGAACCTGGACATTTTCTTGATTCACGTACATGGTACGAAACTTCAGCATACTGAAGATTTTGCCGTTCTCGCCTACCCTTTTGGCGACAAAGATCGCCGGACCCGAGGAATCCAGCTTAATGGCTATCCAGATGACTATGAACAGAGGCCAAGTGAGTAGGAGACCCACCGTGCACGCTATCACGTCAAAGACTCGCTTGATGACTCGCCTGTGACCCTGAATCACCGGTTCCCGGATCCCGATCAAGACCAACTCTCCCAAAGTCTCCACTTCCGGGTTAACCAGCCCCGCCTTGGGCACTTCGGGCACAACGTACACGCGTACAGGCAGGCTCTCGACCCTATGGATCAACTCTTCCACTTCATCACTTCTAGTTTCGGGGAGTGCGACGAACAATATGCCTATTTGTTGTTCAAGCACAATTCGCGGCACGTCCTGCAGTGACCCGATGACCGGCCCCGGCAGGTTGAGCTGTTGGGGTATGTCGCTGTCAGCGAATCCCACCACTTTCAGACCCGAAGCAGCATCACTTTTGAGCGTGTCGGCAAGGCATATGCCACTTTCGGAGGCCCCCGCGATAAGAACCGACACGTCGCGTATAGCGTTGACGTTGTGTCTGAGGTAAAGAACCAGAAGATGGCGAGTTAGTAAGAGCGCAGTGTAGTCAGCGACACAAAAGTAAATGACGAGCATTCGGGATACGTCCCTGAATGTGAAATAGAGAAATCCTGTCAGCATCAGCACGGCCAGGAGGTACGAAGAGGTGAAACGACCGATCTGCTGAGTGAACCTGGGAATTATCCGAAGTTCATAGACGCCTGTCACGGCGAAGAGAACATGCCAGAGAAGGCCCACCATCACGTAAATCAGCGTGCCAGGCAATAATGCCTGGGATGGATCCAGAGGCTTGCCTGGGAGAAAGGGCCTCATCTTCACAGTTACCGCTAGCAGCAGAACCGTGAGAAAAACGTCGACGGCCATGAGCAAAAGTTTGTATTTCCTGAATTGTTTATACATTCTCCCGGCCTAAGGACCCCGACTGGCTAGTTTCATTCTTATCAAAAGCGCAACAACGGTCAGGAGCCCAACAACAAATGCTATCGGGGCGATAACGACTATTTTGTTAGTTATTCCGTGTCCGAAGAAATCCTTCCACGCCTTCAAGTAGGTCAATACTATTCCAGTGTACGGTACAAAAGAAGGACCTTGCAATTCCTGCGGTATCTCTTGAAATAATTGCCAAAGCTCCCTTGCGGTAACGACTTTGAATCGTCTATCGGCTGTGACAAGCTTAAGGACGTTTTCCAGCTTCGCAATATTCTCTTCTCTGGGTCCGGTGACCCTGAGTGGTTCGTACGGAACAGTTGAACCAATATAATGGTAAAGGGAATTAAAATGAAGAAAGAATGTGGCTACAGGCAGGCCCCGGTCGGCAATCTGTCTGAGAGCTTTTTCTTGTTCTTCCCAAATGGTTCTGTCAAGATCAAGAGCGGTCATGCCCGCGTATCCAATGAAAGGGATCCTCCTTATCAGCGTTATTGGCAGCTGGTACAGACCCCCTATTTTCACGAATCTGTTTGCTAGGTTTTCCGGCAGGGGCACTTTGCTGCGAGGGTCCATCGGAAATATTGACGAATCCATGAGAATGCCGAATTGGGGCAACAGACTTAGCGTCTCCTGATCTATTGCGTACGCTCCGGCCCTATGGGCGATCGGAGGTGGGGCACCGGCCTTCTTGATATTCTCAATTGCCGTCTCCAGGATTCTTCTCCGCTCTTCCGTTGAATACGTTGTAAAAAGGAGCCGGTTGGGGTCCAGCGCATCGGGATGTGGGTGTACTTCCAGATCATGGCCTCGCGAAGCTAAAAAGCGCAGATTGGAAGACATTTTGTCCGTGAGGTTTGACGGGCAGAAGGAACTGACAAAAAAAGTCCCCTTTAGACCATATTCTTCGAGCTTTTCCGCTATGAGAGGCACGCCGTAATCTTTGCCCTCCCAAGTCCCTTGAAAATCATCTCCGCAAGTCCAGCATACATCTATAGTGAAGACCAGGTACGTGCCGCAGCTGTCTCCAGGAGCGCACAAGCAGACCAGCAGAGCCAAAAGACCGGCAGCAGCCAGCCTGTGAGCCTGTCGCGTAACCCCGCTCATTCGTACCATTGCGTCACGAATTCGGAAAAGTCCCGCGACCGGGGGATTACGCAACAGCCTCCTATGGACCGATGACAGTTCCCGTGAAAAGTGCAGCCCCCGCATAAGACCTCTCCCTGTCCCCGGAAAACTCCGTTAGCACCCATTGAATACGGGATTAAGAGAAAGCCTCTCAGTGGTTCCGCTCTTAAGACAAAAAAGAGCTTTCTTGAATAGAAGAAATATACACATTGAGCGTGGAGGTCAAGCCCATGATAAGCCAGATATGACAACTTTCACGGCCTAAAGCCCCACAACGAAGTATGGAACTGCTTGAATCATTGGTGCTACGGACGCGCCCCGCGCATCGACGCGGAAATGATGATTGACCGAGGGGCTGATTGTGAAGTATTCTTCTAAACCGGTGAAAACCCGCTCAGTGGGAAGGTTAGCGCTGCTTCCGGTTTGCTGAGGAGTATCGCTGGCGATGCTGTCCCCTTGAAGGTCGTAGCGACCCTCGACCGATCATTCAGGGGTCTCGAGATCCGAAATATGTGGTGGCCGCCGCCTGAGTCCGGATAAGAAGGGAGGACTCCTGATGAATCTCAAAGGTTTGGTGATCTCCCAGACAGCTTCGAAGGACTCTTCCGCATTTACGCGCAATGTTGACCATCGCGTTGAATCTCTCGTCAAGCGATCCATCGACTGCGATCTCTTCTATATGAAGGACCACTTTCCCATTCACAAGCAGACCACTGCCTCGTTCTTTATGCCTTTTTGGCTCAACACTTTTCGTAAATACGATTTCATCTGTGCTCACGGGGAAGGAGCAGGTCAGGCACTGCTGTTTTGCCGACCTCTTCTGAACGGCCCGATCATATACGAACCGCACGGAGACCCGCTTGCCGAATCGGCCCTTGAGCGGCAGGTGCATTCCGCAGGCAAGATAACAAGTCCGTCCCTGCGTGTGAGAATTGTTTGTCGAATGGCGATAGCCTGCGCCGATTATGTCATAACCCAGTGTAATGCGCACACCGAGGAGCTTATAAAGGAAGGTCTGCCTAAAGATCACGTGGGGATTGTGCGCAATGGTGTCGATCTGGATGTGTTTCATGAACTTCCCTTTCCTGACCCTCCTGAGTTCGCTTTTGCTTACGCGGGAGGCTTCCAGACCTGGCAAAATATGGACAACCTTATCGAGGCGTTTGAAAGGATCCGAGATCCGAATATCCGGCTGCTTCTGGTGGGCTTCTCGAAAGAAGACGCAGCCATTAAACAGGAGTTTGCGGCGAAGTTCGGAGATCGGGTGAAACTCGTGGATAAGACCGACCAGGAGTCACTCGTTAATATCTTGAGATCGGCTGCGTGCTTTGTCATACCCAGGATCGACCATCCGGCCCTCCGCCACGCTTTTCCTACCAAATTCATTGAATATGCTTCGCTGGGAAGACCTACTATGGTGAACGACGTGGATGAGACCGCGGATTTTGTTCGAAAGTACGATTGCGGCTTCGTCTCAGACCCCTCTCCCCTAAATATGGCAAAGACCATGGAGGACATAGCGAAGGTTCCAGTCAAAACTCTTGCCGAGATGGGTAATCGGGCCAGACGCATGGCCGAAGAAAACTTCTCGTGGGAAAATATCGGGGATGATTACGCAGAGCTGGTTCGCTCTCAGGTTGACCGTTTCCGCCAAGAGCACAGATCATGACTCTCAACCTGGCGCGCACGGTTCTCTTGTGGGACCCCGCGGACCCTAAAGATTTCGGCCTGGACCCGTCGGCATTCCGCGCAATGCGCGTGGAAACACTTGAGGTGCCCTATTCCCGCATAGGTGTCGATGCCGATCTCGTAGAGCGAATCGCGGCCACGGGCGCTGACGCTGCCATTTTCACCCGGCACAATGGAACGGTCGGCCGGCTTCCCGTTGGGCGCCTGCTGGCAAAACTACGAATGGGATACACGTGCATTTGCGGAATAGACAGCCAGCAGCAAAAGGAGCAGACGAAGGAATGCATCCATGATTTTCTTTCAGGACACGGCAGAGTTAACATCCCGCCGCTTGGATCGGACGCGACAGTCCTCGACCGAGGCCCTGGGAAAGGCACTTTCTCTCTAATCCTGGACTTCGAGCAACTGGGCGGGGCACGCTTCGGAGTCCCGCGGCTTCTGCCCCTTATCGAATCTGCCGGCATTCGGGCGACTTTCTTCGTTACCGGCTTCATGGCGTGGCTGTACCCGGAAGTGCTCGAAAGAATAGTGGCAGGGGGACATGAAGTGGGGGTTCATGGGTCCATGCACGAGTTCCTCCAGGGGCGGCCATTCGAAGATCAGCTTGGGCGCATCAGTGACAACGTCAAAGCTTTGACCGCCTCTGGCCCTGTAAACGGCGCAAATTTCATCTATCGAATGGATGAAGTCTCCCCCAGGGCCATGGTTGCTGCTGGGCTCAAATATTTCGTGCTTTTCAGGCAACATTCATACTACAGGTCACGTTTTATTCCAGCTTCCTGTTTGCCGTGCGCGCTTAGAACATCGGCTGGCGACATAATAATGATTCCGGTCCCAGCAGAGACATACGGTGGTAATTATAGGATCATCAAGGGCATGGTCGACAGCGCCTGGAAAACCGCCGTCCGCGAAGGGGTGAACCACATAAGCGTATTGATGCACCCTTTCAAGGACGGACGTCTCGATAGACTTCCCCTCACAAGACAAGTTTTGAAGTACCTGACCGTGGATTTACAATTGAGGGCGGTGCCGCTAAATAGTTTACAGTCGCCCGATCCTGTGGGCGGAGACGCTGTTCGTGTGGGATATCGTTGGGACGGGCATGAACCACACGACCCAGGTGAAGACCAGCACCATCCGATAGCTAGGTCGTGGTGGACCCCGGTGATCTATCACTCCAGGAGGACTGAGGATCTGACAGATGCTCTTAACAGCGCAGGATGCCCGGCAGTGCTGTCAGCGGAAGTTTCTGAAGCTGCAAGCAACATTTGGATCTATCCCGAGCCAGCAGCGGGCAACACAGCCACAGTATTTTGCGATCCCATTGTCAATCCGCGTCGAACCGCTTTATCGGTTATGCAAGCTTTTCGCTATACGAATTCTATTACCGTGACCCCGCCTTCATTTTTGACCGACTTGTGGGGCTTCTTCATTTTTCATCTTCCCCGAACCAGGGAAGAAGTTGCTCTTACGTTGCGCAAAATTTGGACTAAGCTCATAGGAATAGTGAAGGTTCACCGGGACGGCTCTTTATGAAGATTTACCGCGGACTGCGCAGAGCACTTTCTTCTGCAAAAATCGGTGGCAGACTATTAGCGCGTAAGATCAGGGTCGTGTCCTCTCGATACCAGTGGTTCCTGGGATACAAAATCGGCCCATCAGCGGATATGCCCGGCACGTTCCATGACTTCAATTACATTATCCCGCCGAAAGACAGATTCTGGGCAGATCCATTTCCAGTGGAGATCGATGGCAAGTATTTCATCTTTGTGGAAGAGTTCGTGTACGCGCGGAATAAAGGGCACATCTCCGCGATTGAGATAGA
>JBKQMK010000176.1:0-3483 GCA_052146735.1 Desulfomonilaceae bacterium | reverse complement strand
TCTACTGTAATTACAGATAGATATGTGGCCTGGGAACCTTAGTTGTTTGAGGGACAGAGCACTAGCTGCATTTGAGGCTCGATCTGTTTGTCTGCCAGGAGAATGGCGACCTTAAACCGCTACCGGGCATTTCTCGGGTGATATGTCTTAACCGAACGTAGTCCCATTGTGGTGCGAAATTAATTGAAGGCCCCCACCAAAACCTTTGAGGACAAGGGGGGCACAAGGCGGGTGTAGTTCCGCAACCCCGACCAAGAGATATCGGCGATGGAGGCAAGCCCACTGATGCGCCACCTAGCCTTTTTCAGAGCCGTCCTCACGTGAAGATAGTGTTTGACAGGGGGCCGCGTGGGGAGTTAAGGTCAAGACCAGAAACAAACTTTTGCATCAAGGTGGCCACGGATTTGCCTCTCTTGGGTCTTGTGGGAGGAGATACGGAGCCTTTGCCGAGCCAAGAGTGTCTCCTTTGATCGCTCAACTGTTCCAGGGCATTCGAAAAAACAAGGCCGCCGCATAATTCCAGGTAAGTAGGCTCCCAAGGCGTCATGCCGTATCACCATCGTGCGCTTTGCGGCTTCCGCAGGCATTCGACGCTTGCTGACGAATGTAGGGATAAGCAACGGAAACATGAACGACGAAGACAACAAGATCAGTCGACGCGGCTTCCTGAAAGCTTCTTCTATGGCAGCCGCCGGGGGGCTTTTGCTGGGATCGGACGCGATTGCCTCGGCAATAGAGGACGATGCCATATTAGTAAACAAAACAAAGGAATTTAGCAGGGAACCGAAGTCGATTCATACGTGGTTGGAATCCGACCAAAAAGAGATTCTAGAGTATGAAGTGGATATAAATATTGTTGAATTTCCTGTGCCCCCCAGCAGGAAGTGGCTGTATTATTTCGCTATTCAAGTGAATTTTACAGAAGATGATGAATGGGCGCACGGTGGTTTGCAGTGGGCAGATTCTAAAGAATTCAAAGACTCTGGTAATTTGGGAATCAACTGGGGGGGCGGTTCCAAATCCAAAGGGTATGGGGGATTGGGACACACGAACAAGGCATTCAGGTGGCAAGTTGGACATTGGTACAGTTATAAAGCGTACCGGAGCGGCAGGAAGAGCAGCGGCAAATATAAATGGGGATTCTATGTACAGGACTATTTTAATGTAAGGACGATTGATTGCGGCTTCATAACCACCTATTCGTCCGATTTTATAGTTAGTGCCGTGTTGTTCACGGAAACAGGTTATGGTGTCAAATGTGACAGCCCTTCTGTTCGTGTTCTCTGGCGTGATCCTCGTTTCCGTACATCGAAAGGAGAAGGTATTCCGCCCCGGGGGGTTGCAGATTACAATGGGACATGCAATAATCCGCACAATACTAATCAAAATATGATTTCTAAAAAGCCACTACTTTTGAGGCATTGCACGAATTGTCCTCGCACTACCCCAAATAACACTGTGCTGTGGAGATGAGAAATTAGGCTCGTATAAGCCTGGATTTTGCGTTTGATAGGAAGAAGGCGGCGGCAGAGACAACATAGGGCTTTGCGAAGCCCCGTGATTCTGGTACGTTCCGATCTGCAACGGACGGGAAACGACCGTAATCGAGCGGGACTTCGGAAGTATGAGTAAGAGAAATATAGGACGCAGTCAAGAGGCAAAAGCCATTGTACCCGCAAGTCGTTTTTCGGAGCACCGGCTGACCAGCCGTGCCGGTTTGATAATGGTTGCTCGCTTTGCGAGAAAGCTCAAGTCCCGTACGTAAGTGTGAAAATCGAAGCGAGTCCCGCATCACTTCTTGGATTTTCCAAGCAATTTTGGCATGTTTGCTTCGATTTTCACACAGAGTCACAAATCTCATCTCGTCAGATCCGTATCGTTGACCGGTTGGTCATGACGAAGCAGGCTGGATAAACTCAGCTCTTCATGGCTATAAAAGCCTTTCATCCTTGCATTCATGATTGCTAATCGTGAATTGAGCTGACCCCCAAAAACTGGTCCAGGTTCAGAGTCAGTAGAGAGTAAGGCCTGCGCTCAACAGGGAGCTCGTACCGTTCGGTGCGGCCATAGCAAATCGTTGGCCAAGGGGCGCCCCCCAGGAACGAAAATCATAAAACCCCTAGCCCTCCGTCAGGCCGCCACAGTGATTCTCTTTCCGCCCAGCAATTTTTCCCCAGTGACACGATCTATAAGTCTCGGGAAGATGTTGAGGGGCTCGCATCTTTTGTGCGGGGGAGATTTCAATCAATTGAAAAAAGACCTTTAATCTTCACTGGCCAGGCCTTATGCCTGGGTTTCCCTAGTTACCGTTCTAATTCCTTCGGTATTTGAGCGGCCTTCGGGATGCTGCCAGTGACTGTGTGAACCGGCAATAATTACTTGACAATAACAGTTTTTCCCTGTATCCGTTTAACGTTCCAGTAAAAGCTTATTTTCGATGCCAATCGCTCCTAATGGGCAAGAGGATCTTTTATGCGTTTTGGAGGATACGGGTATGAGAAGAGTCGTGGGTTTTTTTTGTGCTGTTATTTTGATGCTGCTCGTTCCTACGTTGGTGCCGGCGGAGGGTTTATTCGGGCTGGGAATCCCGTGGGGCTCCTGGGGTCAGGCGTCAGGCTGCCAAGGAGGATGTTGTGGCTCTGGGGCCTATTATGGCGCTTGGGGGAAATGCTGCCCAGCGGTCTATGTAGGGTATGAGATCCAGCAAGGTAGGATCCGCAGACCTGTTAATGTGAGTTTGGACTTGACGGCTGCCGGGAATATTCCTATTACCGGGACCATTACTGCCGCCGCTAGCCTCAATCAGCAACTCAGTACCGACTTTTCAGATCCTGGAGGCGTGTGGCTGGGGGTGTCCAACTATTGTCAATTGAGTGACAGGGTCGGCATTTTGGCCTCGGGCTGGTACCTGTTCCCTAGTTCCGGTGATGCACAAGAGAATTACTCCACTGGTCTGCAACTTCTTCTGCCAACCGATGATCCCACATACCGGAATGCCAGGACCTGGAGTACTACCATATCGTGGGGATGGATTGATGGTGCATTGGTTCTCGGCTCTCCGTGCGGGCTGAATCTCATAGCTGGTTTCCGCTGGGATTCTTACGGCATTAAGTTGAACAACCCCGGCCCGGTTACCCCTCTCGCTCTTGTGCCTACGGGCACGTCGTCGGGTGAGGCGGATCTGACGTTGAATTCATATATCCCGCTGATCGGGACACAGTGCTGCTGGGGCGGTCCATGCTGCGGTCTGTTGTTCCGAGTGGTGGGATTTCCGTGGGTGCCGGGGCATCTCAGTTACGGAGAGACCCTTAATGAGGGACTCGGCACGAGATTGCAAGCCAACGGGAATTATAACAGGGGATATTTCCTGGAAATCTTTTCTGAGTATTCCAAGACCTGCCCCGGCTTCGGATGCGTTGGAATTTTTGCACGCTGGAATCAGCTCTATTGCAGGAGCGATGTCAACCCAGATACCCAGGGGCC
>JBKQMK010000175.1:0-13030 GCA_052146735.1 Desulfomonilaceae bacterium | reverse complement strand
ACAAGGTTTTTGGATGGATCATCACGAGGAATCGGTCTAAGAGCCCTGAATACCTTGACATGCTCATCTCTGACCTGGTCCGCTTCGAAGAGGGCCGGAGGCTCCATCGCCGTGACTGCGAGCAGCTGCATCATGTGATTCTGAAACATGTCCCTTAGAACACCGGCTTCTTCATAGTAGGCGGCTCTCTTCTCTACACCGATGGATTCTGCCGCGTTAATATGCACATGGTCTATAAACATTCTGTTCCAAAGCGGCTCAAAAATCGCATTGGCAAATCGGAACATCAAAACATTCTGGACTGTTTCTTTGGCAAGATAATGATCTATCCGGAAGATTTGGCGTTCGTCAAAATATTCGTGCAGTTCTCGATCCAACTCCTGGGCGGATTTCAGGTCCCTTCCAAATGGCTTCTCCACGACGATGCGGCTCCACCCATTGCCGTCGGTATGTTCTTTAGAAAGCCCAGCCTTTCCGAGCATACCAGCTACGCTTCCATAAGCCGAAGGAGGTATGGCGAGATAAAAGATCTTGTTGGCCGCGGTGTTATGCTTGCCTTCGAGTTCCTTGAGAGTGCTGGAAAGATCGTTGAACGACTCAATAGAGCCGAGTTCCACGCGATCGTAGTAGACGTGCGAGGCAAAAGCCTCCCACTTGGTCAGGTCCATTGCTGCCAATGCCTGTTTTAGCCTTTCTCGGAACTGTTCATGGGACATTTCCGAACGAGCCGCACCCAAAATCACAAACGACTCTGGAAACGCGTCGGACAAATAGAGATTGTAGAGAGAAGGAGCCAACTTTCTTGTGGTCAAGTCTCCTGTCGCGCCGAAGATCACAATTGAACAGGGGTCAACCGGCCGATCCACCACACAGGCCCCTGATGGAATCTTGAGATCCGGAGCTTGGCCTTTGACGGCTATGTCCACGTATCTGTCAATGCTTTCACGGTCTAACTCCATGTTTCACCTCGTCACGAACCCGACAAATTATGAGGGCGGGCAGCCAATTTTGGAAACAAAGTAGGACACTTATTCAAACTCGCCAAGCGACACGTCTATTATTACTAGCACCACATTATCAATCTCGCGAGGTTTTCAAGCCTTCTAACGCACACCGTGCTGCACCCAACAAGGCTGCTTTGTCATTCAGAATCACGTGCACCGGTATCCTGGAAAGCAACTCCCTGAATCTCCCTTTGTCGGTGAAGGCTTCCATGAAGTTCGCCTCTTCTAGAAGAGGGAGAATTCGCGGGACGATGCCGCCGCCAAGGTACATGCCTCCGGTGGTCATTCCGGTAAGTGCCAAATTGCCTGCAGCGGCTCCCACTATCGACACAAACAGCTTCAAGGTCTTAACGCACGGCTCAAGCCTCTCTACCAGGGCGGCTTCTGATATCACAGCAGGGGGGTCATTGGCCTTCATTCTCTCAACGAACCATTCGGGTTCCCCATATCGGTCTCGCTCCCTGATCCAAGAATAGATCGCAAAGATGCCGGGTCCGGAGGCAAGTCGCTCTACGCTGACGTGATCCTCGCGCTGGCGCAGGTGCCGCCAGAGGTCTATTTCGCTCTCGTTTCTTGGAGCAAAATCGACATGGCCCCCCTCCGAAGCTATTGGATACAATTTCCCATCTCGGACCACAAGGAGGGAGACCCCCAGGCCGGTTCCTGGGGCCACAAGTCCTATGTTCCCTTTTTCCGCGGGCATAGCATTCAATGTGGACAGTTCTGGTCCTTTAAGAAGCGGAACAGCCAGCGCCGTGGCTGTTAAATCATTGATGAGGCGAACCTTGTTCCAGTTGAAATTCTGCCTTATTTCAGCCTCGGATACCTCCCAGGAAAGGTTCGTGGCCTTGCACCGGCCATCTATGACAGGACCTGCAATCCCAAAGCACGCCGCGGAAACCGATTGGGGATGGGCTTCCAGAAATCGTGTGATTAATTCGGGCAAACCCGCAGCGTGAGCGCTTGAGTATGATTCCATTACGAGCAAAGTGGGGCGATCTTCCCCGCGGGCGAACAAGCCAAGATTGGTTTTGCTCCCTCCGATATCGCCGGCTAAAGCAATGGGTTGGTCCGAGCCGTTCATGTTACCCTCGTTCCGAAATCGCTATCTCACCTGGCAAAAGCCGTAGATCGTATTGCAAGTATCGGCATAGAGCTTCTCCAGCCAGTGCTCCTTTGGGGCCCGATCAGTCAGTTCCAGTCCACATTCAGGGCATTTACTGATCCTTCCCAGGTGTCGTAGGACGCGATGCACCGTGGCTACGAACGTGGCGTGGCTCCAGGTTAGTGGTGAAACCGACAGCGGTTCCCCGGTAAGGGGATGGACCTGCTCTGCGAGGACACCTGAAGGCAGGGCATGGTCCGTGACCCATTGCATCAACTCAACGGCGGAGGCCACGTCTATTTCAGTTTCGGCCCTGTCAGCAAGAAAATCCGCGAGCCACAGTGTGCAGATAAACCAGGGGTTGCCCGGCAAATCGTTGCTCACCCGATGATAAGAATCTCCTTCATAGCGGGCCATCCCACCGACCTGCGTTTTGACCCATAGCTTGTCCCGGAGGTCTTCCATGGTCGAGATTAATCTCGGGTCAGCAGCGGAATAGAGACCGAAGGAAAGCAGACCGGTAAGGCTTGCATCTCTTGTAGTGTCAATTTCGATGTCGCCGTGATCATTGCGGAAAATCATCCTGCAAAAACGATTCAGGTCAGGGCGCCACAGGTATTTTGAAGCCCCGTCACGTATCTCCGCGGCTACTTGCATGTAACGGTCGGCTTTGTCTTTTTCTCCGAATGCCGTGCAGAACAACGAGGCTGCGGTGATCCCGCTGAAGACCGCTGCCACTGTAAAACTGAAGATGCCGCGGCGTTCTTCCCATATGTCATAAGAAGGCCCAGGGAGTCCTGTCTCTTTGTCTCTGTAATTACACATAAAATCAGCAGCCTTCTTGATGAAGGATCTATAGAGTGGTTTTATAAATTCGACGTCACGGCGGTAAACAAAATGGTGCCACAATGCCCAGATCACAAGAGCTGTTTCATCTTCTTGTATAGGCAATTGCGTATGTCCGTCACTCAACCACGGATGCCATGACGAAGCGAGTGTGCCGTCAGGGTTATACTTATGGAGAAGGTAGCCCCCTTCCTCAAGTATGTCTGCCGCAAAGCGATAAAACCTTTGAGACAGTTCAGGAAACCCAGCCTGGTCAAGAGCATTTGCCACTAATGCCCCGTCCCTTGGCCACACGTACGAGTACGTATCGCGGTTGAACCTGATCACATCCGAGTCGTTAGCCGCGATTATGCCTCCCTGCCAGTCAATCTGAGTTCTCAATATCAAAAGACTGCGTCGATACAGATCGCCGATCTTATCAGGCAAGAGTTCCAGACGGGGGTTTTCTTTGCGGACCCAGAGACGCCAGTAGTCTGACGTCCGCAAAATCAAGTTCTCAGGGTGCTTGTCCTTTACAATCGCATCAATTACCCTTACTTCCTCCCATTTTTGACCCGCGCAAAGCCAAAAATAAGCTGTCCCGCCGGATGTCCCCTCAATTTCGAGGCTCACGGAAATAACGGAATCGACTGCCCCTTGAGCAATAGGATTTCCGGAGAGCACCCCGTCTTCTGCGTCCCGGTACGTCCCTTCCAGGCCCCCGACTCCTTTCTGGCCTATGGCAAAACCCGTGAGCCCGTCCGTACCTGCGGTTTTGCCGTTGGCAAGAAGGTATATGTCATCCTTGTAATGAACTATCCCGCCTGTCTTGGGATCAAACGCGGCCGTGTCCCCGACGTCATTGCCGGATATGCTGAAATCATTGGCGAAGAAGAGACGAATCTCCCTCTTTTTTGCATCAAGGTTCTCAATGGATATTTTTCTCAAAAAGACGTTTTCATGAAAATCGACCGCATCATTGCACCGGAGAAGAATTCCCAGAGCTTGATTGTACAGGCTGACATCGGTTACCAATGTGTCGGGCAAGTACTGTAAGTCCAGTTTCCAATCTTTTCCCACCCAAGAGAATCGGCCGTCAACCCAGACGCCGAATCGGAAATAGTTCCCTCCGACATGGTTTTCCTTGCCCACATGGGGAAAATATAGGTCTCGAATGCAGTAGTCACGGTCAAAACACACAAGCAGTTTTCCATTACCGACGGGGATATCTCTTGGCATCCGGTTGCTCTTTCTTTCTCCTCAGATTTCTTGCAGCGCCGTCCTTCTCCTTTCGAGGACCTCTCGGACTTCGTAATCGGCCATGTCGTGGAAGTCATCGTAAAACGAAGCGACTGCGAAAGGCCCTCTCTCTTGAGCGATAAGGCAGTAGATCTTGTCGAAATACGGCCGGACAGCGTCTATGGAGGTAACCGGCGACACAGGCACACACAACACGATCATCCTCGGTTCAAGCTTCCGGATCATCGATGCAGCGGCAATCACACTGTAACCGGTGGCAAGGCCGTCATCCACCATGTACACGTCTATCCCTCGAACCTCGGGCTTCCAATCATCCCCCAAATACTCTTTAGCTCGGCGGATTACTTCTTCTTTTACCCGCTGGGTTATGACCTGTATTTCCCGTTTCGATAGGTCATATTCCGAGACCACGCGCTCATTCAGGATGCTGGTGCCGTCAATGCCCACGGCGCCAAAGCCCATATCGGGCGAGATCGGAATCGGAAGTTTCCTCACGAGAACAAGGCTCAGAGGAGCCCCCAACGCCTCTGCCAGAGGCTCGCCCACGGGGACGCCGCCCCGCGGAAGTGCCAGCACAATCGAGCGCTCTTGAGGCGCGGGCTTTACGAACTCCACCAGGCTGCGGCCGGCATCTGAACGATCCTTGAAAGCAGGAAACGGTCTTGCCGCACGCTTTGAAATGTGAATGTCTGCTAGGGGTCTCCCCGATGTCATGATCAATCTCAGATCTGTTTCGCCCAAAATGGAGAAGGACGTTTACGAGCCATCTATACCAATTGCCCGTAATTGTATGTGTTAATTTCGAAACGAATCGGTTTCAATGCCGGCCGTCAAGCGGCATCTAATGGAGTAATCGCTTCAATCTTCGCCTTGATACTTCTCTCCGCCTCCCAGAGATCGACAGCCCGCTGAGCATTCAGCCAGAATTCGGGCGTGTTCCCGAACAGGCGCGAGAGCCTTAGAGCCATCTCTGGGCTCACTGCTCGACGCTCCCGGAGCAACTCGTTGACTGTCTGCCGCGATACTCCCAGCGCCTTGGCAAAGCTCGTTACGGTGAGCCCGTAATCCGGCAGAAAATCCTCCCGGCGCATTTCCCCGGGATGGGTCGGACGGACCGTACGTTCTCTGGTACTCGGAATGCTCATGGTACAAGTCGCCTCGGTAGATTGCATTCACATGCACAATTCATGATCTCTAACTTTTATCAAGCAGTTTCAACAGACTGATCTTCCCACCTTTCAATTCTTTGGGGCTCGGCATTTTGTTTAGTCCCATTAATACTTCAATTGCGGCCATTTCTTTTTCCCGGTTGTTGCCTGCCGCCGCATACACTTTACTATTCTTCACATAATAGGCAATAAAATCCTGTGAATCTAAGTCACCGTTAATGATTATTTCATCCCATTCCTTTGCATACCCGACATACCGGAAATATAAGTCTACCTGATTTGTCCAGAAGAAGGGAACACTGGTGTAAGCAACTTTTTTTCCGGCCATGTTGTGACCTGCAACACGGCCGTGCTGTTGGGCTGTCCGCCAGTGTTCTATCCGGACTTTCTCTCCAGTATGCGGGAGCGGGAAGGTTGCAATATCACCCGCGGCATAGACATCCTCCGCCGCACGGAAAAACTCGTCTACCGCGAGGCTTCCGTCAGGGAGCAAACCTATGCCGTGCAAGAAATCGGTTGCCGGTCGTACGCCCATGCCTACAACGACGAGATCTGCGGAAATGCGTTCACCATTTTCAAGTACCACTGCCCGAACGCTTTCGTTACCCTCGAATTTGGCCACCTTTGCGCGCATCTCAAAACGTACGCCGGCTTTTTCGTGCAGTTTCTGAAATAGTTTGCCGACTTCCTTTCCCAGCGCATTCTGAAAAGGTGTCTCGGCAAGAGAGATAACCGTAACAGGAATCTTGCGCTTGGTCAGGCTATGAGCCGTTTCCATTCCGATAAACCCTGATCCGATTACGACTACATGTGAAGCGTTTTGCCCGGCTTGGACGATCTCTTTGGAATCTTCGAAGCTCCGCAAGGTAAATATGTTTTTCAATTCCGCGCCAGGGACTACTAGCGGCTTGGGCGATCCTCCGCTTGCCAACAGAATGGCATCGTAGGCCAAAGTTTTATCATTCTCAAAGGTTATCAGCTTGTTGGGAATATCGACCCGCCTGACCTCGGTCTGAAACATCAACTCGATATCGTGGTCTTCATAGAACGCTTTCGATCGCAGGGGCACAGACTCTTCTTCCGCGGCGCCTTCCATGAATTCCTTGCTTAACATCGGGCGATCGTACGGGACGCTTTCTTCTCGGGTTATCATGATTATACGGCCCTTAAAACCGTCTTCGCGAAGGGTTTGCGCGGCTGCGTTGCCCGCGGCTCCGGCCCCGACAATGGCAAAGAGTCTATGATCTGCCTTGGGGTCGTGCCTTGTCATGAAAGGGACTCGCCGGTCCGGGAGGTCTTCCGGTAGCTTCAATACGACGTTTTCTCCTTGGATTGTCACTTCGTAACTGGGCAGGGCATCCAGAGAAGGGGGCTCCAGCAGGTCGCCGGTCTTTGCATCGTACGCGGCATGATGCCAGGGGCACACGATGGTACTGTCGTGCAGAATGCCTTCATCGAGAGATGCACCGTAGTGAGGGCAAAGTCCGCCCACCGCGTAGAATTTGCCCGCGATCTTGCTAAGTAGTACTTTATTTTCTCCGAAGGAAAAGGCCTTCATTTCTCCGTCTTGCAATTCATCAGTTCGAGCGAGAACGACCTCTTTCATAGCCATGATCTTCTCCTCTGTTGCTGTACAGGCGCACCAATTCTGCAACGTAATTAATTCATCGCCCCCACAGTCCGCAAATTAACTATTGGTTCATTGGACCGCTTACAATTGAACAAAGTTTCAAAAAAATGGTAACTGTTCACCGCGGACATCGTAGAGACCGCAGAGAAGGCTGTTTTCCCTGTTTCTCCCCCGACACGAGGCATATGGGATTCGAGTCTGTCTTATTGCAGATCTTCATTAGTTGGACAGGGCATCCCAACCACCTATTTGGTCTTGTATAAGCCATTTTTTCTCACCGGGTTCTCGGCTTACTCCGCGGTAAATCCTGCCTTCCCGAGGAACGATTACCTTTTCTCGTTGCTTACAATATTGTAGACTCTGCTCACCAGAGCTAATTATTATGGGGGAACAGATGTCTAATAAGAGTATTGTGTCGTTCCTGAACTTCCTTCGGCCTGGAAAACAAACTCAAAACTGCCGCACAGAAAATATTTCTGGGGATTGGGCCGAGGTACGCTGTGGAGAGCGGGAATGGGAAGATTTTTACCGCAGAAGATGGCAGTACGATAAGAAAGTCCGCTCCACTCATGGCGTTAATTGCACAGGATCTTGCTCCTGGGACGTGTATGTCAAAGACGGGATCATCGTCTGGGAGACGCAAAGGGGAGATTACCCGGGATGCGGACCCGATCTGCCCGATCACGAGCCCAGAGGCTGCCCTCGAGGGGCCGCTTTCTCCTGGTACACGTACAGCCCGCACCGGCTAAAATATCCTTATGTCCGTTCAGTGTTACTCGAAATGTGGAGGGAAGCCCTCAAGTCTCAGCCTGATCCGGTATCTGCCTGGCAGAGCATCATAGAGGATCAGGCCAAGAGGAAAACATACCAGCAGGCCAGAGGAAAAGGCGGATTCGTGCGCGTATCCCGGGACGAGGCAACGAGCCTCATAGCGGCGTCTCTCATATACACCATCAAGAAATACGGACCGGATAGGCTTTTTGGGTTCACCCCAATCCCCGCCATGTCCATGGTCGGCTATTCCTCGGGGGCACGGTTCATCTCGCTGATCGGCGGAGCGATGTGCAGTTTTTACGATTGGTATTCAGACCTGCCGCCCGCATCACCGCAAGTGTGGGGAGAGCAAACGGACGTCCCTGAAAGCGCTGACTGGTACAAAGCTGGTTATCTCATTGTTTGGGGCACGAACGTCCCCATGACGCGGTCGCCGGATGCTCATTTTTACGCGGAGGGCCGGTACGCGGGGACGAAGACGGTGGCTGTGGCGCCGGACTATGCCGAATACGTCAAATTTGCCGATACATGGTTGCCCGCGAAGGCAGGAACTGATTCAGCGCTGGCAATGGCTATGACCTTCGTGATTCTCAAGGAATTTTATATTGACCGGCAGTCAGACTACTTCACTTCCTATGCCAAAACGTTCACTGATCTGCCCTTTGCGGTGATCCTAAAGCAGGAGGGGGACCAATTAGTTTCGGACCGTTTCCTGCGAGCTTCCTACCTCGGACTCACCCTCAATAATGCCGAATGGAAAACAGTCTATTTCGATGCCAACAGCCGCACGTTTGTCGTGCCCAACGGCAGCATAGGTTTCCGTTGGAACGAAGAGGGGCGTTGGAATTTGCGCTCTCAAGATTCGCTGAACGGCTCAGATGTGGACCCTCTCCTCAGCTTCGGCGAAGACAACGAGGGCTGGGTGTCGGTTGGGTTTCCGCTCTTCGAGCTTGATGGGGCTAAGGTAAAGGCCGGTTTCGTCCCCGTGAAAAAACTCGACATTGAAGGTCGGGAAATTCTGGTGACCACGGTATTCGATCTCATGGTCGCACACGTGGGCGTGGACAGAGGACGAGGCGGGGACGTAGCGCAGAGTTACGATGACATCGCGGCGTACACGCCTGCCTGGCAGGAGTCGATCACCGGCGTGCCCAGAGAGGATGCCATACGTGTCGCTCGGGAATTTGCCGAGAATGCCGAGAAAACCCAGGGCAAATCAATGATCCTGCTGGGCTCCGGATCGAACCATTGGTTCCACAGCGATATGGCCTATCGGACAATCCTTAACCTGACTACCCTTTGTGGCTGTCAGGGCGTTAGCGGCGGCGGGTGGGCTCACTATACGGGCCAGGAGAAAGTCCGTCCCATGGCAGGGTGGGCAACAGTGGCCTTTGGACTGGACTGGACCCGTCCCCCAAGGAGACAGAACGGCACGTCTTATTTTTATTTTGCAAGCGATCAGTGGCGATACGACGCGCTGGACCCGAGGACCCTGGCCTCACCACTGACCAGTCGCGACCTGCCCAAGCACCCCGCGGACTGCAATGTCATTGCGGCAAGGCTTGGGTGGCTCCCCTCTTATCCGCAGTTCGATCATAACCCCTTGGACCTTTGCAAGGAAGCCGCTGAGCAAGGTGCGGCTTCAGACGAGGAGATAGTTGCCTGTGTGGTGGAAAAGCTAAAGAGCGGTGAACTGAAATTCGCCCTGGAAGACGCGGACAGCCCGGAAAACTTCCCTCGCGTGCAATTCTTCTGGCGTGCGAACGTCTTGGGGGCAAGCGGAAAAGGGCACGAGTATTTTATGAAGCATATGTTGGGAACAGACAATTCGGTACTCGGCCCGGAATGTCCAAAAAGGACGGAAGAGCTTTTATGGAGAGATCCCGCGCCTGAAGGCAAGCTAGACCTCCTGGTCACGATCGATTTTCGCATGTCCACAAGCGCTCTCTTTGCCGATGTGGCACTCCCGGCCGCAAGCTGGTACGAAACCCATGACCTGAGTACCACTGACATGCATCCGTTTATCCATCCATTTAATCCTGCCATAGACCCGCCGTGGGAAGCCAAGACCGATTGGGACCAGTTCAAGGCAATCGCACAAAAGTTCTCCGAACTGGCGGCTGTGCATCTTGGCTCGCAGAAAGACCTGGTGGCAACCCCACTGCTTCACGATACCCCTGGAGAAATCGGCCAGCCCACACTGAAAGATTGGAAAAAAGGGGAAGTGGAACCGATCCCCGGAAAGACCATGCCGAATCTCACAGTGGTGACCAGAGATTTTGCCAATGTTTACAAAATGATGACCGCGATGGGACCGTTGGTCGCGGAAGCGGCCATAGGCGCAAAGGGGGTATTGTGGAATGGAGCGGAGGAGTATGCAGAACTAAAGGGGAAGCTTGGAGTTGTGGAAGCGCCGGGTTTGAGCCGGGGTATGCCGAGACTGGAAGCAGGAAAACAGGTAGCCCAAGCAATTCTAACGCTTGCACCGGAGACCAATGGCAATGTTGCGGTCAAATCGTGGGAGGGGGTGGAAAAGAAGTCAGGTCTGAGTCTGAGTCACCTGAGCAAACTCAGACAAGGAGAAAAGATAAGCTTCGCGGATATCAACGACCAGCCGCGCAAGGTCATAACTTCTCCCATCTGGAGCGGAATCGAAGCTGAAGACAGGACTTACTCCGCTTTTGTCATCAATACCGAGCAGAAACTCCCCTTCCGAACCCTGACCGGCCGAGCGCAGTTCTATCTTGACCATGAATGGATGTTGGCTTTTGGAGAGGCCTTGCCGCTCTTCCGCCCGCCTGTCGACCTGAAGGAACTAGGGGCGACGGATGTAGGCCGTGAACAAGGAAAGGAGATCATCCTTAACTATCTGAGCCCTCACTCAAAATGGTCGATACACTCCACGTACTCTGACAACTACAGCATGACAACCCTCTTTCGCGGAGGAAAGGCCGTCTGGATCAACAACGAGGACGCAGCCTCAATTGGTGTTGAGGACAACGATTGGCTCTAGTGCTTCAACGACAACGGGGTCCTGCTGGCAAGGGCAGTGGTGAGCCACAGAATCCCCCGTGGAAAGGCATTGATGTACCACGCACAGGAACGAATAATCGACACCCCCGGCTCGAAGCTGTCCAAACATACCAGAGGCACGCACAACAGCGTGACGCGGATCATGGTCAAACCGACTCACATGATCGGAGGCTATGCGCAATTTAGCTACGATTTTAACTATTACGGACCGACAGGAGCTCAACGAGACACCTTAATTGTTGTGCGTAAAACGCGGGAGGTGGAATGGTATGAAGATTAAAGCCCAGATAGCTATGGTGATGAACCTCGACAAGTGCATCGGCTGTCATACGTGCAGTATTCCGTGCAAGCAAGTTTGGACCAGCCGGGCCGGCACAGAATACATGTGGTTTAACAATGTTGAGAGCAAACCAGGCGTTGGCTACCCCAAAAAATGGGAAGACCAGGAGGTGCACAGGGGCGGCTGGGAAGTGAAAAGCGACAAGCTCCGCCTTCGTGCCGGCGGGCGGATCGAGAAGTTCGCGAAGATATTCCATAATCCCGATCTTCCGAATATCGACGACTATTATGAACCATGGACTTATGACTACGGAAAATTGGTTTCAAGTCCGCCGCGATCCAACCAGCCAGCTGCGCGGGCAAAATCCTTGCTCACTGGCGACAACATGGAGATCGTTTGGGGCCCGAACTGGGAGGATGATTTGGCCGGTGTGACCAAAACCGGGCCTGGGGACGTGAACTTCAAGAATCTGGACTACGCCATTTATCTCCAGTTCAAGAAAGTGTTCATGTTCTATCTCCCCCGGATCTGCGAGCATTGTTTGAATGCGGGCTGCGTTGCTTCGTGTCCGTCAGGCGCATTGTACAGGCGGGACGAGGACGGAATCGTGCTTGTAGATCAGGAGAGGTGTCGGGGATGGCGTTATTGCGTCTCCGGATGCCCATACAAGAAAGTCTATTATAATTGGCAAACGGGGAGGTCTGAGAAGTGCCTTTTCTGCTACCCCAGAATTGAGGCGGGACTGCCGACACTCTGCGCGGAATCGTGTGTCGGGCGCATCCGGTATATCGGGGTGATTCTCTACGACGCGGACCAGATTAAAGCAGCCGCGGCGGTTGCTGATGATCGGAAACTATACCAGGCTCACCTTGAAATGCTGCTGAATCCCCGCGACCCCGAAGTCATACGAACCGCTCTTTCAGATGGAATCAAAGAAAGCTGGATTACCGCGGCCCAAGTTTCGCCCGTGTATAAGCTTGCAGTGGAATGGAGACTCGCGTTCCCACCTCATCCGGAATTCCGAACGCTGCCCATGGTCTGGTATGTGCCCCCCTTGAGCCCATTGATCCAAGCTACGGAAGGAATGAAGACCTGGCCCCAGGGGGCTGACGAGATGCGAATCCCATTGACCTATCTGGCCAATCTGCTGACGGCCGGCGATGTGACCCCCGTGCGGATGGCGCTCAACCGGCTTCAGGCTTTGCGCGCATACAGGCGCTCCATTCGGGTCGACAAAAAACCTGACTTGTCGGTTTTGGAAGAAGTCGGGATGACCGCTTCGTCGGCTGACGAGATGTATCGGCTCCTTGCAATTGCAAAGCGTGAGGATCGTTACGTTATTCCTACGGTTAAGAGGGAAGACATCGAAGACCTGCATCAGGCCCAAGGCGAATTTGGTTTCCCCGAGTCATGAATTAACCCTGGCAGAATTGATGCTGCGCTGCCTGCGAGATTGGAGTTCAAATGACTGACCAAAGCGCTGCCCCTATCACGATGGGCAAGTCCACTGTCATGGAAGAAGCCCGCCCTGTCCTCAAAGTGCTCTCTCTATTGCTGGATTATCCGAGGGAACGTCTCATAGAGGCTCGTCAAGAGTTGGGCGATGTCATTAACGGGTTTTCACACTCAGTTGTAAAAGATAAATGCGGCGTTTTTCTGGAGCACCTTGATGCGACCCCGCTTCTTCAGTTGCAAGAAGAGTACGCCAGACTTTTCGATTTCAATCCGGCCACCTGCCTCAATCTGACCTTTCACGAGTGTGGGGAATCCAAGACGCGGGGCTTTGCGTTGGTCAATTTGAGTCAACTCTACAAGAACTCAGGCTACGAGCCGGCCACTGGTGAATTGCCGGATTACCTCCCGCTGATCCTCGAATTTCTTTCCGTTTCCAGCCAGGAGACCTGCTCCAAGATTCTGACTCAGTATGGCAGCCACATTTCCGACTTAGCT
>JBKQMK010000174.1:0-17187 GCA_052146735.1 Desulfomonilaceae bacterium | reverse complement strand
AAACTGGGCGGGGCCATTCTCTCGGCAATCCCCGGTGATGCATTTCCCGATGTGAAAATGAGAAATGAGGTGGCGGCGTATGTCAAAAAGGAAGCCGGCAAAGAGGTGTTGCTGTCCATAGTCCGTGCTGCGGTCAGAGAAGATTTGGACAAAGAGAGTATTGAGAAGGTGATCGGCTTTTACGAATCCAAGGTCGGGAGAAAAGTCGGCCATCTCCAGGATGCCTCGCTCGACCCAGCGCTGCTCAAGGGCATTCGTGAGGGACGCAAGATAGCGTCCTCCTTGGAAGAACCAAGGTTGAACTCTTTGCGAAGAATTATAAAGGCTGAGCGTGTAGCGGAACTCAACGGCACATTGTTGAAAAGCGTGATACAGGGGTTGGTCGACGGCTCGCCCGCTGAAGGCCTGGGACCTGCCGCTCCAGGAGAAGCGGTTCAACAAAAGATAAATATTATGGAGAACGCGATTAGGTCAGATCAGAATCGCACGGAAGATGTTGCCCTGGTTGCATTTGCCTACACGTTTAGGTCTGTGGACGATAAGGAACTGGAAGAGCTGGCCTCATACCATGAATCCCCTCATGCCGCCTGGTTTCGGAGTGCTGTCCAGAAGGGATTCGATCGCGCGGCTTACAAAACAGCAAGGTCGTTGGGAGAAGCGGTGACGCGATGGCGGAATTTGCTCCCACAGGGCGGTCCAGTAACGGTCCCATCCGACCAGGGACCGGAGAAGCGGAGTGGTGGCAATGGTTAGGAGGCTGTTGCGTAACGCAATGCTTTCCCGAATTCGTGGCATGATGCTGCCTATGTGGTTGGCAGATCTCAGCGGCTGCCAAGGAAGAAACTTAGTATGTCAGACTCCTAGGAGCCTATGCGACCGGCCGCCGCGGTTCCCGAAGCCTCCGCGTAGTACGATGATGCCGACGACCCTGGTTGCGCGACAGGCTCCTAGCGACTATTCTCATAGAGAGTGCGTCAGGCGATGACTCCAAGATCGTCAAGAATCGTGGCTCTTGTTCTGATTGGTTCCTTGCAGGCAGGGATTCTGACAGCGAGCGCCCTTGCCGCGGACGCCGGTTTCACCAGGTACACGGACCCGGAGCAACGATTCTCGTTCGATTATCCTGCGACCATGAAAGTCCGGGCAGCCGGCAACGATGAAGTCAAAGTGACCCATCCGGGCGCTACACTGCGCATTACGGTTCTTGTTGAAAAGCGCCGACGTACGGCCCCTGCAAGCGCTGAAGCCCTCCTGGATGCATTCAAGAGGACGTTGAAAGAAGAAATGAAAGGTTCCACAGTCCTGGAGGAGGGCAAGTTGCTGGGTCTACAAGGCTCCCAGGGCTACATAGTCTGTTCTTTCAAGGATCTACGAGGAATTCCACTTGTCCAATTAGTACAGTACTACGTAACCGAAGATCATGTCCTGCGGATGATCATATCGGACGTGCCCGAGGGGTTCAAGAACGTTGAAAAGGTAATACGAAAGATTCACCAGTCTCTCAGGATATTGAATCCAAAGTTGAAATAGGCATGAGTCGCGGCGTGCGAAAATCGTAATCGTTCACGGCTGAGATCGCAAAGTGCGCAGAGCACTCTGTTTGCTCTGAACTTCTCAAGGGTGAGGCAGAGTGATTTCAGGTCTGTGTCAGTGAAGGCATTACCGGCCTGGTTGCATGTACCGGTGGGCCATCTGGCCGTGTCCAAGCCATTTTCCATACTCTGCGTTCTCGGCGCAGTCTGCGGTCAATCCTGCTGCTCGTTGATCGCTTACCGAAAATCATTCAGGGCCGGAAAGGGCACAGAAGCATGTCCTTGTTTCGATTAGTTTCCGATTTTTCCCCACAAGGAGATCAGCCCGCGGCAATCGATGAGTTGGCCAAGGGGGTTGACAAGGGTGTTAAGCATCAAGTGCTGCTGGGTGTGACAGGTTCGGGGAAAACATACACCATGGCCAACGTGATCGCCCGTACCGGCAAGACCAGCCTCGTGTTGGCGCCCAACAAGACACTCGCTGCGCAGCTATTCAACGAGTTCAAAGCGTTATTCCCTGAAAACGCGGTCGAGTACTTCGTCTCCTACTACGACTATTATCAGCCGGAAGCCTATATTCCCCAGACGGACACCTTCATAGAAAAGGATTCCAGTATCAACGAGACTATCGACAAGATGCGGCATTCGGCCACCCGCTCACTATTGGAAAGACGCGACGTGATCATCATAGCCTCCGTATCGTGCATCTACGGCCTGGGCTCCCCGGAGGCCTACCAGAACATGCTCGTGCATCTGATCCATAAAGAGGAGAGTGACAGGGACCAAGTGCTAAAGAAGCTCGTGGAAATCCAGTACAATCGTAACGACATGGATTTTCACAGAGGCACGTTCAGGGTCCGTGGCGATGTTGTCGAAGTCTTCCCGGCATACGAGGAGGCCCTTGCAGTAAGGATTGAATTTTTTGGAGACACGGTTGAAGCCATTTACGAAATCGATCCCTTACGGGGAAAAATCCTAAGGTCTCTCGACAGAGTGGCAATCTATCCCGCCAGCCACTACGTGACCGAAAGATCAAGGCTTCTCGAATCCGCCGACCTGATCCTCGATGAGATGACGGAGCGCGTGGAGCATTTCAGGGAAAATAACCGTTTCATAGAGGCCCAGCGGATCGAGGAGCGAACCCGATTTGACGTGGAGATGCTCAAAGAAATGGGGTACTGCAACGGCATCGAAAACTATTCGAGATACCTCACCGGACGCAAGGCTGGCGAGCCTCCCCCCACTTTGCTCGAATATTTTCCCGAGGATTCACTTTTTTTCATCGACGAATCCCACGTGAGTATCCCTCAGGTGGGCGGCATGTTTAAGGGTGACCGTTCCAGAAAGCAGACGCTGGTGGAATATGGCTTTCGTCTTCCGAGTGCTCTCGATAACAGGCCGCTGAAATTCAACGAATTCGAGTCTCACGTGGCCCAGGCCGTATACGTCTCTGCCACCCCTGGCTCATACGAACTTGAGAAAGGCCGGGATCGAGTAGTTCAACAGGTGATTCGGCCGACCGGCTTGACCGATCCGGTCATCGAACTTCGGCCTGCGTCGGATCAGGTGGATGACCTGCTCGAGGAAATACGAAAACGGGTTGAAAAGGGACAGAGGGTGCTGGTAACGACGCTCACCAAGAAAATGGCCGAAGATCTGACGGAGTACTATGGAAGTCTCGGGGTGGAAGTAAGATACCTCCATTCAGAGATCCGCACTATAGAGAGAATGGAGATAATCAGGGACCTGAGGCTCGGCGAGTTCGACGTCTTAATCGGGATCAATCTCCTTCGGGAGGGGTTGGATATTCCCGAGGTCGCGATGGTGGCGATTTTGGATGCCGACAAAGAAGGTTTCCTTCGTTCGGAGCGTTCACTTATCCAGACGGCGGGGAGAGCAGCGCGCAACGTCGAGGGGACGGTTATTTTTTACGCGGATCGCGTTACGAACTCTATCCGGAAGGCTCTGGATGAGACGAATCGGCGACGAAGCATTCAAGTGGAATTCAACCGGGAAAACAACATCACACCGGAGTCGATCCGCAAAAATATCACTGACGTTCTGTCTTCTCTGGCCGAACAGGACTATGTTACGGTGGAAGTGGAGCGGGAGGATGAATTTCCTGACATCCCGCTGGACCAAATCCCCAAACTTATTGATGATCTCACCCGAGAGATGTTCGAGGCCGCTCGTGACCTTGAATTCGAAAAGGCGGCAGATCTGCGGGATCGCATCCGAAAGCTCGAAAACGTCTGTGTCCGCTACGGAGAGCCCTGAAAGGGTGGGCTGAGTCGTAATGCTTGAGTTACGCGTGAACGCTTCACGCGGAAAAGCAAGGGATGGTTCACCGCTGAAAACGCGGAGAGCGCAGAAAAGAGTTCATATAATTGTTCTCTGCGCTCTCCGCGGTCTCTGCGGTGAAAGGTTGTTCTCCAAACTCCCAGCGTAACTGAACGATTGCACACGGTCCATTTTTTTTGGCTGGAGAATAGCGCCGGTTTTGTGCAATAATATCAGGCTTGGCAATTGGCTGTTTCAAATTGCCATCTTCACGATTAACGAGGTAGTTCAGAATGCACGTAGGTGTTATAGGGACCGGCTACGTGGGGCTGGTAACAGGGGTCTGCTTCGCCGAGATGGGCAACGACGTCACGCTAATGGACATCGACGAGGCCAAGATTCAAAGCCTCATGGACGGGAGGGTTCCGATCTACGAACCCGGCCTTCAGCCGATGATAGCTAGAAACACGGGCGAAAAGCGACTTCATTTCACGACGGATCTCGAAGCAACCATAGATCGTTCGTTAATCAACTTTATAGCTGTCGGGACTCCGCCGCATCAAGATGGAAACGCGGATCTCAGCCAGGTCTTCACCGTTGCGCGGGACATCGGTCGCGCCCTCAAGACTTATAAAATCATTGTGACCAAGAGTACAGTCCCGGTAGGTACGACCCATAAGGTCCGGGAAATCATTGCCTCAGAAACGACCCACCCGTTTGATGTGGCTTCTAATCCGGAGTTTCTGAAGGAGGGCAATGCGATTGATGATTGCATGAAACCGGACAGAATAGTGATCGGGGTGGACGACATCCGAGTCGGAGAGATCCTCAAGGAGCTGTACGCGCCCTTTGTCCGGACCGGCAAGCCCATTCTGGTCATGGATACCCTTTCGTCGGAAATGACCAAGTACGCAGCAAACGGCCTTCTGGCCACCAAGATCTCGTTTGTGAACGAGCTTTCTAAGTTGTGCGAGAAGGTCGGGGCCGACATCGAAAACGTACGGAGTGGTATAGGCTCGGACCCTCGTATTGGCTCTCAATTTCTCTTTGCCGGGATAGGATACGGTGGGTCGTGCTTCCCCAAGGACGTGGATGCACTGACCAGGACAGGTCTGGAATATGGGGCTAAGCTGAAGATTCTGGAAGCGGTTCAAGAAGTGAACAAAGAGCAGAGGGCTCATTTTGTAAACAGGATAGTAGGTCATTACCAGGGGCAGTCTCTGGAAGGGAAACGTTTCGCGCTTTGGGGTTTGAGTTTCAAGCCGCGCACGGATGACATCAGGGATGCCCCGTCCCTGGAGGTGATTCGCATGCTGCTGGAGAAAGGCGCTCGTATTACCGCCTTTGATCCGGTAGCTATGGAGAACTGCGGCCGGGTTTTCGGCGATAGGATTGAGTATGCTCCCGGGAACTACGAGTGCCTTGAAGGAGCTCATGCTCTGATCATTGTCACCGAGTGGAATGAGTTTCGTTATCCCGATTTTGAGAAGATCAAGCAACTGCTGTTGGAACCGGTCATCTTCGATGGCAGAAACCTTTATGATCCCGGAAAGATGGCCGAGCGGGGATTTACATATTACAGCATAGGAAGGTGAGCGGATCAGGCCGCAAACATCCCTCTCCTCAGTCACGGTACGCAAGGCCGTGCTCCAAGAAGAGCAAACACTGCATCTCCTCGTTGGGCGCCGTTGTTCCCAAAAGCTGCGCAGGCGGAATCTGGAATGGCACAGCGAACCGTAAAAGCTAAAGAGATAGTTCAGGACATCGGATCTCACATGGACAGGGCTGCCCTGATGGAGAAGTACCACATTTCCGCCGGTGAACTTGCCCTGTTGCTGAATAAACTAGTGGAACTGCGAGTGCTCGCTCGATCGGATGCGGAAAGAATTGAGTCGCAGGCCGGCGACGAGCCCGCCCATGTTTTCGAGTGTCCCGATTGTGGCACAACGGATGCCGCAGATTTGGACGTGTGTCCCCACTGCGGAGCAATAGTAGCGAAGATCGAAGCCGAGATGATGGAGGAGGAAGTAGTTGCTCCGATTCGTCAGATTGTAGGTCAACCAACCGGTCTTGAAGAAAAGAAGCTCGCGGTCGGCTCGCAGGCAGTACCGGCTCCGGCACTCTTTAGGGCTGACTTGCAGCGCACCGGCTTCTACCAATCCAAAGGTGTGGGAAGGCTGACAGAGTTGAAATGGACGTTCAAAACTGACGGGTGGGTTTCTTCCTCGCCTGCGATAGCTTCCGACGTTGTTTATTTCGGGAGTTGGGACGGTTGCTTTTATGCCGTGGACATGGACACGGGGGTGGAGAAGTGGAGGCACAAGACCGAAGGCCCTGTGTCTTCTTCTCCCGCCGTAGCAATCGGTCGGGTATATTTTGGGACATCTGACGGTCAGTTGTATGTCCTGGACGCGGAAACCGGAAAACCCATCTGGAATTTCAGCACCGGTGGACCGCTCTCGTCGTCCGCTGCCATTACCGAGACGATGATCTATTTTGGAGGCTCGGATGCCAACCTTTATGCCATCGAAATCAAATCAGAATCCACAAAATGGAAATTCAAGGCAGGCGGGCTAATCTCTTCCTCGCCTGCGCTAGCGAGTGGTCTGGTCTGTTTCGGAAGTTACGACGGAAGGCTTTACGCAGTCGATAGCGTTTCCGGCAAAGCCCAGTGGGCCTTTAGGACAGGCGGTCCTGTGTCGGCCTCTCCTGCCGTGGCTGAGGGAACTGCCTACTTCGGGAGTTGGGATGGAACTCTCTACGCGGTGGACCTGGAAAACGGCCAGGAACGGTGGAATTTCAAGTCAAGATCAAAGGTGACGGGCTGCGCTGCTGTCGGTTATGGCAACATTTTTTTCGGGAACGCGGGGGCCGAGGTCTACAGCGTGGACATCAGGACCGGGCAGGAACGCTGGAGATCGGAAGTCGGCGGACCAATCTCGTCTTCTCCCACTTTGACACATTCCAACTTGTTGTACATTGGGAGCGCTGACCGATACCTCTACGTGCTTGATGCGGAATCAGGTATGGAAAGATGGAAGTTCAAAACCGAGGGAGCAGTGAACTCCTCGGCATTGGTGCATGGCGGCGTGGTTTATTTTGGGAGCGACGACGGCCACCTGTATGCGGTAGCATAGACTGGGGGCCCTTATTCCGAATTTTCAGCTATAGGTTCAACGTCGGGCAGCGGAGGAAGGGAGGCAAGGTCGTTAAGCCCAAAAACCTCGAGAAAACGCCGAGAGGTCCCATACAGAAGAGGACGACCTGGCACGTCTTTACGACCCACCACGGTAATCAGCTCACGTTCCATCAGATGTCTTAGGGTCCCTGCGCTTTCCACCCCTCGAATCTGCTCTATTTGGCTTCTGGCGATGGGCTGATTGTAGGCGACAATGCTGAGGGTTTCCAGTGCAGCTCTGCTCAACCGGGAAGGCGGCCTGCTTTGTTTCATCTCGCTTATCCAGGGTTGGATGGTCAGTAAGGTTCGGAACTGATATCCGCCTGCCACTTTCTCCAGGAGAAAACCTCGGGATCTCTCTCTATACTCATGTTCCAGCTCATCTAAAACCGATTTGATATCTTGAGCAGAGACTTCCTGCATGACTCGGACGATGACGTCGAGGCTTAAGGGATCATTATGGGCGAAAATCATCCCCTCCACGATGGACTTCAGGGTCTCTTTGTTCAATGTCTTTGACCTCGATGCAGCGTGTGCGCCGCTTGGCCCAAACAATCGCCCTCTCCCAAATGGCAGGGGTGCGATCGCATTGGGCGAACCCCTCATACCATGACAGGGACGCGGGATCAATCCGGAAAGCTGATCCAGTCTGTTTCAGAAATTCTTTCTGCGATGAAACCAACAACAGATAAGATCCGCCGTCAGGTTTGACGCGCGTGCCATTTGTGATAATATGTGCTGTAGCATAAGGATCATTGCGTCTGTGCTTTGTCTCTGATCAGGGTATTCTATATGAAGGCTATTGCTGTTGAAGACAATCCCGGGGGAATCACTCAAGCTGACATTGTAGTGGGCATACCCTCGTACAATGAAGCCTCTTCGATATCTGTGCCAACTCAGCAGGCGGACAAAGGACTAGCCAAGTACTATGGCGAGCGTTCCGCTGTGATTATCAATTGTGACAATCATTCTCCCGACAACACACGCCAGGCCTTCATGCAAACCGCCACCACGACGCCGAAGGTCTATCTATCCACCGAAGAAGGGTCCAAGGGGAAAGGCAACAACCTGCGGAATTTATTTAGTAAAGCAGTGGAGCTGTCAGCCAAAGCGGTCATAGTCGTGGATGCCGACCTCAGGAGTATTACACCGCTATGGATACGGAATCTGGGGGAGCCGCTCTTTGAAGAGTACCATTTCGTGTCCCCCCTCTACGTCCGTCATAAATACGATGGCACGATAACGAACAACGTCGCCTATCCGCTTACTCGAGCCTTGTACGGCCGGCGAGTCCGTCAGCCTATAGGCGGGGATTACGGATTTTCAGGGGACCTCGCTCGCATTTATGCTGAAGCAGACGCCTGGGATGATGCTGTGGGCAATTTTGGGATCGATATATGGATGACCACCACGGCTTTGAGGAATCGAATGGCCGTCATCCAGTCCTTTATGGGAAGGCCGAAGATTCACAAACCAAAAGATCCGGTGGCTGTAGTCGATGATCTGTTTTCTGATGTTGTCATTACTATATTTGAACTCATGTGCCGTTACGAGAGCTTTTGGAAGGAGGTCAAGTGGAGCCGGCCCACAGCCGTTTTCGGGTTCGGCATGGGCGACCTTGAGGTACCTCCTCCAGTAGAAGCTGACATAAACGTTCTCTCCACGAAATTCGGTGAAGGACTTTCCCAGCACTGGGACCTCTACAAAGCCGTTTTAGATGGTCAGAATATTAACAAGGTGGAAGAGGTCGCGAGCTTACCCTCTGAATGTTTCGAATTCCCGACTGGGTTGTGGGCCAAGGTCCTCTACGATTTCGCTATAGCCTACAAAACTCAAGCGGTTCCTCGGGACGTTTTGGTAGCCGGGCTGACAGCCCTGTATTATGGGAAGACCCTCTCCTTCGTGTTGGAAACCCAAGCCATGAACACACAGCAGGTCGAGGAGTTTATCGAGGACCAGTGCGTCCAATTCGAGAAAACCAAATCCTATTTGCTGGAGCGCTGGTTTTCCGTATGACGTGATGGGAATTGCCGGACATCTCCAAAGGAGCCTGAAATGGCAAAGATACTGATAGTTGACGATGAAGAAGGAATCCGAATGCTCTATGCCATGGAATTGCAGGATGAGGGATACGAGGTCATTACTCTCCCGGACGGCAAAGACCTCCTGGAGGTCGTTGAAACGCAAGAGCCGGACTGCATCGTGCTCGATATAAAGATGCGGGAATACAACGGCCTGGATCTGCTTCAACAGATCCGAAGGAAACACTATGATCTTCCCGTGATTCTGAATTCAGCCTATTCAAGCTTCAAAGTGGACCTGAAAGCGGTTGCGGCTGACTATTATGTTGTGAAAAGCTCTGACCTTGGAGAACTTAAAGAGAAATTAAAAGTAGCACTGGAAACCCGCATACCTCAGAAATGATGATAGGTCCCTCCAAAAGTTCTAAAGAGGCCGGGTCCCAGTACCCGGTTTTTTAACTCGCCGGCTTCCGAATGTAACAATTAATCAGCCGAGGGGCAGAGAATGAAATATCGAACAGAGATGGACAGCATGGGGGAAGTTATGGTCCCTGAAGATGCTTATTACGGGGCCCAAACTCAACGCGCGGTGGAGAATTTTTCAATCAGCGGCCTGCGTTTTCCCCGATCTTTCATCAGATCCCTCGGCATCATCAAGAAGAGCGCTGCGCAAGCTAATCTGGATCTCGGGCTGCTTGATGCAGAATTGGCAGAGGCGATCATAGCTGCTGCGGAGGAAGTCGCGGAAGGCAAACTCGACGATCAATTTGTGGTCGATGTATTTCAGACCGGTTCCGGGACCTCCACCAATATGAATGCAAATGAGGTGATAGCAAGTCGTGCAAATGAGATCCTAAACGGTGAGAGAGGAGGAAAATCGCCGGTTCATCCCAACGATCACGTCAACAAATGCCAATCGAGCAACGACGTCATCCCGTCAGCTATCCACGTTGCAGCTTTGACAGAGCTTGAGAGCGGCCTTCTTCCTGCAATGGAGACGCTTGAAGCGTCTCTTAAGCGCAAGGCAGCCGAATTTGCCACCGTGAGAAAAATTGGCCGTACTCATTTGCAGGATGCGGTCCCCATGACTTTAGGCGAAGAATTCAGCGGGTACGCCAGGCAGGTGGAACTCGGTATTGCGAGAATCAAGGGAATCGAGGGGGCCCTGTCAGAGCTTGCTCTTGGTGGAACCGCAGTCGGTAACGGGTTGCATGCTCATCCCGAATTCGCTCGACGCGCCACAGAATTGATATCAGAACAAACCGGCTGCTCGTTCACAGAGGCTGTCAACCATTTTGAAGCCCAGGCTGCGCGGGACGCAGCCGTTGAAGCCCACGGAACCCTGAAAACCTTCGCGGTGAATCTCGTAAAAATAGCAAATGATATCAGATGGCTGGCTTCAGGTCCCCGGTGCGGAATCGGCGAGATCAATATGCCTTCACTTCAACCCGGGTCGTCAATCATGCCGGGCAAAGTCAATCCTGTCATTCCCGAGTCGGTTATCCAGGTGGCTGCCCAGGTGATAGCAAATGACGCGGCAGTCACGCTCGGAGGTCAATGGGGTTTTTTCGAGATCAACCTCATGCAGCCGTTGATCGCTCATAATCTTTTGCAATCGATACATCTGCTTGAAAAAGCGGCTGCCGCGCTTGCGCGGAAGTGCGTCGACGGAATCACCGCGAACAGAGAAAAATGCCACTCCAACATAGAACAGAGCCTGGCAATGAGTACCGCGCTCGCTCCGATAATCGGCTACGAGAAGGCAGCGGCCGTTGCAAAGGAAGCCTTTGAGGAAGGAAAAACAGTCAGAGAGATCGCCTTGCGCAACAGAGTCTTGCCTGAAGAAGATATCAATAGATTAATAGATGAACTAGTCCACGGCATTTCCTGAGAGCAACGCGGCCTCAGATTCGTGCGCTTCCGTTCAAACATCCCTTTCCCCAAATTCCCAACCAAGACGCGCTTGATTCGCGCTGCTATCAGAATCGCGATGAATATTACCAATATAAACGATCTCACACGCCGAGAACGCGAAATCCCCCGCCGCGCATTGTCGAATGTTTACGCGATCGACACAATAATTTCTTGACTCACCGCGAACGGGATGATAGGAGCCCACCTCGGAGGAGAGGGACTCCTTCAGGAGCGCCGCGGGCCAAGCGGAACGAGGGCGTGTCGATCTGTTGGTCATTATTCAATGCCGGTTGTTTTTCCCCCGATTGATATTTACAAAATTCCTGTGTGAAAAGGAGTGCCACATGAATCAGAGTGCGTCTCACGCCTCCGCCGGAACTTTCCTGGATTCCTACGACTTCAATCAGAACTACCATTATCTGAAGAAGCTCATCCAGGATCTGAAAGTGGAAAATAGCACCTCTGTAAGGAAGGAAATCTTCGGGGAGGATGAACGCGAATGTAATTTGACGAAGAAGCAGATGAAACAACTATTCCGCTTTCTCAGAAAAATTGAACATCATTACGAAGAGTGCTGTTCGCCCCCAATACCGGAGGAGCTTGAAAATTCAATAAGAGATCGAGACAGTTCCGAGTGGCTACCCTGGGAGCTGGAGGCCATTGAAAAGGTCGATTCGTGGCGCGAGGAACTCGAAGAAAGAAGGCGGAATGCTCGGCAGATGCTCCACGGTGTCCTCGACAAGGTACGCAGAGGTGAGGAGATCCCCGGTGACGTTCCTGCTAGAAAGGGGACACGCCTGCATTGAAGCAGGTGAGCCCGCCGCGCGTGCGCTGCTTTACGCTCGGATGGAGAATTGATGCAAAACTCCGGCGGAACATTTTCCAGGCCGCCGGCTCATGAGCTTATTTGTTGTGGACTATGATACCCCCGGTCAACTAGCTAGGCCGGGGTTTTTTGTTCCCCCTGTGACGGTGAACCTCAGCATCCACGCCAGTGCCTATTAGACGTGACATTTCGATCCAAGTTCAGTTCTAATGTAGGAAGGGAGTTGCACATACTGCAATTGGTACTATTCTTATTACAACGAAAGGACGTAATTAGGTATCTTGCGGAGGTGAAAAATGCGGCCGGCAAAATTACTTTGGGTCTGGGCGATTTTTTGGGGACTTATGATTCTGGCATCAGGGGCAACTGCGATGGCAATTGATGAGGACGCTTTTGTGGAGGCGTCGTGTTCGGGTCACGCGGACATTGTCAAATTATTCCTGGACAGGGGGATCAACGTAGACGTGAAGAATCCTAGCGGAATAACTGCCTTAATGTGTGCCTCTGCATACGGTCGCCCGGAGACTGTGGAACTCCTTCTCAGCCGAGGAGCCGATGTCAATGCCACCGATGAAACCGGTGAGACGGCATTACTAAAGGCATCATGCAAGGGCCACACCGATGTTGTGAACCTGCTTCTGGACAAAGGGGTTGATTCGGAGTTAGCGCAAAAGCAGGGCGTCACGCCATTAATGTGCTCTGCCTTTCATGACCACGCGAATGTGGTGGACCTCCTCGTTAGCAAAGGAGCGAAAATTAACGCTACCGATGGAACCGGTGAGACGGCATTGCTTAAAGCGGCATGCAAAGGCAACGCTGATGTCGTGAAAATGCTGATGGACAATCAAGCAGATTCAAATGCTCGGACTGCAAAAGGCGTAAGTCCCTTGCGGTGTGCTTCCGCAAAGGGCCACCTTGACGTTGTGAAAACACTTATGGATACGGCACGTCCGTGACGACTTTATGAAGAGCGGCGACAATCGACGAGGCCGGTTTGAGGTACGCTACGGATTGCTTCAAGCAGCACCGCGGCGCGAGGTGGTGGTTCTCGTCGAATGAGGGCCGCTATTTTCTGGGGCGCTGGGGGGAGAAATCTGTGCTTGTCCTGACAAGCAGCCTACTGTGAGGCAATGTAAAGCATTCTTGTTATGGCTACGTGCACCATGAAAGAACCGTGCGCTCAGAGGAAAGCCTTCAGTTGCCGGTGGCTAAAGACAGTCATTGAGAGCGCAGCGAAGTGCCACGGGACACGGCCCAGGCTGAGATTGCTTTCCCGCGGAACGCGCGATTTTACTCCTCGTAATGGCCCATGACCAGAGACCCCCGCGTAACTGAGTGGTTACGGTCAGAGGAAAGTTTGATTTCCCCCCTCCACTGAACTATATAGTAAAGACCCAACCGACATAGGGAAAACCAACCCGATTACGCGGAGGCACGATGGATCAATTCAGACCTAGGGAGGATCAAAACCCGGTCCGGGACTTACAGCGGGGGGTCGAGGACATAAAGGCTCTTCTGGACCGCTTTCTCAAGGGACGTGGAACCTGGCTCATTATTTTGATCCTGATAGCGCTATATTTATTGTCCGGTGTTTACATTGTCGGGCCGGGAGAGAAGGGGGTAGTTCTGTTGTTCGGTAAGCTCTACTCTCAGACCGATTCCGGTCTTCGCTATCGGCTTCCGAAGCCCTTCATGACCCACACCATTGTAGACATTGCCACCGTACGAATCGCGGACGTCGGGTTTCGATCGGACCGAAACTCCCGTGCGCGCTCTGTCCCCGCTGAATCCTTAATGCTCACCGGCGATGAAAACATGGTCGATGTACAACTCTTCGTTCAATACATGGTGCAGGACCCCGTGAAATTCCTTTATGGAGCAAAAGACCCTGAAAGTACGCTCAAGGCGTCTGCTGAGGTAGCCCTGCGCGGAGTCGTGGGAGAAAAAGATATTGACTACACTATGACCACAGGGAGGATCGAAGTCCAGGATAAGGTTAAGGTGAATCTTCAGAAACTCCTCGATAATTACAATACCGGATTGCTCGTTACGCAAGCCGGTCTCCGGGAAGTCGATGCACCGACCCAGGTCCGGGAGGCCTTTCATGATGTGGTCAGGGCGTGGGAGGATCGCGAGCGACTCATCCAGGAGGCCAAAGGGGTGAGAGCAGATGTGATCCCCAAAGCAAGGGGGCAGGCTCAGCAGGTGGTTCTCGAGGCCGAGGCATTTAAGGCTCAAAGATTGATAAGGGCTGGCGGCGATGCCCAGCGCTTTACCAACATATTGCTGGAATACGCCAAAGCGCCCAAAGTGACGCGGGAGCGCCTCTACCTGGAAAGCGTGGAACAGTTTCTTCCGGCCACCAAGAAATACATAATGGAAGGCGGGAGCAGCGGTGTGTTGCCATTGCTTCCACTTGGGCCACAGGAGAGGAGCGCGGGCACTAGCCCCAAGACGCAAGAATCACATCCGTCTGTAGAAAAGAAAGGCCAGTAGGGAACGATGGCTAGACTCAGTATTGTTGTAATCGTTATTCTTATTCTGATAATCCAGGCGACTTTCATAATCTCCGAGGGGGGGCAGGGCCTGATACTCCAATTCGGAAAGATTGAAAGGATCGTTCAGGAACCCGGCCTTTACTTCAAGTACCCCTTTATCCAGGAACTCATCCCATTGGACAAACGGATTCTCGCTGCGGAATCTCTTCCTGCGGAATACATAACTCTGGACAAGAAGCGCCTCACAGTGGACACCGTAGCGCGCTGGAAGATCGAAGACCCCAAACGTTTTTACAACGCCGTGGGAGACCCCGGGAGCGCAATCGCGCGCCTGAACGAAACAATATTTGCCGGGCTTCGCCAGGAAATTGCCAACCACGATTTCAAGGATTTTATACGAGAGAGACGCGAGGCAATCATGAAACAGGTCACTGAAATGACTGCCGAGAGAGCAAAGGATTGGGGTATCCGCGTCGTTGATGTGCGAATAAAGAGGGTAGATTTGCCAGAGGAAGTTCAAGCCAGCGTTTTTGCCCGGATGAAGGCTGAACGAGAACGAATCGCCAAAGGTTACAGAGCCGAAGGGGAAGAGCAGGCCCGTAAAATCAGGGCCGAGGCCGACAAAGAGAAAGAAATCATTCTCGCGGAGGCTTACGCTAAGTCCGAGGCTTTACGTGGGGAGGGGGACGCCCAGGCTACAGCAGTTTACGCAGAAGCTTACGGGAAGGACGAGGAATTTTATTCTTTCGTCAGGCACCTGGAAGTCTACAGAAAGGTATTCGCGGCTGAAACCACGTGGCTGATCAAACCTGAATCGGAGCTGCTGAGATTCTTCGACGCTGTGAAGGGGCTGCCCAAATAGGCTCTCGCTGGTGTAAAGTGCGTAGGATTGGCAAAGCCAACTCTAACACGTTACAATTCTCAAGAGTTTTGACGGACTTGCTCCGACACCCCTAACAGATGTTTTGGGCAATCGCGATGGCCGAGCGGGTCATTGTCAGGAGTGTAACGACGAAGCAATCTGATCGACGGGACCGTCACCTGGGGATCGCGGGACTGTCGGTCATTCAAAATTGAGGGGCGGAACGCCCATCGCACCTGAGATTGCTTCTGGCTTTCGCCCTCGCAATAACATTATAGATTGTTCCTGCAATTCACTATTTTAACGCACGTTGGCATTCTCACTAGAGAAATGATTGCTACCAGAGTGTGCTTCGCGTTCTCTCGGGCCGCGCCAAAACCTGCTTCTGTGGAAAAAGGCTGCTACAAAGCTCCGTGACTAAATCGTCCGAATCCTGTTTAGTTTCTGGGGTCGCAACGCCGGCAGTCCGATTTGCCGGTTTATTTTCCGGTGCGCTTTGATCCGCGAAGAGGTAATTGGAGAGAGGTACTGAAACCAATTTGCGGGACTCTAAAACATCGAGCATTGAGGCCAGATGTTTCATGGTTTGCATTCGGTCGTGCAGGAGGACCTCATCCTGAGGTCTGGCAATGTTAAGGGATTTTATGACTCTGGACGCTGGCCGCGGAAACCAGGCCATTTCCATTTGCCAGTCGTTGGTATCCAAGTTCCACCACGCAATTTTATAGCTTAACTCTGCAAGGACGTCCTGGCACGCCGCATGGTTTGCTCGGGAACCCGCTACGCCGTATGGAAATCTGAAAAAAAGATTCTGCCTGGCGGAGTCGACCCCGGCTTCCCTGACCAACTCCTCGACAAGCGCATGAGTAGCCTTAATCTCCTTCACGGCCCTTTTCGGTGAAAACGTCGAAAAATCCGGATGGTCGTATGAATGGTTCGCAATGTCATGACCTTCGCGAAGGGCTTTTACTACGAACTCTCGCAGTGCGGGAGTGGCGAGATTACGGCCGATGACGAAAAAAGTCGCCTTGTGCCCGCGCAAAGCCAAGAGATCCAGTATCGCTGCGGTGCAATACAGAGGACCGTCGTCGAAGGTCAGAAAGACCGATTCTGCATTAAGCCCCGAGACCCGGACATTCCTTTCCCACGGGCCCGAGAGGGACTCCAAGGGGAGGCTCTCGCCGTGTTTCGGCTTCAAATAGCCGTGGGGAGTCCCTTGGATAATGTCCAGCTCGTCGGCCACAGAAGGCCAGAGACTCGCGCTCAGAGCCAGGCCCGCACTCAGGTTGAGGAACTCCCTCCGGGATATTGTTCCCGCTGCCCCGCGATCAAAGGATCTACTGAACGGTTTACTTCTCAACTTTTAGGAAATAATGGCGTCCGCGCTTGCATCCCACGCGGGATTGAAGATTTGGCCTTATGCCGTTGACGTCCTGGTTTTCATATGCGCCGAGTTAGAAATGTTACTACATAACCATTGAAAATGTCAAGCATTAATTGTCAATGCATCCTTCGGAATGGCTCCACTTTGAGCAGCCTGCACAATTCTTCCATCGGGCCGTAGTCGAGTGCGTCCACGAAGCGGTCGATCTTGCGAGCTTTCTCCAGCGCCGGATGTCCGGGCGGAACTGCGAGTAATGCTTTTTTCATTTTGTCTGCAAGCTCGGGAGGGGTCTTCCCCAGCGCGGCTACAGGCCAGTCCGGATACAACGGCGTGCTGCACGCTTCCGAGACCTCGGGATGTTTGACCTGGTTCAGCACGAGGAAATCTTGCATGTTTATCTTGCCTTCGCGTTGCATTGTTTCGAGTATGTTGTTTCGGACTGTGCCCACGTCCGCCTTTTTGTCCCGCACCGCGAAAACCACCTCATCATGAGATTCCTGAGCTGTCTCAATCAGTTTCTCCAAATCCTTCTCCGGTGTTATCCCGGCCTTCACTATTACGCCTTTTTGGAACAGCCATCCGCCGGGAGATGACAACTTCGGACACATCAAGACCTTCCCGCGAATGTCAGCCAGGGAGTTAATCCCGCTATCCTTCCGCGTGAATATCACCCCACACATTCTATCTCCCGA
>JBKQMK010000173.1:0-5743 GCA_052146735.1 Desulfomonilaceae bacterium | reverse complement strand
TCATCGGAAGGGAAAGAGAGCTCGAACTTTTACTTGACAGCTTTGAGAGGGCTAAGGCCCGGAGAGGCCAGGCGGTCTCCATCATGGGGGAGGCTGGAGTCGGCAAGTCTCGGCTTTTGTACGAGTTTAGAAAGGCTGTGGCCAATGAAGACATTTTGTTTCTGGAAGGAAAGTGCCTCTCTTATGGCCGCGGAGTCGCGTATCACCCCATCATAGATATTCTGAAGTCGAACTTCGGCATAGATGACGGAGAAGGGGATGAGACTGTCACCGAAAAAGTAAAAAGAGGACTCACGATATTGGGGGTCGATGAGACCTCAACCCTGCCGTATCTTCTTGAACTGCTATCCGTCAAGGACAGCGGCATCGACAAGATTTCCATGAGTCCCGAGGCAAAGAAGGACAGAATTTGCGGTGCATTGCAGAGAATAATTCTGAAGGGCGCAGAAAATGGACCGCTGGTATTCGCTTTTGAGGACCTGCACTGGATGGATAGGAGCTCGGAAGAGGCAACCAAGTACCTTATGGAGAGCATCCCTGGCGCTCGGGTCCTGATGATATTTACCTTTCGCCCTGAATTCGTTCACACATGGGGAGGCAAGTCCTTTCATAGCCAGGTCACTTTGAACCGCCTCTCCAATCGCGAAAGCCTGGCCATGGTGGCCGACTTGTTGGGCAGCGACAATATCGCACCTGACCTCCAGGAACTCATACTGGAAAAGACAGAAGGAGTCCCTTTTTTCATCGAGGAGTTCGTGCGCTCACTCAGGGATATGGGAATCATAGAGCGAACAAACTACACGTACCATTTGCCCAAGGAGATGGATCGCGTGACTATCCCTTCCACGATCCAGGACGTGATCATGGCCAGGGTGGATTCATTGCCGGACGCTGCCAAGGAGGTACTTCAGGCAGGATCGGCAATAGAGAGGGAATTCAGTTACCAGTTGATAAAGGCGGTTACAGAAGTTCCAGAACAAGAATTGCTCTCCCATCTCTCTGTTCTCAAGGACGCGGAGCTTCTCTACGAAAGAGGGATCTTCCCTCAATCGACCTTCGTTTTCAGACATGCGCTCACCCGTGAGGTGGTCTATGACTCGATATTGGCTAAACGAAAGAAACTGCTTCATGAGAAGATTGGCAAGGCCATTGAACAAATTTACGCAGACAATCTCGGTGATCATTACGCGGGCCTGTTGGAGCATTTCCTGACCGGTGACAGTTATGAGACCGCTGCAAAGTATGCCAGGTTGGCGAGCAAAAAGGCCGAAAAGACAGCTTCACTCAATGATGCGATTCTGTACGCCGAGAAAGGGATAGCATGCCTGGAAAGGTTACCCGCCAGTGATGAAGTGGTGAAAAAGATTATAGATTCCCGAACGGCCCTGGGCCTCTATCTGTTGCAAATGTCCAATCCTCTCAAAGCCAAAGAGGTAATAGATCCGATTATAGTGGCGGCAGTACAGACAGGCTACAGCAGGCGCCTGTCTCAGATTTACACTATTATGGGGGCCTTTAATTACTTCGTTGAAGAGGATTGTTCCCGAGCGCTCGAACATCTGAACCATGCTGTGGGACTCGCGAACGAAGTGGGCGATATGTTCTCCGTAGTCATGGCAAACTTTTGGTTAGCATGGACGTTAGCCTTTGATTGCCAGTTTGAAGAGGCATTCTCTCATATAGAGCAATCGCTCAAGATCAACACAGCAGTAAAGAATCTCTGGGGCATGTCAGCCATCCAGAGCTACCAGAGTTGGTTCCAGTACTTTCATGGGCAAGTTGAGCGAAGCTATCGAACCAGCAATGAGGCAGTAAGGTTAGCGGAACAGAGCGGCGACATATATTCAAGAGCAGCGGCACATACCTACCTTGGTGTTGCGTGCTATGGTCGAGGCGCTTTTGAAGAAGCAATAGAAAACCTCACAAAGGGTGTAGATCTTGGTCAAAGAATCAACGTAGCCTTTTTCGTGGCTCTTGCCCGCATTATTCTAGCTGAAACTCACCTTGAGATCGGGGAATACGAAGTCGCAAAGAATCACTGTAGCCAGTCCATTGAGCTTATTGACTCCGGGAGATTCCTTCCCTCCATGGCAAACTTGGCCAGAATGGCTCTGGAAAAATCAAAAGCCTTGAGCGGGGAGAAAAATGTTGAGGTGGAACGCCTCCACCGCTATGTCCGAGATAACAAGATCAAGTTGTTCGAAGGCTGGTCGCTCAGATACCTTGGCGAAATTCTTTTGATTATCAACGATCAGCACTTCTCGGAAGCCCAGCATTGGATCGAGGAAGCCATCGAAGCGGACAAACGGAACCAAATGATGTTCCACTTGGGAAGGGATTATGCTGTTTACGCGGAAGTGTTCAAGCGAAAAGGCGATAAAGACAAAGCCAAAGAACAACTGATAAGAGCCATAGACATCTACAAAAAATGTGGTGCGGATGGATGGGTAACGAAGGCTGAAGAAGAGAGCTGGCAGGGCTTTCTTAGGGATCGTTCTATTGAGGCCAAGGAGGGGAACCATGCAGTGTCCACAGTGTCAGGCTGAGCTCCCGGATGGTGCCCAGTTCTGTAATAAATGCGGCGGCAAGTTGGAACTGAAATGTTCCGCATGCCACACAGCCAACCCTCCGGACAGCAACTTCTGCCTCAAGTGCGGCCATCATCTCCGCAAACCCAAAGAGTCCAAGCCCCTGGACTATGACCGGCCTCATTCCTACACCCCAAAGCATCTTGCAGAAAAGATCCTCAGCACTCGCAGTTCCATCGAAGGTGAGCGAAAGCTCGTGACAGTGATGTTTGCGGATGTGGCAGGATTCACGGCCATGTCTGAGAAGCTCGATCCCGAGACGGTTCACGAGGTCTTGGATGGTTGTTTTCGCCTCCTCATGGACGAGGTCCATAGGTATGAAGGGACGATCAACCAGTTCCGTGGAGACGGGATCATGGCCCTTTTCGGAGCCCCCATTGCCCACGAGGACCATGCGCAGCGGGCGTGTCATGCGGCTCTTTCAATTCAGAAGTCGCTTGAGCCATACAGTGAAAGAATCCAACGAGAGTACGGCGCTGATTTCAAGATGCGTATCGGCCTAAACTCTGGTCCTGTTGTAGTGGGCTCCATCGGTGATGATCTGAGAATGGACTACACCGCCCAGGGGGATACGGCAAACCTTGCCTCTCGAATGGAGAGCAATGCGGAGCCCGCTGGAATACTGGTCTCGGACAATACGTACAGACTAGCCAAAGAGTTCTTTGAGTTCACAGCCCCTTCTACGTTTCAGGTAAAAGGGAAACAGGAGCCTGTCGAGGCTTACCGACTCATAAAACCGACGGAGGTTAAAACAAGGATCGCCGCTTCTGCTGCCAAAGGCCTAACGAGATTTGTGGGCCGCGAACGCGAAATCGAGACTCTAAAAGCAGCGTTCGACAAAGTTCAATCAGGAAAGGGCCAAGTCGTGGGCATCGTGGGTGAAGCAGGAGTCGGCAAATCGAGGCTGTTGCTGGAGTTCAGAAATCTCCTCCCAAAGGGCGAGCACTGGTACTATGAGGGTCGGTGTCTTCACTATGGCGGCTCCATGCCCTATTTGCCCATACTGGACGTTACGAGGTCCTTGATCGGAGTTAAAGAAGGCGAGCAAGAGCACGTAATCAGACAAAAGTTGAAGGAGAGAATCCTTGGGATTGACCAAAACCTTGCGCACGTTATCCCACCCTTCCAGGAACTGTTGTCTCTGAAGGTCGATGATGAAGCATTCGCCAAGCTGGAGCCGAAACAGAAGAGAGAAAAGACCTTTGAGGCAATCAGAGACCTGCTGATTCGAGGCAGCCAGGATCGGCCGGTTGTCCTGGTGTTTGAAGACCTTCATTGGATCGACAAGACCACGGAAGAGTTCCTGGGCTACATGATCGGTTGGCTCCCAAGGACTCGAATTCTCCTCCTGCTTCTCTACAGACCTGAATATACGCATCAGTGGGGGAGCAAATCCTATTACGGCATGATTGGCCTGGGGCATCTCTCCACGACCACGAGCGCTGAACTCGTGGCCGCGATCCTGGAGGGCGGAGAGGTAGTCCCCGAGCTACGAGAACTGATACTCAACCGGGCAGCAGGTAACCCGCTGTTTATGGAGGAGCTTACCCATACCTTGCTTCTCAATGGTTCCATCCAGAAAAAGAACGATCAATTTGTCCTGGCGAGGGATGTCTCCGCCGACCAGGTCCCTGACACCATTCAGGGGATCATAGCGGCACGCATGGACCGGCTGGAGGAAAGCCTCAAGAGGATCATGCAGGTGGCCGCGGTGATTGGGCGGGAATTTGCCTTTCGCATCCTTGAGACGATCACGGAGATGAAAGAGGAGCTGAAATCCGGATTGGTTAACCTTCAAGGGCTGGAATTCATCTACGAGAAGAGCCTTTTCCCTGACCTTGAATACATCTTCAAGCATGCGCTCGTGCAGGAGGTGGCGTATAACAGCCTGCTTATCAACCGAAGGAAAGAGATTCACGAGAAGATAGGTAGGGCTATAGAGCAGCTTTATCCGCAGAGACTGGAAGAATTCTGCGAGATGCTGGCCTATCATTATTCCAAGAGCGGTAATCTGGCTAAGGCGTATGAGTACCTCAAAGGATCGGCCAACAAGGCGTTCCGAAGTGATGCAACGTTCGAAGCTGTTCGGTTTTACAAGGAAGCGATGGAGGTACTCTCCCAACTGCGTCTGACCGATCAGAACAAAAAGGAGCAGATAGATCTCGTCTTGGCTATGCAGGGGCCAGTACGAAGGACGGGTTATGCTGAGGTGAATTATCTCCCCATGCTTCAAAAGGCCGAAGCGCTCGCTGAAGAGCTTGGCGATGACAAGAAGAGGCTGCTTGCAAGGAGCATACTAGGGCACTACCACATTCAAAAAGGAGGTAATCCTCAGCTGGGATGGAAATACCTGGAGCGTTGTACAGAAGATCTGGAAATGATGCAGGATGTGGAGTTTATGGTCCCCATTGGGGTTAACCTGTGCTCATCTTGTGTAACTTCAGGGGATTATCAGATAATAAACCGTATTGCTCCCACGATCATCAGCCTTATCGAGACCTCCCGAACGCAAGCCGAATTCTCTGGCCAGTCTTTTAACCCGTATTCGTACGTTCACGCCCTGTGGGGTGCGGGCAAGGGATTCTGTGGGGACTTCCATCAAGGCGAGATGCTTCTTGAGAAAGCCCTATCGTTTGCTCTTGAAATCGATCATCTTAGTACTATAGGTCCAATAGAAAATGCTTACGGACATACGCTTGGATTGAAGGGAGACGGAGAAGGAGCAATTGAACATTTCGAACATGCCATCAAATGCATGGAAGAATCGCAGACCGTTTATATTCTCGGCGCAGCATGGGCTGCGCTTGGATATGCACACTGCTTAATGGGAGAGGCCAAGACCGCAGTTGATCTCACCGAGAAGGGCCTCAAAATGCACACTGATCTTGGCATACCCTTCTGGCGATATTTGTGCCACTGGTCGTGCAGCCAAGCTTATTTCGAGGTGGGCGAGATGGGACCAGCAAAAATGCATGCCGAGCTTGCCCTGCAATTCTCCCTCGAAAACAACGAAAAATTGGGACAAGGGCATTCGAGGGCTTGGCTCGGGAGGGTACTTGCCAAAACGGAACCAACGCAAACAGAGGAAGCGGAACAGCAGATTCTCCAAGGGATAAGCCTGCTTGAAGAGCTGGGACTAAGACCTTGGTCCGGTT
>JBKQMK010000172.1:0-14588 GCA_052146735.1 Desulfomonilaceae bacterium | reverse complement strand
TCACGGAGGTCATAGACCAGAGCAAAATAACTGCTGCCATGTCTGACGGTGTGCTCAAACTCACAATGCCCAAAGTGGAGAAAGCCATTCCGCGTAAGATCCCTGTTACCACAGATTAAATGTGCCTGCCAGTGGAGGGGGAGCTTTTTAGGTCGAAAGCTTCCCCCCCACTCTATCCTTAATTTCTTCTCTCAAAATTGGCATTTCCTCTGACGTTACACACCCTCAGATATAGAAAGAGGCGAAAACGCAGGCAGGACCGTCCACGCGCGGCGACAATCTTATTAAAATGCCAGCACCCCTTTCCTTAGGATAAGACCTGAAAAACAGTCAGAATCGCGTACAGTAAACCTGAGACGGTATTCTAGAGACACAGGAAGTCATGCCAGGCGAGGCGTGATCGGGAGTTCCGTAGGTTGAATACCTGCCTCCTCAGGATTAAGGGGAAGAGCGACGCCATGCTGAACATGCCCCTCCTAACGTAAGCTGACTTATCGGCGCACCCATTCTGTATGATTTTATTGCCAGGCCGCAGGCAAATGCTCTATTCGCCTCAGCGGTCGCCACGGTGGCGTGTCAGTAAAATAAGATGGTTACACTGCTAAGTGCCATCCTTAGCGTTTGCGACTGGCGGATTTTATTCTTCTGAGTTGCGTCGAGGTGGGATCGGAAGGATATTCGGGGTGAGTCGGTGAAAAAAACTGGAAAACGAAGAACAGAAATGTGCGAGAATGGCCTTAGGAGCGGAAATCGTTGACTTGGCGGAGTACCCGCCGCCACTTTGCGAATTCTTCTGTTTAGCCAGCCTTAGGACCACATTGACCTTTTCACCCTGACCTCCTACGACCTCCGAGTCTGCCACGATACTAACTCAGCACCGGGACCAGTTTTTGAGGGTTGGGTCAAGCAAGGCATTCGGAAAATACTCGGCAACGCCAACAAAAAAGAGTAACATTTACGGAGCCGAAGGAATCATCGAATGAATAGGAAGCGTTCTCGTCAGGCGGGAGTGGGTCCTTCCGGCATTCCGATAGGGACCGGTCTCGCTGAAGTAAAGCCCGGTAGTCGGGTTCTGAACTGGGACAAATTCATTCTTGGCCTGAAAAAGACTACCAAGGAGTTCATAGAGAATGTCCTTGAAAACATAATAGAATCCATCGTGGTGACGAGCTTGGAGGGACGGCTGGTTTTCTTCAATAAGTTCTCCGAAGAAATGTTCGAATACCGAGCAGAAGAAGTGCTCAACCGGCACATAGTCATCCTTGGAGCTCAGGAGCCCGATGTTCTAGGCCATATTCGGCAGAACAGGTCCTTTCACGGAGAAATCATTCTAAAGAGCAAAGGCGGACGACGGTTCCCCGCGCACGTCCGCTGCGTGCCGCTTCGTGATGAAACTGATCGCCCCATTGCTATGGTAGGCGTGGCCCGAGACCTGACCCGCGAAAAGGATTCGGATCTCATTGACCGCAAAGTAGCCCATCTAGAAGCCTTCAACGAGAATCTTATTTCCTCTCTGAACGACGGAATCCAGATTGTCAATGGCCAGGGATTCATAACCTTTGCAAACAATCGCCTGGAGGATCTCCTGGAATACGGGCGAGGCAAACTAGAGGGGGTACACTACTCCGAACTGGTTATTGGAGAGGGGTGTCCTCTTTTTCAGGCACTCATCGAAGCAGAGGGAATTACGGCCGGCCGGTCTTCGTTCGAAACGGGGTTCGTAACGAGTTCGGGCAAGAGGATAGCCGTACTGGTGAATGGCTCTACTTTTATAGACCCTGCCGGCGGTGTGGGCATAATTACTGCGGTCACCGACGTGTCGGAGGTTCAGAGGCTCAAAGAAGAGCTGTTTCAGAGCGAAAAAATGTCGCTCATTGGCACGTTGGCCAGTGAGGTAGCGCACGAAATCAACAATCCGTTGGGCGGCCTGATCATGGCAGTGCAGATGCTGACTGAGGATGTCCGGCACGGCAACCTGGAACCTGACAATTTTCTCCAGGAACTTGCTGAAATCGAGGCAGACGCTCGCCGATGCAGAAGAATCGTTCAGAAACTGCTGCAATTCTCGAGGCGGGTGCCTGAGGAGAATACTCCGCTTGATTTGAACACCGTGATCGAAGAAGCGATGCTCTTGGTACAGCGTCAGGCAGAGCTTGACGACATCTCCTTTTCCAAGTCTTACGCGGACAATTTGCCCCCTGTAAGGGGGAACTCCAATGACCTCCAGCAAGTCTTCATAAACCTCATCAAAAATGCACGAGACGCTATGCCTCACGGGGGTCGCATCGGCGTGTCCACAAACGGACTGCTCGAGGAAGGGGATGAATTCATCTGCGTGCACATCTCCGACACTGGGCCTGGAGTATCGCCCGCAGTCGCGGACCGTGTGTTCGAATCATTTTTCACCACAAAAGAGAGAGGCAAAGGTACTGGTCTCGGATTGGCAGTCAGCAAACGGATCGTAAAAGAGCATGGTGGACGTATCGGTTTTACAAACAATCCTGGGGAAGGAGCCGTATTCTGGGTCATCCTCCCTGCGGCATGCGGCGCAGAATGCGGAGACCTCGATGACTGAGAGTATCCGCATCCTCGTGGTGGACGACGAAGACTCAGTTCGCAAGCGATGCGTTCGATTGCTTGCTCGGCATGGCTATGACATCGTAGGAGCGAGAGACAGCAAGGCCGCCCTGAATATAGTTCAAATGACATCCTGCGATGTCATGCTGGTGGACATCCGCATGCCCGGAATGGACGGTTTGGAGCTTCTCAAACGGGTGAAGGCATACTCTTCTTCCATCGAGGTGATCATGATGACAGGCTACGCAGCGGTGGAGACCGCCGTGAAAGCTATGAAATACGGAGCTTACGATTACCTGGCCAAGCCTTTTGAACCGGAAGAACTCCTCCATGTGATTCAGAATGTAGCCGAAAAGAAGTGCCTGCAGAGAGAAGTCAAAGAACTGCGCGGACAGCTCAGGGAGCATCAAGAAAGTCCTCTTGTCGGTAATTCCGAGGCTATGGCGACAATTCTTCGTTTCATCGACAAGGTTGCTCCGGTAGACTGCAACATCCTGTTGCAGGGAGAAAGCGGCACCGGAAAGGAATTGGTAGCCAAGAGGATTCACGCGAGAAGTCCCAGGAGCCAGTTCCCCTTTGTGGTAGCCGATTGTGCAGCACTGTCGGGAACCCTGCTCGACAGTGAACTCTTCGGTCACGTGAAGGGCGCTTTTACTGGCGCGTACACCACTCGCAGGGGGTATTTCGAATCAGCGGACCGAGGCACGATATTCCTCGACGAAATTGCCGAGTTGCCGCTGGATTTGCAGGGGAAGCTTCTGCGAGCGGTCGAGGAAAACGTCGTATTCAGAATTGGTTCCAGCGACCCCATCAAAGCCGATATCAGAATAATTGCCGCCACCAACAAAGACCTGGAAGATTACGTGGCAAGGGGCCTTTTCAGGCATGATCTCTTTTACCGGCTGAACGTGGTGGGCCTCACTATTCCTCCCCTACGTGAGCGGTCGGAGGATATTCCCCTCCTTATAAAATACTTTTCAGGTCGGTCTGCAGCCCTGCTCGGTCTCTCCAAGCTGCCGCGAATGTGTCCGGAGGTTCAGGATTCCTTGATGGCCCACGATTGGCCGGGGAATGTCAGAGAGTTGGAAAATGCTGTGTACCGGGCATTGGTGCTGGCTGAGGACGAGCAACTGTCACTGCATCACATGCTCCCGGTCAGTGCCCGGAGGGGTGCTTCGCTTACGGTGTCCGCTCCGGCCGGCGATAAGAATTTTAAGACTCTGCGCCGACAAGTTGCCCAGGATTTTACCAAGGACTACCTGGAATCCTGCCTCAGGCGCAATGGTGGAAACGTCACCTTGGCGGCTGAAGTCTTGGGCATGCGTCGAACTTCTTTGCAGAGACTTCTCAAACGGGCCGGGCTGGATGCCGGGAAATTCCGGGGACAGGTGCCTCCCAAATAGAGGCGGGTCTCCTTTTCTGTCATCCTAAAAAAGTTAAATTTAGTAGGCTATTAGTGATATGAGGTGCCTCCATGAAGAGGCAGATAGTCGTCACCATCCGCAATGGCCGCCTCTCTACATCCTCAAGATTTCAAGGCTTATCGCTGGTGTTCGTCCTTGGCACGCCCTTTGCTCTTACCTTAACTTTTTAGACCTTTCATACGGGGACAGCATTTTTGCCGCGTCCCAAAGGAGTTCGTCATGCGTCTTCCAAGGTTTGAGCTTCTACAGCCCAGGTCAGTGGCAGAAGCTGTCGAGTCTTTGGCGCAGCATGGATTGTCAGCCAAAGTGGCTGCGGGTGGTACGGACCTGTTCCCGAGGATGAAGTACGGGGTGGCCGGTCCAGAGGTTGTCGTGAGCCTGAAAGGTTTGCCAGTGAGGAGTCCTGCTGTTAGTCCTGACGGTTACCTGTCTATCAGCGCCTTGATGACGCTGGCCGAGGCCATCGGCTCTGATGTGGTGCGGGATAAGGCTCCGTTACTGGTTCAAGCTGCATTTGCTGTGGGATCCAATCAGATTCGCCACATGGGGACCTTGGGAGGCAATCTTTGTCTGGAGAACCGTTGCGTCTACTATAACCAGAGCCATCAGTACCAGTTTATCGAGCCTTGTTTCAAACGGAACGGCAACCTATGCCATTTGATACGTAGGGGCAAGAAGTGCTGGGCTGTTTCTGCTGCGGACACGGTTCCGGCCCTGATGTCACTGAACGCTCAGGTGTTCATTGAGGGTCCGGGAAATAACCGCTGCCTAACCCTGGATGCACTCTATGGAGGTGATTCTTTGCGTCCTCTCACTCTTGGTCCCGCTGAGGTGGTGACAGACGTTAGAATCCCTCTACCTCCGAACGGTCGTCGAGCAGCTTTCGTCAAATTCTCTCAACGCGGGGGGCTCGAATTTGCTCTGGTGAATGTAGCCGTCGTAATGGACCTTGCTGACGACAGACAAACGTGCCTTGATGCGAGGATAACCGTTAGCGGAGTCTCTTCCGGGCCGATCAGGGCAAAGAAGGCCGAGGCGGCCCTCGTTGGGCAAAAGGTATCACCGGACCTTTTCCAGGCGGTGGCGGAAACGACGGCAAACGAGGTCGCACCCATGCCGCGTTTTGAATTCTCGATGCAGTACCTGAGGAAGTGCGTGGAGGTTCAATCACGGGACGCCTTGGCCTTAGCCATAGATGGGCCGATCAGTAATTAGTAACCGCGGGCCGTACCCCGGTTGAGGGAGATGGAGTATGAAAAAGCTAATAGAGCTTTCTATAAACGGTGAACGCTACGAATTGGCTCTGAACTCTCAAGTTACGTTACTGGAGGTGCTCCGGGAGCACCTGGGGTTAACGGGGACGAAAGAAGGATGCGGTACCGGAGAATGCGGTTCCTGTACGGTACTAGCGAACGGAAAGCCCATTCTCTCCTGTCTGACCTTGGCCGCCGAATGCCAGGGCATGGCCATTACCACCATAGAAGGACTTTCGAAGGAAAACGTACTCACATCTGTACAGGAAGCCTTCCTGGAAAAAGGTGCCGTTCAGTGCGGGTTCTGCACTCCGGGCATGGTGCTCTCTGTGACCGCGTTGCTCCAGGAGAACAACAATCCTACCGAAACATACATAAGAAAGGCGCTGGAAGGAAATCTCTGCAGGTGCACAGGGTACAACAAAATCATAGAGGCAGTGAACGAGGTGGTCCAGCAGTCTTCTCGTCAGGCCCATGAGGAAAATCAGACATGAACGAACTCGATTACGTCGGCAAACGCGTTCTTCGCAAAGACGGCCCTGAGAAAGTCACCGGGAAGGCCCTATATACCGCGGACATCCACCTGCCCGGAACTCTGGTGGGTCGAATACTTCGCAGCCCGCATCCGCACGCTCGCATCGTAAATGTTGACACATCCAGGGCACGCGGCGTGCCCGGAATCAAGGCGATCATCACAGGCCACGACACGAACGGGGCAATGCACGGTTTCGTGGAAACTCCCAGGTACCCTCCTGATCAGTACTGTCTGGCCCTAGACAGAGTTCGATATGTCGGGGAGGAAGTGGCCGCGGTTGCAGCCACCGATGAATACGCCGCTGAGGAGGCTCTCCGCCTGATAGACGTGGAGTATGAACCACTACCGGCCGTATTCGATCCCTTTGAAGCTATGAAACCGGGTGCACCCGAGATTCATCCGCGACATCCAAAGATCTCCGACCCGTTTCCCAACATTGCGGGGAAGACTGAGTCATCATGGGGCAACGTAGAAGAGGGCTTCGCACGCTCGGACTATGTGACGGAGGGACGTTTCGAGAGCCACCTCAGGACCCACGGGTACCTGGAGCCTCAGTGCACACTGGCGAGCTTCGAACCTAGCGGCAAGCTCAACGTCTGGACATCATCTCAAGGGCCTTTCATCAAGCGTGCCAAGCTCGCCAGAGCCCTGAGGTTGCCCCAATCGACCGTCCGGGTACACAAAGCATATGTGGGCGGGGCCTTTGGCGGGAAAATCGATCTGTTTGCTCACGAGTATTGTGCCTGCCTGCTCTCCATGAAAGCCGGCCGTCCGGTGCTGATCGTGGCCTCGAGAGAAGAGATCTTCTCAGTGTACCGTCACGGCCAACCACTCTGGACAGAGGTCAAAATTGGGGTGAAAAAGGACGGGACAATTGTGGCCCAGCAGTTCAAGGTCATTAATAGCTGCGGTGCTTACCGCGGCAGCGGGGTGGTGGTCATTTTCCTGACCTGGGGATTCGCTATGCTTCCATACCGCGTGGCCAATCTCAAATGGGATGGATACGCAGTATACACAAACAACCCGGTTAGATGTCCCCAACGAGGCCACGGAGCTCCGCAACTACGCTTCGCCGTTGAGTCGCAGTTGGACATGATTGCACAAGAACTTGGCTTAGATCCCATTGAAATACGGCTCAAGAACGCTCGTCAGCCGGGAGAGCAGCTTCCAAACGGTGACAATGTACACAACTGTGGGCTTGTTGAATGCGTTCAGAAGGCAGCCGAGCATACTCGTTTCAAGGAGACATACGCTAAAAACCAGTCGAAGGCCTCTTCGGCGGACCGATACCGCAGGGGCATTGGCATAGGGGTAAGCGCCTATTTCAGTGGTTCTCTCATTTATCCGAACAGTTCGTCCGTGGGTGTGAAAATGAACGACGACGGTACGGTCACGGTGTTGACAGGATCCATGGATATCGGGCAGGGGGCGGAGACGATTGTTTCTCAGATCGTGGCCGAAGAACTCAAGGTTCCTGTGAACGAGATAGAGATGATTGCTGGCGATACGGAGACCACGCCGGTGGATATCGGCTCATGGATAAGCGGCCATGCGTACGTTTCCGGCAATGCTGCGAGAGAGGCCGGGAGTCAGGTGCGCAAGAAGCTCTTGGAGATCGCGGCAGATGAGATGGAAGCCAATGTCAAAGATCTCATCGTGGAAAATAAGAGCGTCCACGTCGTGGGATCTCCGGACAGACGGCTCACCTATTCGCAATTGGTGGCTGCGAGTATCCGCAAGAACAGAGGCGAGCCGATTTCTGCCGAGGGCCACTGGCGGACCATGCGGGACGAACCCATGCATCCGAGTCTAGCCACGACCAAAGGCCGGTGGAGCGAAAACTACGCGTTCGACGCCCAAGTAGCCGAGGTGGAAGTCGACACTGAAACGGGGCTGGTACGCCTTCTGCGCGCGGTGACGGCCCACGATTGCGGCTTTCCGATAAATCCTTTGCTGGTCGAAGGACAAGTTGATGGCCAAGTTTCCATGGCACTTGGACATGCGTTTATGGAACAGGTGGTCATGAAGGAAGGTCGCACCGTTAACACGAATTGGCTCGATTACCACATGCCATGTATCCACAATGTGGCCGTTTCGGAACACATCGATGTGGTCACCGAGAGTTACCAGGTAGGGGAACCGTACCGGACCAAAGAGGTAGGAGAGGGTCTCGTCTCAGCTATATTGGCAGCTATCGCCAATGCGGTTTACAACGCGGTAGGAGTGAGGGTTAATTCCACCCCCTTCACACCGGAGAAGATCTTGCGAGGGCTGGGTAAGATCAAGTGACATGGGTAAGCGCTGACGTCTTGATGTTAAGCCGTATTTGTCGGATGTCACACCACTGCATGGATACACTTACAAGAGGTCAAAGATGGAAGAGGTTACCTACTGGCGCAAAGAAATGGAAACCCTCTCGAGGGACAAACTTGCCGAACTGCAGCTCAAGCGATTCAGGGAGCGCATGCAGTACGTCTACGAGCGCAGTCCGATGTACCAGCGCAAGTTTGACCTGGCAAGAATTAAACCGGATGATATCCGCACCCTGGATGAAATTGAGAACGTTCCATTTACAGTGAAAGAGGAGCTTAGGGAAAGTCAAGCCGAGCATCCTCCGTGGGGGGATTTCATCTGCATTGATCCTGAACAAGGAGTCAGGGTATTTCAGACCTCCGGCACGACCGGGATTCCGGTGAAAGCCATTCTGAACAAGAAAGATTGGACCGTTCATTACTACGAAGAGTTCATGCATTTTATGTACGGTTACGGAATAAAGAGGTCAGATATTCTTTTTGTTCCGTTCAATTTTGGACTTCACATTGCCTGGTGGGGGTTTTCAGCCGCTTTAGAACAGGAAGGAGTCATGATCGTTCCAGGAGGAGGACAATCTTCACAGGACCGCGTCAGGAACATTTTCGAGTGGGGAGCGACCGTCGTGTGCGGTACACCCACCTATATGCTGCACCTGGGAGAAACGGCCGTGAAAATGGGGCAACCATTAACCGAGTCCAAGGTGCGCATCGTGGTCACGGCCGGGGAACCGGGTGCAAATGTGGCCGCAACGAAGAGAGCCATCGAAGCGCTCTGGGGAGCCAAGTGCTATGATGATCTGGGATCGACGGAGGCCGCCAATTTTGGTTTTGAGTGCATTGCCCAAAGGGGAACTCACTTGATCGAAAGCCAGTTCTATGCGGAATGCTTGGACGTGGAGACGCTAAAGCCGGTGAGCCCGGGGGAAGTGGGAGAACTAGTGATCTCGAACTTGTGCTGTGAAAGTATGCCACTCTTGAGGTATAGGATAAAGGATCTCGTGCGCTTCAATCTCGATCCGTGTGAGTGCGGAAGGACCTTTCTGAGACTGGACGGTGGAGTACTCGGAAGATCTGACGATATGTTCCAATACGCCGGCGTGAACATCTTTCCCTCTGCTATTGAAAATCTTGTTCGCGAAGTTGATGAATTCTCCAACGACTACCAGCTGGTGGTTCCCAGGATGGGTAGCGGCAAGCGCCTGACGATTCGAGTAGAACCGGCCCAATCTGACATTCCCGTAAAAAAGCTCGAGGAAGCAGCCAACAGACTTGTCGAGACAGTAAAATTCCGTATCAGCATCACCCCGGCAGTGGAAATCTCAGCTATAGGTGACCTCCCCAGATTTGAGGGCAAGGCAAGACGGGTGATCAGGGAGGACTGACTGTTCCGCTGTTGCCAAAGAAACAGTTCCGGATGCCGGCGAATGTCGCCTGCATGAACAGGTTCGACGGACCGGAGTTCAGAACGCATCCAAAACAGAGGAGGTTAAAATGAGCCCCAGATTTTTGGCGATTGTGCCAATGTGCCTTGGGTTGATCCTTTCTTGGGCGGCACTACCGGCAGTAGCGGCCGATGTACCTGAAGCCATCGTGATTGGAGCCACTGTTTCTCAAAGCGGGCACTTCTCTTCGGAGGTGGGGCCATTCAAACGACTTATGGAGGCATGGGCCGAAATGGTCAACGAAAAGGGCGGCATCAAACTGAAGCAATACGGCAAGAGCCTACCCGTGAAATTCGTGATTTATGACGACGCTAGCAATGAAGCCACCACCAAGAAGTATTACGAGCGTCTGGCAACGGTTGACAAGGCAAACCTCCTCCTGGGCCCTTACAGTAGTCCTTTAACCTTTGCCGCCAGCACGGCCGGTGAAAATCACAAGATCCCATTCATCGCGGTGTGCGCAAATTCCCAAAAGATCTATTCCAGAGGGTTTAAATGGCTGGTGGGCGTCATAGATCTCGGCCCTCGTTACACCTACCGTTACTGGGAGATGATCAAAGCGGAAGGCAAGGCCAAGACCGTTTCCTTCGTCGTCGAGGACACGCTTCATCCTCTCGACGTCTTCGAGGGCTCGAAGAAGCTTGCGGAAGAAGCCGGCTTGAAGGTTCTTACGAGTGATGTAATCCCAGCCGACGCTCGAGATTTCACCCCGGTTATCACGAAGCTCAAGAAAAGTGATCCAGATATCGTGTACGTATCCTCCAACATACCCTTCGCTATTAACTTCATGAAACAAGCCAAGGAGATGAAGCTCAATCCTAGGGAGTTCCACTGTATTCATCACAGCGGGGTTTTCCGAGACCCGCTTGGCGATGTGGCGGACTATGTTGTCGGGCAATCGTATTGGGTAGAGGGGATGAAGCTGGGTGATTCAGGGCTCATCGTTGATCTGCTCAAGAGAGCGAACATCTCGGAACCGATGTACCCATGGGCACCTGCGTATGTGGCAGGCTTCCAGATACTCCAGGCCGCTCTCGAGAAAGCAGGGACTCTCGACAACGAGGCCGTGATGGCTGCTCTGAAGAGCCTCAAGTTGGAGACGGTACTGGGGCCAGCACAATTCCACGAGACGGGTTATGGCTCGATCAACACGTACCCCTCACAGATACAAGGCAAGAAGTGGGTGGTGATCTGGTCCAAAGAGGTTGCCACAGGCGAACACGTCTATCCCCGACCGACCTGGAAATAGGTAGGGTTCACCAAGAACGGGAAGGGACGGCAATGCTTGCCGACGTGATTCAGCTGTTGGTCGGGGGCCTATTGCTTGGCGGCATCTATGGTCTCGCAGCCTTCGGTCTGTCCATAAGCTTTGGGGTTTTAAAGATTCTGAACCTGGCCCATGGCGAGTTTCTGATGCTCGGTTCGCTTGCTGCTTATTCAGCATTTGTGACCTTGGGCACAAACCCTTTTCTGGCGGCCGTGCTCATCATTCCTCTCTTTGTGCTGATTGGGGCAGGCTTCTATGTCCTTCTGTTGAAACCCATCAGTGACAAACCGCCCCACCAACTGCTCGTGTCCTCCATACTGGTCACCCTGGGGGCCTCACTTACCATTGAAGACTTGACGGCTTTCTTCTGGCAACGACCAATCACTGGTATTGAATACTCTTTGCCTCCTTTGGACATAGGCGGGGTAGTGGTGTCTTCGCTCAGGCTCCTGATTCTGCTGTTCATTTGTGTTTTGGCCGTGGTCCTTCAGGTTTACCTGAGGAAAACCTTTATCGGTAGGGCCATTCAAGCGATTACACAGTGTCGAGAGGGAGCTAAGGTTGTAGGTGTTCCCATCGCGCAGGTTTCAGCGGTGACGTTTGGCCTTGGGGCAGCGCTTGCAGCCTCTGCCGGCGTCTTCTATGCGACGCTGTTCACGGTCACGCCGGTTATCGGAATTCCCCTTACAGTCAAGTATCTTTGCGTGGTTGTGCTCGGCGGCCTGGGCAGTCTAGTGGGATCAGTGGTCGGGGGTCTCATATTGGGCCTGGCCGAAGCGTTCACCGCCTATTACGTGGGGGCCGAATGGTCGCCCTGTGTCCAGTTTGTTCTGTTGATATCAGTACTGATTATCAGACCTTTCGGGCTGTTTGGATCGAGTGAATGAACAAGGGGCCGTACCGAATACCACTTCTGGTGGGAGCATGCCTTGCCCTGGCGATTCCCGCTCTCCTGCCGTGGCTGGCAGGGTCTTATCTTCTCGTGTGGGTGTTCCTCCTGGCGGTATACCTTACGCTGGCCGTGAGCTACGACATCGTGGGTGGCTCCATGGGATACATGAATTTGGGCCACTCCACTTTCTTCGGCATGGGGGCGTATACAACCGCAATACTGCTTAACCAGGGCCACCATCTGTGGTTATGTCTTGCGGCTGCAGGTGTCGTAGCCGCGGTCTTCGCTGCGCTGGTGAGTTACCCCATTTTTCGCCTGAGGGGCGCTTATTTTGCGTTGGCCACCTTTGGCCTCATTAGCCTGATGGGCATCCTGGCAAACAATCTCAGAGATCTGACAGGAGGCGCAGGTGGTATTTCCACTCCTTCCGGAGATCATACCGTCACGTCATATTACCTCTCCGTGGCAGTTTCCATAGCGACGGTGGTCCTAAACCTGGGACTCTCACGATCTCGGTTCGGGCTGGCAATCCTGAGCATACGCGAAGATGAAGAGGTTGCCCGTGCGCTGGGTACCCCCACGACTCTCTACAAGAGTCTGGCCCTCATTGTAAGTTCCGTGCCCGCCGGCTTAATAGGGGGGGTATATGTCTGGAATGTGACATATATCAGCCCCCCGGCCGTTTTCGGTCTCGAGATCGCTTTAAGTCCCATCGTTATGGCTATGTTGGGAGGAACGGGCACCGTAATGGGTCCCGTCCTCGGCGTGTTTTTTCTTACCCTCCTGCAGGAATTTCTGTGGACACAGATTCCTTACCTCCATTTGACCATGTATGGGATAGTCATGGTCTTGGTGGGTCTGCTTATGCCGGGCGGTTTGGTGAGAACCCGACTGTTCGGACTCTTAATCCAGCGCTTTGTGCCAGGAGACAAGGCGCATTACCAGGGGTAGCCCTGAACCGGTAGAGAGCAGTGTAGCGCCAATGGCGACTGTCTTGGAATGTCAGAAGGTATTCAAGCTGTTCGGCGGGGTCGTGGCTCTGTCAAACATAAACCTCCAGGTGGAGGAGGGTCGGATTCTAGGCATCATCGGTCCCAACGGTGCGGGCAAGACTACTCTCTTCAACATAATTTCCGGAGCGCTTAGGCCAAGCAAGGGCCGGGTTTTCTTTAATGGTCGAGAAATCTCCGGGATCGGAGCGAATCGGATCTGCAGGTTGGGAATCGCTCGAACCTACCAACTTGTGAGGCCTTTTGCTTCTCTGACGGCTTTGCAGAACGTTCTCGTAGGCGTCTGCTTCGGCCGAGGCTCGCGCCCACGTCGCAACCGGCGGGTGCCTTTGGCCATGAGCGAGTTGGAGTTCGTCGGATTGGCGGCAAAAGCGAATCAACCAGCTGCAAACCTTACGTTGGTCGAGAAAAAACACCTGGAAATTGCTCGAGCCCTCGGCACAGATCCCTCAGTGATTTTGTTGGACGAAGTGGTCTCAGGCTTGTCCCCGGGTGAAGCGGCACACGTCATTGACACGATTCGGGAGATTCAGCGGCGAGGGATCACAGTTGTCATGATAGAGCACGTCCTGAGAGTGGTGATGGAGCTGTGTCATTCCGTATTGGTATTACATTTTGGTGTACAACTCGCCTATGATCGTCCAGAAGCGGTAGTCAAAGACAAACAGGTTATTGAGGCTTATCTTGGCCGTGACGAACCCACCCCGGGAGGACCGAGTGCTTGATGTCGTGAATCTGAACGTTCACTATGGCCCGCTACACGTCTTGTGGGACGTGTCGTTGAGGGTGAAGGAGCGGGAAATAGTTGCGCTCCTAGGCTCCAACGGCGCGGGTAAGACCACGGCACTCAAGACGATTCAGGGACTTCTTCGGCCATCCTCCGGCCAGGTGCACTACATGGGAGAAAGCGTTCATCAATTCGCGTTACACCACGTGGTGGCGCGCGGATTGTGCCTTGTTCCTGAAGATCGGCTGCTGTTCCCGGAGATGACTGTTCTCGACAATCTGGAACTCGGTGCTTTTCCCGCTGGAGCGCGTCAGGAACGCCAAAATACGCTAGACTGGGTGTACCAATTGTTCCCGCCGGTATTTCGTCGTGCAAAGCAGAAGGTTAAGACCCTCTCGGGTGGTGAGCAACAGATGGTGGCCATTGGACGGGCACTCATGGCGAAACCTAAGTTGCTGTTGCTGGATGAGCCGTCGTTGGGTTTGGCTCCATTGGTGGTAGCCGAACTCTTCCGGACCGTGAAGCAAATCAATCTCCAGGGCATCTCGGTTCTCCTCGTGGAACAAAACGTGAAGCAGAGTCTCGAATTGGCGCACCGAGCATACGTGCTGGAAACGGGCAAGGTAATCCAGGAAGGTCCGGGAAGGGACCTCTTGAACGATCCCAGAGTGCGCGAAGCGTATCTAGGCGTGTGATGCTACAGTGGGTCGCGAGAACGCGGGTCATAGCAAGATCTTCGCTGCACCCTTTCGGTTCACCATCGGGGGATGCGCCTGTTCTGGATCGGTAGAAAAATTACAAATCGGCTTCGTTACTGGAAGATTACTTGTAGCAGCACGTGCAGGTCAAACAGAGTGAATTCTCTCAAAGAGGCACCCTAAGCGGGGCATCAACAAAGGGCTCGTAGATCGTCATTTGATGTCCACTTCCAGCGGAACCTTAAGCTTGCCCGCTGTGATCATAATTTGTCTTACCAAGTGCCTGATCTCTTCGGCTGTTTTTTGCGGCGCTTCAATCCAAATGGCATGCTCTCGTCTCTCTTGGAAAACCAGAGAGAGCCGGATTGTTATTCCATCTTACGTAAGGAAGCATTCTTCTCAACCTTTTCAGCCTAGCCATCCCGTCAACTCTCGTCAACTGTAATTTTCG
>JBKQMK010000171.1:0-5485 GCA_052146735.1 Desulfomonilaceae bacterium | reverse complement strand
GGACTTACTCGTTTTCCTATGCAGCGGGGGAGCCTGAGAGCCCCAAGAAGAGGACAACCCTTGGCAAGTACGTGACTGCCGCTGAAGCCTACGACATGTGGCGGTCAAAACCTCAGCAGGTCAAGATTCTGGACGTTCGAACCCCAGAGGAGTACGTGTTCGTAGGACACCCACCCATGGCTCGGAATATCCCATTCAAGATCTGGAAGGGGCAATGGAACTCAGAAAAAAAGGCATTCGACCTGGGTGAAAATCCAGACTTCGTGGCGCAGGTCAAGAAATACTACAGTCCTACTGACACAATCCTCATCATGTGCAGATCCGGGGACAGGGCTTCAGAAGCGGTGAATGCTCTGGCCAAGGCGGGATTCTCCAACGCCTACAACATGGTGGACAGTTTTGAAGGTGACCTTGTTACCGACGATCAGAGCTACTTCCAGGGAAAGAGGATGAGGAACGGCTGGAAGAACTCGGGTGCCCCGTGGACCTACGATCTGGACGCCGATTTGGTCTACCGTCCTGACGAAACGCACATCAAATAACTCCGGAGGTTCAATCGGATGAGCAAGATGATCGAGCGCGCTATGGGGCCATCCTTTTTGGCTCCGGAGTGGTGCCCGTCATTTCTATAGAGCCCAGGGTGCGAATGCATCATCGGTCTCGCGTTGATGCAAAGTAGATTTTCGGACGTGGAATTTGATCTTCTTGTCACAGATTATTCATTGAGATGCGTGGGTTCTTTCATAAAGCTGCGCGCTGCTGGGTGTCTTATTTTCTAGAGAATCAAATACAGAGTGCTGGACTTCAGAGAAGTAGCCTCTGTCACGGTCAGTTACCGCAACCGGGCAAGAGAGATAATGAACTTGACAGATCCTCTTCTGCCTGAGAGAGATAGAATAAGAGCAGGTTGATATCCATGGAGTAGTTTCTTGATTGAATCCAGGGAATTTAGGCAGTGCGAAAATCTGCTATTTCGTCCAGGACCGGCAGCGGACAAAACACGCATGGTGTACGATTCGGAAGGCCTCAAGAGAGAGTCCTCCGCTCCGTGCCAACTGAATTGTCCAGCGGGGATAGACGTTCCCTCTTATGTTGCCCTGATCGGACAGGGTCGCTATGACGAGGCTATCAAAGTAATACGGGAAGACAATCCGTTTCCATGGGTTTGCGGTCTGATATGCCCGAACCCGTGCGAAACCTGGTGTCAGAGACGCCATCTTGATAAGGCGCTCTGTATAAAGGATCTTAAGGGTTTTGGCGCCAAAATGGCCATGTCGGGCAAGGGCTACAAAAACCCGAAGCCCGAGAATCGCTTCGACGAGAAGGTGGCTGTCGTAGGTTCCGGTCCTGCAGGGCTTACCGCGGCCTATTTCCTGGCACGGAAAGGCTATCCTGTGACGGTCTTTGAAGCCTTCCTGGAGGTTGGCGGGATGATGGTGACCGGGATACCCGAATATCGGCTTCCGAGAGAGGTAGTACGTAGAGAAGTCGACGCGATCCAAGAAATGGGTGTGGAGATAGTCCTGAACACCAGTGTCGGGCAAACCATTACGCTGGATCAACTCCGCTATGAAGGATTCAAGGCTTTCTTTCTTGGCATCGGAGCGTGGCATAGCAGCAGGTTAGGAATTGAAGGAGAAGATGACTTTCCCCAGGTGATGGACGTTCTCACTTTTCTCAAGGACATCTCATTCGGAAAGAAAATCAAACCCGCGGAAAGCGTGGCCATTGTGGGAGGCGGAAACGCCGCGATTGATGCGGCCAGAACCTGCGTTCGTCTGGGATGCTCGTCCGTGAGCATCCTCTATCGCAGAACCAGGGCGGAAATGCCTGCGCACTTCGAGGAAATCATACAGGCTGCTGAAGAGGGCGTTCACTTTCATCAGCTGACCATTCCAACAAGAATCCTCGGTTCAAACGGCCACCTGGAATCAATCGAATGCGTCATGGCGGAACTCGGCGAACCCGACGAAAGCGGGCGTAGAAGGCCGATTCCAATCGCCGGATCAGCTTACAAGATGCCCGTAGCCGCTGTGATATCTGCGATCGGTCAGCGGCCGCATATACTGGATCTGCAGGGTCTTGGAAATTTGAAACTCTCCAGGAAGGAGACAATAAAGGCAGAGCCCTACAGCCAACAGACCAACATTGGCGATGTATTTGCAGGCGGCGATGCGGTTACAGGTCCTGCGACGGTGGTCCAGGCAATAGGAGCCGGAAAGAGAGCCGCGCAAGGTATCCACGCGTACCTCAGAAGCGAAGTTGTGGATAACCGAATAGTGCCGCGACCACGACGCATGGTGGAACCGATTCGCATGACGTACCGGGACAAAGCTTTCATTCAGCGCCAAGAGATACCGCTTATCAGTCTCCAAAAGCGGATGACAACGTTCGATCAGGTGGAGCTTGGTCTCAACGAATCAGCCGCAAGGGAAGAAGCAAAAAGATGCATGCGTTGTGACGTGTGCGAGCGCTGCGGAAAATGTGTGGAAGTTTGTTCTGACAAGCTGGGGGTATCAGCCATCCGTTTCTATCACTCGGATGAAAGTTCTTTGATTCTAGATGAAGACGTCCATGGACTGCCTCATTGCATCGGCTGCGGCTCATGCGTCAACATCTGTCCGACTGGCGCACTCCAAATTGAAGATCAGGGCGACGAGCGACTCCTGCTCATGTGCGGCACCGTCATCAACAGGATAAAGATGGAGCGATGCGAGGGATGCGGTTCGTACTTCTCGCCGAAAATCTTCTTGCAGCACGTGGGCAACCGCATCAACGTCCCGGGCTATCAATTTCAGCAGAAGTTGTGTCCGGAATGTAGAAGGATTGCGCACGCGGCCAGAATGTCTGGTCTGGAACCTGATTAGAGCTGCACTGGCCCTTCGAGTGTGAAGGCCTGCGATCGGTAGAGGAATAGGACAGATTGAATAGCTGTTATTATGCGGCTCATCTTGTGGCCCTCATCAGAAGCGAATTCATGAAGATTGGAATTCCAGACCTTCATGGTACTCCGATTCAATACCGACCATGAAAGTACTGTGCGGACGGCTAATTCGGAGACAACACAACACGCGAATCATAAGGCACCTGAGACGCGATCTGCGCAAATTTCCACTTTCGGGCATGTTGATTTATTCGCAAATTGGCCCGCGCATCTACGGCGTTCTGGTTGTGCGAGAACGCAGGTCAGCAATAGCCTTCCCTTTGGCCCCGTCCAAAATCTTATCCTGCTCAAGCCGCTATCGGAGCAACAGTTCCCTTGTGTTTCCCTCAGCCCAGTGGGGCAAAAGACGCATTTCGCCTTACCAGTCGCAGCGGTGGCGGTTCAGTAAAATGCGGTAGTTACAGCACCAAGTCCCATCCTTAGTGTTTGCGATTGGCGGATTCGATTCTTCTCTGTTCCGTCGAGGCGAGATCGGCAGGATATTCGGGGCGGGTCGGTGAAGAGAATCGGAATGCAAGGAGTGGAGATACTTGTGACTGAGTTTAGAAGAAAAAATCGTTGACTCGGGACTGCGATTCTCACGATGCCTTGCCAGCGAAAAATCCCTCAGCCCCAAAGATAATCAGCCCTACCCATACACTGGCAAAGCCGATGAACTGTGAGTATGTAAACGGCTCCTTGTAGACCAGTGCACCAAGCAGGAATTGTAATGTCGGCGCAATATACTGCAGCACGCCCAACAACGAGAGCGGGATACGCGGTGCTGCCGTAGCAAACATCAGAAGAGGAACAGCCGTTACTACTCCTGTGCCGACGAGCAGTACGTCCGAATCCACGCCGGTGTGGAGAAATGCGCCTTGGCCGATGCTATTCGAATACAAAAGATAGAGAAGTGCAGGAACAAGCAGTATCCCTGTCTCCAGCGTGAGACCATAAAGTGAACCAAGCGGAGCGATTTTTTTCACCAGACCGTAAGTGCCGAAGCTGAATGCCAGGGTCAGAGCAATCCAGGGGAGATGGCCATAGGCGAGCGTCAAATAAAGTACGCCTGCCGTCGCGAATCCGATGGCAACCCACTGCCATAGGCGTAGGTTTTCACGCAGCAGGACTACGCCCAGAAGGACACTGACGAGCGGACCGATAAAGTATCCGAGGCTCAATTCAATTATGAATCCTGAATTCGCCGCCCACACATACACCAGCCAATTGACGCCGATGAGCATCGCCGCTGCGAAGTACACTTTGGCGACACGAGGTGTCCGCAGTGCCCCATAGAAAGCCCTCCATTGGCGTGAGACGAGGATTACGCCACACAGCATAATCCAGGACCATAGAACACGGTGGCACATTAGCTGCGATGCCGGGACATGTTGAAGCCATTTCAAGTAGACGGGCAATAAACCCCAAGTCGCGTAAGCTCCAACGGCGTACCAGGGTCCTGTGTTCATGAGTCACCTGTGGCCCAAAATTATGAGGCGGTTTTGCTATATTAGAGGTCTTCAGGCTATGCTCTCAGGATTTTCTGTCGTCACCGTCTTTCTTCGGCTCATTGGACACTCTCCAATTGGGTGTAGACTTAGATGCCCCATGCATGCCCCAGCTCTCCATGGATGGATAGGAGCATGGGCAATCTCTGCCGGAGCATAGGGCACGTTTCGATTCTAGGGCTCATGGTCAAGGCTCTCACTTCTCCTGCACTGATTAAGAACTTTCCTATGTTTCAATGCTGTGGCCGAGTATTCTTGTTCAAACAGCCAATTTTTGTTAATGATATATATCACCAGGCGGGAGCAGATTGTCAACAATTATTTCAGTAATTGTCGACAATTCGTTTTCCAGGCACAACAACTGCGATTTGAGCTGACATGGAAACCACGACTGCAGAAAAAGCCACCAAAGGATGCCGTGAGGTTGCAGAAGAGATTATGACGGCCATAGCAACAGGGTCGCTGAAACCGGGCCAGAGGCTTGTCGAGGTTCAGTTGTGCGAGCTTTTTGGTGTAAAGAGAAACAAGATCAGGGAGGCGTTGCGAAAACTTGAACACGACGGGTTCGTGAAGATCACTCCTAACGTTGGGGCCGTGGTATCTGAATTCACACGAAATGATATTCAGCACTTATACGATCTTCTTAGCGTTCTTGATGGAATGGCGGTAAGAATCGTCACATTTTGTGTAATGCCCGAACAGCTTGAGAACCTGGAGGCCGTCCTCGAAAAGATGGAGGCTATCAATGAGCCAGCTTCATATGCTGATTACAACAATGAGTTCCACTCTCTGCTCTGTTCATACAGTGAAAATAGCCGTCTCATGAAAGTGGCCGACAACGTGAGGCTCAGTATAAAAGCTTTTGGTTTTCGAAGCTTTTTTGTGCCAGGTCAGATTGCCGCTTCGAATAGGGATCACAGGAAGATTCTTCAAGCCATCATAGAAAATAAGCCAGAGAAGGCCGAGAAGATAATGCGGAAGCACCTTATTGATACAAGGAACCGTCTTATTAAGTGGATGTACAAGTCCTTGTAGCAGAGAAACCGAATAATAT
>JBKQMK010000170.1:0-10422 GCA_052146735.1 Desulfomonilaceae bacterium | reverse complement strand
GTTTTCTATCCCTTCATGATTGCCCCACTTACCCCTCAAATATAAGAAGGGGGAAAGAAGAAAGGATAAAGAAGAAAGCGGAAAGCACGATCAATCCGATTCCGCCGCCTGATTGTTGATATGAGCTCGTGGGGACAAACCTCGTGCGTATGACTTGTTTCTCTTGATCAGGTCAATCCATCAGGATTTACCCTCTTGACCCTCAAATATAGAGAAGAGGGGAAGATGCAGGCGGGAGCGGGCACGCACGGTGACAATCTTATGGTAATGCCCTTTCTCTTGGGCAAGACCTGAAAAGCCGTCAGAATCGCGAACACGAAGCCTGCGAGGGGATTACGAAAGAAGATGAATTCATACCAGACTAGGCGTGGCGTAGAATCAGGTTGGAACGTGAGCGAGTCGGAACAGGGCGCAGACTGACTCGGTGAGAAAATCGGAGCTAGTGCAGGAAAATGTGTCCCAGTCCATAAAAGATAAACTGGGTGTTCAGAAGGGCGGTTCGTAATGAATTGTATAACCCACCCACCTGAAGCACCTGATTGGGTCAAGGGGGGTGAACTGTGTTGGGGGGAGAAATGCCACCGAGACCTTATCCGGGTCAAGCCCCAGTTCTTTGATGCAGTTCAGAGCCACCACAGAGAACGCCTCATTGATTTCTACCCTAATGTTGTTGAAATCAGCCTTTAGCCCCTTTCACGCCCTTGTAGAGCCATACAGATTTTCAGCAGACTGATCGCACCGCATGCCAAACAGTTCAGAAGGCCCCCTCCGGCATCTCAAAGAGTCGCCGAGAGGGGCCTTCTAGCATATCTCTCACGAGCCAACAGGGCAGGTAGTTTGACATCAGCCAGGTTAATTCCTTTCCTCTTTCGCAACGAACAGCGGCAGCCTCCAGGGTTTTGATCTCAGTGCAAAAAAGACCATTTAATGATCGGCATGCACGCAAAAAGGCCACTTTTCGAAGAACCATTCATTCCAAAGAAACGGGATGATCCACCATACGTTCCATATTATGGGCGCCCCGTCCAACACTCTTTCACTCATCGGACCGGCCATATGTTGAATGCCAAGGCCCCAATGACCCCAGTTGATTACATAATAGAAAACGTAACCTAGTGCCATCAATAGGACGACCCCAACCGTTCTGAACCAGAATGCCCTCCACGAGTCCTTGTTTTCCATGGGAACCATGTCGTCGAAAAAATGAGACCAGACGATTGGGGGCAAGAGGCCAAATCCGGCGATGTCAGCAGCATGATGCCAAAGAAACCGCGTTGGATTTCCCGCGTCCGACGGAGGAAGATGTTGTATAACCTCATTCATGTTCAACCATAGCGGTGCAATTCTCATACAAATCACCGCAAGGGCATATGAAACGATCACGACCAAAATGAACGAGATGCAGCCCTTCCAAGGCTGGGGGATTTTTATGCTCGTCCACGGCTTCATTCGCCAGACCTGGGGCCCCATGAAAAGGACTACAATCATCCATTGCCACCATCCGACCACCCAGTCGACATGGACGGTTCCGGCTATGCCTCCCCACCAGGGGATGTTGAGCCCGTAGGACTTCCCGAAAACTACACCGAAGATCAGGCCCCAGAAAGGCACGATCAGAACGGTATAGAAAAAAACTGTCAACATGGTGCACCAGCCCAATTCACAAAAGCCGGCCTGAGGCTGTTGCAGGTTGCTCGGGTAAACAGGCCATTTTTCGAAAAGAACGGCAGTAAAAGCATAGCTGAAAAAGCCGATCAACACGAAGCAAACCACAGCCGCTTCTCCAAACCGAGCATTCGGGTTTATCAAGGCATCGTAAGTGAGAGTTTGTCCACAACCAGCCGGCATGGCGGTCTTCCCGGCAGCGGCAAGAGCTTCCAGATGAGGTTCGCTCAAGAAGTTGAATCCTGCTCCCAATATTTTATAGAAGACCACGTGTATCAAGAGCCAAACTACAACAAGGTTCACCACGGTCTCCACAATGCCGCGGAGAGGCTGCGGCAAACCTTGGAACGGCCAATGTCCGAAAGACACATGTTGCCAAAGACCGACAATGATCATCCCGCCAATATACAGGAGAAAGGGATAAGGAAACGAATGAAACGGACCGCGTGGATCACTAAATATGTACCAGATGATCCATGCAAACACGGTGATGACGATGAAGGAGATAATCCCTGTTACAGGCTGCCCCCAACGAGGTTCTAGTGCGTGTGCTTCCATAGTACTTACCTCCATTGTGAAATTCCACAAACAGTTGAGGTTGTTGATCCAGGACTTCAGAGTTCGACAGACTGTGCTTTCACCCCCTTTCTATGCCATTTTCTTTTAAAAGCCCTCTTCGAGGCCACTTACACATGCGCATACATGGGAATTCAAATTGCCTTTGGGCAGGTGCGTCGTTAAGGTCAAGCCGGAAGCGAGTGCTTTCACCTGCTCTCAAACCCCTGGAGCGCCGGGCCACTGTCAAGCATACCGACCGGAATTATGCGGCGCACTTGCCAACTTGGAGTTTTTCCGGGTCTCCATCGGCTACTCGACGGCTCCTCCAACCCTAAAATACCGCCACTAGTTCCCGTACGCTCCGTGGGTCACCACCATGGCTGCCTTGGCCACTCCTTTTCCAGAGCGAGATCGGAAAAGCTCTTTACGTACACCGTGAATGGAGGAGGAACCGAGGTCAGCAGTTTGTTGACCATCTCGATCACCTTAGGTGGGCTGGCATTGGCCATGAGGAGAAACTCGTGCCCCTTTTCCTAGTTGATCCTGGTCATGGCCGCCAAGGTGTTAAGACAGGGTCAAAGACGCCCGGAGCCTTGGAGTGATCCAGTAACTCGCGCGAGTTGTTAGCCGCCTCTGAGGGATCCTCTTGATCGTCTAACTTGACCAGTTTGAAGAAGTATTTTTCATGGCCAGCAGTTATACCTCCGGCAGCATTGATTCCCTTAATCGCCATTTCCTCCCATCCGCGCAGTCCTGCCCATATCCCACAGCAACTCCGCTAAGCGGCCCTGAAATCTCTGTTACCACTTCTTTCGCTGCCTGTGCCCATGTATCGGCAGCAGGCCAGGCCAACAGCAAAGCCGCCTCCAGGGCAAAGACAAAACCGACGAATCCTTTCCTGTACCTCATCGCTTTGCTCCCCTTTGGTTGAATTGGCCTAACTTTCGTTCCCAAGACCCTGCTCGAAGCTTTAGGGTCGAGGATTACGGTTACAGGGAACTACAAGCGACTGTTTTTATGCGCACACATTTGTTTAATGAGATGAGACTCACGCTATCTTTGAACGCCAAATCATATTCTGGCGCTCACAACCATCCTTCCCGTCAGGACGTGGTCAACGTCTGAGACTGCCCATTCTCCTCTGTCTTGGATTCCATGAGGGACAAAGTCATGCGTTCGTGAACCTCGCGGGAGAGCTTCCGATAGAGATGGTAAAAGAAGACGCCCATTATGTCCCTGGCTTGTACCGATCGCAGGGCGTGTTCAGCCGGAGATAGCTCACCCAACCCGCCCTGCCAATAGTACCTGTGGGCCATGACCACGATTTCTCGGAACATATCACGGTAGAACTTTAGCGCCTCCGGGTCGAAACCGTCTTTAGGTCCCAATCCGATCCGATCCATGTCCAAGATGACCTTGCCTAATGTCAGGTCATCTTGGGAATAGATCTTTTTACCGTTCCGGATCTCCGGAGTTATGATGCGCCATTCTTCCATCTTGGCCAGCCACCGCCAACCCAAGCCGGTGGCCTTTCGAAACTGCTCCTCCCCCACTATCTCCGTGGGGAGAAGCTTATCCACAGGGCGAAAGTAGTCTGTGTGAAGTTGGAGGAACCATTCGCGCTCAGGTGAGCCTTTTTCGAACTTAAGAATCCTTTTGATCACCGAGAGGGGGAGAAAGCAGTGGTCCTGGAGCTCCTTGATGAGCCGGATTTGCTCCACATAGCTCGCGTTATACTCTGCGACGTTCTTCCTCAGTTTCCTGGGTTGGGGCAGAAGGCCCTCGCGGACGTAATAATGGATGGTTTCCTTAGACACCTGCGTCTGCTTAGCCAGCTCGCTGATCTTCACTATACGCCTCCTTGTGAGGAGCTCGTTCTCCCTCTTTGTCAGGTGGGAGAAGCAGCTTCCGGCAAGGCGCTCGAGTCCGTCCCAAGAGGGAAGGTCGAATTGGTAATGAGTGCATTTTATAAAATACCGAGATCGGACTGTCAAACATAATCTTTCTTAGTGATGGATATACGATTAATTTCGCGTGACTTTTTCATAAAGCATGTAGTAATACCTATCACTATCACGGATGCTGCACACTTCCGGGTGGCGTTTTTCCAATTCTGCACTGAATGGAGGTAACGACCATGGAATCTAGGCCCTGGCAGCGGCACTATGACTACAACGTCCCATTAACAATCCGATACCCTCGTATCCCACTCCACGATTTACTCGGCATCCCCGCGAACTCGTATCCCGACAAGGCCGCCCTCAATTTCTACGGGACCGAGATGACATTCTGGGAACTCCGCAGCCTCGTGTTGCGCATGGCCAATGCTCTGGGAAAGCTGGGCGTGCAGAAGGGAGATCGGGTCGGCATGAACCTCCCAAACTGCCCCCAGTACCTGATTGCCAACTACGCGGCCCTCTCTCTGGGAGCCATAGTGGTGAACTTGAACCCGATGTACACGGCCTCGGAACTCAAACAAGCGACCGAGAAGACGGGGATGACTACTCTTTTCACCTTCGATGCGGTCCTTCCTAATATCCGCACGCTTTGTCAGGAGGTGGAGATTCCCCTAGTGATCGTCACCAAGCCGACGGACTTCATCGCTGGCATCGGGCAGAGTACTAAGAAGAGCCTGGAACTCGATCCGAAATGGCATCATTTCTCCGAACTGCTGGAGGGCTGCACGGAGACCAAGCGCCCGCGGGTTCAGGTGAACCCAGAAGATCCCTGTATGATTCAGTTCACCGGGGGAACCACGGGCCTCCCCAAGGCCGCGGTCCTCACGCACGCGAACCTCGTGGCCGCGACCTTCCAGTGCGTCTTGTGGGGCTCGTCCACAACCAGTCTCACACCGTACGAACGGCGCAGCGTGGTGGCAGTACTCCCGTTCTTCCACGTGTACGGGAACATCGTCGTCATGAATTGGGCAATGCTCAATTGTGCCACTCAGATCCTGATCCCCCGGTTCCAGGTCGACGAGATCGTAGGGACCCTCGCAAACTTCAAGGAGATCACGTTCTTTCCCGCTGTGCCTACCATGATTACAGCTCTAATCAACCATCCCGAAGTGGCGGAGCTGGATCTGGGAAGAAAGCTGGGTCTCCTGAACTCGGGCGCGGCGCCCATGCCTATGGAACTCATCGAGCAGATCAAAGATATGGGAATCTTTTTCAGCGAAGGTTGGGGGATGAGCGAGACAACATCTTTGGGGATTGCCAACCCCATCATGGGCCTCAAGAAAGTCGGCAGCATCGGCATCCCGTTTCCCGACACCGACATCAGGATAGTGGATGTGGAGCAAGGATTGGAAGAGGTAAAGGCAGGCGAGCCGGGCGAGCTTCTCATCAGAAGCCCCCTAGTCATGAAAGAGTATTATGGCGATCCTGAAGAGACAGCGGGGCAGCTCAAGGGCGGGTGGCTGAGTACTGGCGATATCGTGATCCGTGACGAGGACGACTATATATTCATTGTAGATAGAAAGAAGGATATGGTGATCGCTGGTGGATTCAACATTTACCCGCGGGAGATCGACGAGGTGCTCTTTGAGCATCCCAAGGTGCTGGACGCGGTGTCCGTAGGTATCCCGGACGAGTATCGAGGAGAGACACTCAAGGCCTACATAGTTCTTAAGCCGGGAGAGACAGCGACTGGTGAGGAGATCATCGCTTTTTGTAAGGAGAAGCTCGCGGCGTACAAGGTTCCCAAGTCGGTCGAGTTCAGGGAGGAGCTCCCCAAATCCGCTATAGGGAAGATACTTCGTAAGATTTTGAAGGCTGAGGAAGAGGCCAAACCGAAGGGTTGATCGACTATCCTGACACGCATTGAAAAAGGCAGTACACCGGAACCCCTGCCGATCGGCGTGCCTTTGTTGGCATTTCTCAAAGAGGCTTTTGGCGCAGTTTCAATGTGTCACCGTATAGCTATAATCCGAAGTGGAGGTTTGTAAATGGGAATGCCCAAAGTGGCAATAGTTCGTTACGAGAAACCGGTGGAATCGGTTAAGAAGGCCGTTGACCTCTGCGACGGACTTGGACATCTCCCCAGTGGATCCAAAGTCTTCGTAAAACCGAATATCGTCTTTTGGACTCGGCTGGTTCCGTTTCCTAAGTGGGGGGTAATAACAACCTCCCGTGTAATCAACGACATGGTCTGCTTGCTCAAGGATCGAGGGATCGATGACATCAGCATCGGCGAGGGCACCGTGGTGTACGACTCGAAGGATTGCGAAACAGCGGCCCACGCCTTTGAAACCCTTGGCTATGGCATCCTCAAGAAGCGCTACGGAGTCAAAAGCATAAACGTGTTCGAGAGGCCCTTTGAAAAAGTGGACCTGGGCGGGGGAGTGGAGCTTTCTATGAATACGGACATTCTCAATAGCGATTTTGTCGTGAATGTCCCGGTTATGAAGACTCATGCTCAAGCAGTGGTAAGCCTCGGAATCAAGAACATCAAGGGCACCATAGACATCAATTCTCGTAAGAAATGCCACTCTGCAGACCCTGAAAGGGATCTTCATTACATGGTGTCGAAACTGGCTAACAAGATTCCGCCGTCGTTCACCATTCTTGACGGCATTTATACCAATGAGCGGGGCCCTTCTTTTGACGGTAAAATCAGGAGAAGCAACATATTGGTGGCGTCCCCGGATATGCTTTCCGCGGACAAGGTGGGGGCGACGATTCTAGGATACCAACCGTCCCAGGTGCCTCACCTGGCATACGCGGCCAAAGATATGAACAGAACGTCGGACCTGTCTGACTTGGAGATAGTGGGAGAAAAGATCGAAAATGTGTCAATGAACCTGGAGTACACTTTCGCGTATACTGAAAGTGGCACTCTGCCGGCTCCGATGGCAAAGCTGGGAATAAAAGGTCTCTCATATCCCAAATACGACTCGAGTCTGTGCACGTACTGTTCCGGGATCACAGGCGTTGTGCTCACAGCCATAGCTCACGCATGGAAGAGGCAACCGTGGGACGATGTGGAAATCCTGTCAGGCAAGATCATGAAACCCACACCGGATCGGAAAAACACAATCCTTTTGGGCAAGTGCATGTATGAGGCGAATAAGAACAGTCCTGATATAAAGAACATGATTGCTGTCAAAACGTGCCCCCCAGCCCCTGAAGCGGTCGTAAAAGCGTTGCACCAGGCAGGGATTGAAGTAAATCCCGAAATCCTAAAGGGCAGAGACAAAGCAGTGGGAAGTTACATGAAGCGATATGAAGGCAAGCCCGAGTTCGACGAATCCTTGTTCAGAATCGACTGACATCAGAAAGTTCTGGGCCAGTTTGCCAGCAGTCTCCGGCTACGGTACCCACCATCGCTCCCTCTAGCTAGACTGAGAATATGGCTCAGAACTTTCCGCGTATCGCGCGGATCAATCATGTCTTCCAACAAGTGTAGTCCCGCTGCTTTCCAGGGAGCGCCGACCGCTGGTGGTGCTCAGTCACGCCTACGCCCATGTTGAGTGAGCTAAGATGGCGAGAGGGTTGCATCTGCCATCGGTTGATAGGAAACATCGGTCAATTATACTTATCTAGCCTGATCCAATCGGACACGGGTTCGTAGATCCCTTTCGCCGGATTGGCCGCCCATACCTTGGCGACAGGGAACCGGTTATTCCAGATCGTCCAAGGCGCGGAGAGCCCTCCGGAATCGAAATCCTTTATGGTTTGCAATGCCTTTGCCACACCTTCGCGGGTCAGATCTCCGGCTCTGTCGGCCCCCCGCATACACTCGGCAGCGATCAGTATGGACATGAAGCCACGCATGTAGTTAATGTCCCTGAATTTCACATCAGGGTATGTTCTGTCTGTGTAATCTCTTATCTTCTTGATCATGGGCAGGTCTTCATTCCACCACCAGTTGTATGGGCTCACAACCAGGTAACCCTCAGCAAGGGGACCGAGCTTGTCCAGCATCCACTTGGATGCGCCATAGAACCCTGCCATGAATTTGCATTTCATGCCCATATCCCTGCATGCCTTGATCACTTGAGGAACGGGCTCGTACAAAAATCCCTGAAAGATCACGTAATCCGGATCCTTGGCCTTTAGGTCCTTCATCTGTTCAGCCAGGTCCTTAGCCCCAAGTGGCACAACCTCTTCCGCCACGAGGTTAAGTCGCAGCCGACGGCTCATGAGGCGTCCAAACTTGATGGGGTCCTTCCCGAATTCGGTATCGCTGTAGAAGAAAGCCACCTTCGCTCTAGGCTTTTCTTTGGCAATATACTTGAGCAGTATTCCGAACTCATCACCGTAAGTCGGACCGTTTACGTACGAATAAGCGTTCATTGCAGTGTCCGCTAGCTCGCTCGAAGAGCCGGCACAGCCGAAAAGCATCTTGTAGCGGCTCTTCATCTCCGAGGCAATCGCTTTGGCCTGTTCTGTGCTTTCAGCGAAAAAGACCATGGGATTTTCATTGGCCATGATCTTACGGTACGCGGCCATGGCCACGTCAATCTTGTACTGACCATCCTCAACCACATACCTCAGCTTCTTGCCGTTGATTCCACCCTCCTCGTTAATGATGGCCACGCAGTCCCTTCCCGCAGCAGCCCCCAGCAAGCCGGCAGGGCCGAACTGTCCGGTCAAAGGTAGCACTGCTGCGATTGTCAGCTCTTCCTCCGCCGCAGCTGTAAAGGCCGGCAGCAACAACAAAGTGGTTGCAATAAACGCAAAAATCAAGGTTCTCGTCTTTTTCATGATACCCCCTCAGATAATAGCACTTGCTTATGATCCGGAATGATGCGGCGGTCCTGCCATTTCAAGGGTCTTTGGACCGGTGACCGGTCGCGGGCTGGTTCCCCTGACCTCGAAAAGGCCCCGGAATGGTCACCCACAAGGCCCAAGTGAGGCAAAACCGTCGTCACGTTGCTGATATAAGTGGTTTTTCTCGTTTGTGAGCGTACCTCTTCACACGCCCCTCGGTCAAGCACAATCTTACGTGTGGCACCCTATCCGAAAACCACATGGTAATACTCAGTCAACGGAAAGGCTGAAGCAACATGGAAATACCACCTCCTGACGTGAGCTGACTTATCGGCGCAAAGCTTTTGTCTGTTTTTACTTGCTGGACGCCGACAAATGCCCTTTTCGCCACAGCGGTCGCCACGGTGGCGAGTCAGTAAAATAAGATAGTTACGCTCCCAGGTCCCATCCTTAGCGTTTGCGGGAGCCGGATTTTATTCTTCTCTGTTCCGTCGAGGTGAGATCGGTAGGATATTCGGTCGTGTGGGAGAATAAATCGAGAAGACGCCGAGTGTAAATGCATGAAGACCAATGTTCAAGCTAAAAGCACTGGTTAGAGGGCTCGAACTGACGGGATCTTGTGAACTCTCCCTTTCGGCCAGGATTGGCTGGGCATTCTCATTGACAAAACTTAACCGTTCACCGAGTGGGTCCCGGTCAACGGTTACAAAAAACTTTTAGATCCCGTTTGCTTCGAGAAGGCCGTGGTTATATTAGGACTAGCAGTAATGCATTTTAGGAGGCTTGGCATGGAAAAAAAGTCATCCGCAAAGAGATGTTGTTGCATCGACAACATATGCAAGAAAATGGTCGACGAGTCAGTCTGCGTCAAAACGGTGGGCAGGATGGTCGATAGTTGCACAGTCTGCCACTATTAAGAAGGTGTTTGTGCGGTAACCGTTCACTGGGGTAGCTGCGACCATTTGTGACCACGTCGTGACTGTTCCAGCACGACGCTTGTGTCCGGGTGGACGGTAACCACAAAACAAATCAATTATAAGGCACTTGAGACGCGAAATACGCGATCTTCTGTTTCGGGCATGTTTAGGTATTCGAGAATCCTTTTCCTTCGCGTATTGAGTTCTCCGTGTGCGAGAAACCACGTACACTTCTCCTCTCAAAGCGAATGACACTCAGTTTTTCCCCTCGGAATAATTGCCTTACAGATTACTCCTCCACGCTATATCCTCAGGATCCTTGGCATAAGAAGCTTCACGACATGGGGGGGATATGTTGGGGGTCCCTCCCAGACCTCCTTCTAGAGTGGAGCGGATTCAGAATTATTCTTCCGGAGGATTCAAGGGCAAATAAATTGTGAAAGTCGTACCTTTGCCCACTTCGCTTGCAACATCAATTCCGCCACTATGCTCCTTTATAAACCCGTAACAAATGCTCAGCCCGAGCCCCACCCCCTTTACTTCCTTCTTCGTCGTGAAGAAGGCATCAA
>JBKQMK010000169.1:0-5333 GCA_052146735.1 Desulfomonilaceae bacterium | reverse complement strand
TTCTTCAGTCCCAAATTTCCTCTGGAACTCAACAAGGTTCAAACGCTCTTGCTGCATTGCCCTGCCACCTCCCCGTTGACCTGGGGGACGCTTGTAATACAATTGCGGAGCAAAGGCAATGATCCATCATAAAATTATCGTCAGCCTTTCATAGTGGGCACGTCTTCCGGTATGGGCAACTGAAGTAGAGTTGGATCGTCAATAGTGAACTTCGGATAGGAGGTGCCAGATGATCCGCAAAGGTGATTTCGTGCAAGACTGGATGGGAAGGGCAGGCATCGCTCTGGAGGCTTGCGATCCGCCCGAAAAAAACGATTGTGACGAGCACATGGAGTGCGTGGACCTCCATTATGGAGAATCCCTCAAGTGGTGGTCGATTTATCTCTTCTCGGGAACCACCGTTAAGAGCCCTGAACCTGTGACCGATTCTTGGGGACCCGTTAGCAAGCCACTGCTACGCTGAGCCATCAAACGTTCAGGTGGTCAGGTTCAATTACCGTTGTCTGCTGTCCTATGGTCCGAGGAATCCGAGGCAGGGTTGTAGCTGATTAACCAAATCCTAACTTGACAATATGAGCGGGTAAGCGACACATTGATCCGATAGCGTTTGTATTACCGTAAGACAGTGACGCGAGAAAAGTAGCCGACACGGCAGTTTTGTTACATTGGATGCGGGTTTGAGTTCTCATCCCGAAAGAAAGAAACATCCTCATGGACGTAGCTACGTTGATTGGCAGCGGTTTGGCACTTAGCATGGACAATTTCGCCGTCGCAGCTGTTGTGACAGCGAGTTTACGACGCCCGACCGCTTGGCAGACTCTTCGGCTCACCTTTAATTTTGGGATCTTCCAATCGATCATGACTGCTTTGGGTTGCTTGGGTGGCACAGGGTTATCCTCATTCGTCGGTGGTATTGGTTGTTGGATTTCTTTTGGCCTGTTGACGTTGCTTGGCATCAACATGCTGCGTGACTCTCCTGATGAAGAACGGGCGGATGGCTATGACCCCACAAAGGGCTGGAGAATAATAGGACTTTCCCTTGCCTGCGCTGTTGACGCCCTGACCGCGGGTGTCGCTCTCAGCCTCATGGGGTCTGACACATGGGAGCTAGCGCCTGTTTTTGGGGCAACCGCTGCGGGGATGGCTTTCATTGGAACGAGGATAGGCAGGCATGCTGGTCTTCGGCTTGGCCAATGGCCGCAGCGAGTAGGGGGTTTTATGCTGATAGCAATAGGAATTCGAGGTGTGATTGAGCACTTCATTTGGTCATAGGAGAATCCAGCTAGCTACAGGACAGTGTTTAGCCCTTTTTCGAAAATCTTCATGGGTATGAATGACAATATGCCGAATCGCCTGTGCATCAACCATCCGACCAGGGCCACGGCGAGGCAGATCCCTATTAATATGTACATATATGTGTAGCAACTTCTGCGCGTCGCGAGGCAGGTCCACTCCTCACCGAGTACGTATCCCGTGGATAAAAGGGTAACAGCCCAGAGTAGAGCACCGGTATAGGCAAACAGGGCAAATGACGGCATCGTGAGTTTTGAAACACCAGCAAAGAATGCCGTCCAGTGTCGCACCCCTGCAATAAAATATCCGATCAAGAGTCCCCAGCGACCAAACCGATTGTACCAGTCACTCATCTTCTGGTAAGTCTCTTGCTTGATATGTAGGTAATGTCCGTACCTCGCGACCGCAGGGAATCCGAGAAGTCGTCCGAGTGCATAACTCACAGTAATTCCGCAGACGCTCCCGAAGAATGCCGAAACAAGCGTGGGAACGGGTTTCAGATAGCCCGTCGAAATAAGATAACCTGAGAACAACAGGACGAGATCATCAGGAAACGGTGCGCCTATGATTCCGATCATCAGGATGCAGAAAAGAGCCACGTAGCCGTAGTCAATTATCCATTGCAGGGCTGTTTCCACTCTGTGCTTACTCCCTGTAGAACCTTGACCATGCCATTTTCTGCCGTCATTTTGGGTCTACCTTAGGTTCACCTGGTTGGTGAGTTTTTGACTCTTCAGTCAGGCTCTGTGGGGATGGTTGCGCCTCCTGGGGCGGAACCTGGGGTTCTTCTGACTCCATACTTTTCTTGAAGGTTTTGATTCCTTGGCCGATACTCCCCATAATCTCAGGAATCTTCTTACCACCGAACACGACAACTAGAATCAGCAGAATCAAAATTAATTCAGTCGGAGCTGGAATGCCCATTTTAGTCTCCTCGAAGGTCGTCAGATAAGCTCCGCGGCCCCGACAACCCTCCGAAACATTTGATTAACTGGTGATGTCGAAACGGGATCTCTCACCATCTATGACGGTTTATCCTGGTCATCATTACACTGAAAGATGATTCAGTCTCAACTCCTAGTTATTGACAACTCGAAGCCGATCAGCTTGCCCTAATGAAGAAGTAAAGGGCACAGAGCAGAGCAAGAACGAGAAAGCCGATAACCAATAAGCGTCGAGAAGATGAGGCCGAAGTGCCTGGTTCGATTGCCTTGTCCAGCATGGCCCAGTCGGTATGACCATGGTGTGTTAAGATCGTTTCCGACAATTTTGTCCGCCCTCTTGAAAAACTTGAGTCCCCCGCCTCTACGCCTTGGGCAGTACTAAGTGCCTCCTCGTAAGTTTGTCTAACGTCGGCCGGCATGCTGTCCACGCTAGCATATTCCTGACCGTTGAAAACGATCCTCGTGGTCGGAGCGCATAGACTGGCGGAATTACCGCTAGCGGCGTTGGCTAACGCCTTGTCATAGGCATGTCTGATGTTTTCGGGCATTTCTTCCCGAGAAGCATATTCTTTTCCATTCACTTTGAACTTCCATTTCACCTCAATCTTAACCGTCATCGCATGCTCCACGCGGGTACGCTCGGTTATCCCGGATTGCGGTACACCAACTGCGGCAATTTGGTGCTTCTCCATTATATACGACCAAAGCCGATATTCACCGTATTTTCTTAATGGGTCCCAGACTGGGCTATGAGGCAAGCCTGTGAAATAACCAGAGATCGTTTCTTAAATGTTTCCCGTCCGCATACCCCGTCCGCCAGAGCTCTCCCGACGTCGGGAGAGTTAAATTGAAAAAGAAACTTCATTAATTCTCTGTGACATTACCAGGGGCAAAATTTGTTCCGCGTGATCACCCGCTTTATTTATCCGAACTCTTTTTATTCTGCATCTTGGTGCTTTTGCCATTCGTTTAACAGATCTACCACTGCCGAGTGTCCTCTTGAAACCGCCCAAGTCAGTGCCGAGTTGCCGCTAATATCCTTAGCATTCGTATCGGCTCCCCATTCCAAAAGCTGTTTAGTGACGGTCGCATGGCCTTCAGAGGCCGCTAAGATCAGCGCTGTGGCTCCATTGTGGTCGACGATTTCCGACTGTGGAAAATGTTCGAGCAGGAGTTGCACAACTTCCTCAAAACCACGATGTGCAGCTCTCATGAGGGCTGTCCAGCCCAACGCATCCACCGCATCAATGTCAGCCCCATACTTGAGTAACAGATCAGCAATCGCAATACTATCTTGACGACAAGCCTTCATCAAAGCTGTGGCACCATATTGGTCGGTAGCCTCAGTGTCTGCCCCATTCTCAAGAAGAACTCTGACCACATGCGGAAGATTCAGTGCCGAAGCCCACATCAATGCAGACCAACCGAGAGAGTCCCGAGCGTCGAGATCCGCTCCACTAGCAAGTAATATTCTCAGTCTGGCGAGGTCGCCGGATCTGATTGCCGCTAATAGTTCTTCTTGCATCGCCAGAGTCTCCCCTCTGGTCTATGGAGCTTCACCGTATGAAAAACACTCTTATTTGAAAACCGACTTGGCTGGATTCATGGCACTCTTGAGCCGGGGCGAGTACTTCCACGTAACAACCCTACGGGCATCCAAAACCATGGGCACTCCAGTCTGAGGGTTCCTACCTTTCCGGGCATGCTTGGACTTCACGGAAAATTTCCCGAAGCCCGAGATCATAACCTCTTCCCCAGCTGCAAGTCGTTTCTTCATGATTTCCAGCAACTTTTCAACTATCTCGATGGCTTCCCCCTTCATGAAACCGCAATCATCACCGATTTTCTTTGCTATGAGTGCCTTGGTCAAAGTCATGACAACCTCCCCAAATTGAATCTCAAAAAGCACAGAGTCACGAAGATATCAGAAATGTGACCTTAAAGGCAATGATATCAGGATATTCTTCTAAGAGGATTTGTGATGATCAGGACAGTGCACTTGGACACGGTCGGTCAGAGTGTACAACTTGTCAAAAGCAACTTGTCCATTCACTTCATGATTATTTTACTCGATAGTTGACAGCCACGGTCTGATTTTCATGATATTATTGGTTTGTACTTTTAGGCGGGATACAAAGAATACCATAAAATTACTTTCCCATAGGGGATAAGCACGCCAAGTCTGTTTCAAGGAGGAGGAGAAAATGGGCAAGCAGAGTTTGACTATTATCATGGTCTTGTTGGCGCTCGTAGTTTCAGGCATGACACATGCGCAGCCGACAACTGCAGCTGACACTGGGGGCAAGGAACCTCCTAAACCGAAACTTGAGTATATGAGCCGTTTTTCAGTCGACCTTGTGGCTCCTATATGGGAACTTGGCAAGACCAGTGATCTTGGCAAACGTCGGATCATACCCATTACTGGAGGGAAATTTGAGGGACCTCTCTTAAATGGCGAGATCATGAATAATGGCGCGGACTGGCAGATCGTCACTGATGATGGTCTGGCAATAATCGACACTAGATATCTTCTCAAGACTAATGATGGAGCCTACATTATGCTACAGACAAAAGGTTTCCGTTATGGTCCGCCGGAGGTCATGGCCAGAGTGGCCAAAGGTGAAACAGTAGATCCAAATGAATATTTTTTCAGGCTGTATATGCAGTTTGAAACAAGTGCCCCTAAATATTCTTGGCTCAACCGGGCCATGGCTATTGGTATGGCAATGCGCTTGGGCAATGCCGTTGTTTATGACGCCTATTTGATCAAATAGCCAAGCAAAGGTCATCCGGACTAGGTCAAGGCCCTCTTTCTAGGAATTCAAGATGCACATTGATGTGGTTTCGGTTCGACCTTAACCGTCGTCTCGATAAACCTGATCTCTGGACACGTTCAAGCCACGACCCGGACATGATTTCATAAGTATCGTGTTCAGTATAACGATAATAATTCCAGGATGTTTCGCTTGTCGGACACGTAGACACGCAAATCAGGGGTATGTGGGTCTTCGAATAAAAGAAAAAATATGGGTGAGCACTTTTCCTGCCCGAAAAATTCGGGCAGTCATACCTAAAATAAACGTGTCCATCGTGTCT
>JBKQMK010000168.1:0-15015 GCA_052146735.1 Desulfomonilaceae bacterium | reverse complement strand
AACGCAGAAGTGGGAGATCTCGTCGGATTATTCGTGACACCCAGGGGAGCGAATCCAGATCATCCAGCCGGGGCATGTCAGGGTTCGCTACGATTTCTTTGCCGTCCTTCCAGGTTAGCCCCTTGATGTCCGAAAGAGGACGGTTGCGGCACAATTCCCTAAGGGGTTCTTCAACCTCTCCCCGTATTACCGCGTGGATGCCAGGAGCGGACAGGACCTTTTCGGGAACTACCGTGGCATAAGGACCCGCAAAGATTATCAGTGAATTCTTTCGCGCTTCGGATAGGAGCAGAGCGGTCTCCTGGTCATAGGCGACGGTTTCTTGATTGCCATAAAATACAAAAATATCGTATTGGGGGACGGTCCTGAGAAACTCTTCCCGAGTCAAGCCTTCGACATTACAATCCAGTGCGCGGCCTGTGGGAACTGCGCCGGCTGCGTAACAAATCCAGAGTGGTATCCAGTGGCTGGCCTTGCTTCCCGCCGCATTGTAGGTGGCTTGAAATCGGCCTCCTGCACACGAATCCATGCTGGGGATGTTGGGGGGAACCATAACTAGAGCGCTTTTCATGGAACAATTGTCCTAACCGGAATTATGCGGCGGTCTTGCCATTTCTGGGTAGTTGGACCGGTGACCGGTGTCAAGCTGGTTCCCCTGACCCTGAAGAGGTCCCAGTATGGTCCACACAAGGCCCGAGGGAGGCAAAACCGGCCTCACGTTACTGAAAAAGCCTGTATTTTCCTGTTCTTGACCATACCTCGTCCCTCCACCGCGGGAATTCTCCGCGTCTCATTGGAAAAGACGGGTGAACGGTTTGGCCCCTTCTCAAAGCCCCTATTTTACCAGCCGGCCTGGCGAAGCGAGATACGTTTCTTTTTGAAAAGCATCTCTGCCATAGTCTCATCCTCTCGCGCCAGGTCAGGCTGGTTAATCTTCTGACGAAGTATGGCCCGACTTTGATATGCGTATAGATTGCCCGGATCGAGCCTAATGGCTGCTGAGAAATAGGCCTGGGCACCAGCGTAGTGCCCCCTGTTCATCAAATCATTGCCTCTGGCCAGATAGGTTTCGGGGCGGCCCGATCCGTCGTCGTAGACCAGGACCAGCTCGTTCGAGAAGTTGCTTTCTCCACGCTGGTTCCAGGCGGTCACTGCAATAAAATATAGTTGCTCTCTGTTCAAACGGGAAAGTATCACGGCGGGACTCTCGCAATTCACCAGACTCTTGTACTCTCCCGGCTCGGATCCCCAAAATAGCGTATAGTGGGTGGCTCCCGAAACTGGTTCCCAGGCTACCTGGAGCCCTTGAGCCACCATGGCCAACTGGACGTGTATCGGTGGAACCGGCGCGTCTTGCGCCCCTCCCTGATTGACCGACGATGAACACGACAGGAGCAAAAGATTAGACAGCACCAATGCAGTCAACAGCAATTCCCTGATTCTCTCCGCCACTCCAACCGCCCCCTTCGACTAATAATTAACTTCTCTAATATAGGTACTTTTACCGTACGAGGCAACAACAGAAATGCCGAGAATCGTACCGCCATAAGACAAGCAACTATTTGACCTGGAATCGTGCGGTAGTCCTGCTTTATCGGGTATCTTGGAGCTGTTGACCAATCAAGGGAGGTAATCTTGGCCTTGCAGAGGCCCTGGTATCTACTCCCACAAGCACCGATAGAGGCAAAACCGTCGTCATGTCGGCGAAAAAGCCTGCGTTGTTCTGTTCCTGCTCGTACGTCACCACAGGCCGACATCTTGTCGATCGCCCCCCGGGAAGTATGCCAGCAGGCACGACCTAACGCCTTGAACCCGGTGGCGAATTTCCATGCGTGGCGATGCGAGGGGACAGCCTCGAAGCGCTTTTTGCCGTCATGCAGTTTTCCTAGGCCTGTAGCCTGAGGGAAACGGTATGATATCAATACCATAACTTTAGAGTGAGTGCTGTTTGTTTGGTTTGGACTACCTAAGATAGGTATCTGGGCGGGGGAAGGCATCAGGCTGGGATTGGGGTACAGGTTTGTCCCGAGTCACGGACTCGCTTCGAGAGGAAAGACACCACCACGCTTTTCGCAGAAAAGGTAGGCCAGGCCTTCTGCTTCCTACATCACCAGTAGACAATCTGTTGCTTGTCATTTTGGTTCTTGTCAGAGCTCTGCGTGCCGCTACGCTCAAGTGGCTTATATCAGAGACAAGTGCTCAAGCACCTCAACCAGACGCCGGTGGGACGACTCCTATATTCTTCCCACGGTCATAAAGCTCGACAGGCCGAAGAAGCGAGTCCGCTTTGAGAAAAGAGGAAAATAGCGTGGGTCACGCTAATTCCTCCCATCGAAACGAGGCCTCGAAGAAACAAGGGAAGTCCTCATACCGTTGGGAAGCGCTGCGAACGACGAATTAAGCTTCGAATAGCTTGAAGGCTAAGAGGGGGCAGCCTATGAATTGCGAACGTGAATTTCGACGCCTTGGACGCCTTCCTCGCCGTAGTTTTTGTCCAGCCCAGAAACGAGAGGCTGATCCTCGCACAGATGCAGAGATTCTGGGGAGCATAAAGCAAGAGGTATCGGTACTATTGCCAAATTTTTCTGCATCTTCCGCATCTCCTCTGTTTGGTAACCTGCCTGCATGTAATTTCGCGCCTCATTGGTGGCTATGGTGCTGCCCGTCGGCTTTGCCGCAGGCTTTTTTGAGGAAAAGTCCTCAGAGTGCTCGTCACAACGACCGTTAGCCTTTAATGGGAAATGGGCACCTGAACCATTCGAGATCCTGCCGAAGAGTCACCAGATACACCCCTATCAATGCCCCCGAGAATCATGGGAGGTACGCTCTGTGCCTAAACGTTTCTTTATTAGTTACAACCGCCCTGACTGCATGCGCGAAGGCCAGGCTCGTTGTATCAAGAGAGACCAGGGAAAAGTCTAACGTGCCTTGAATCTCGGCCTCCGGACCCTCACCACCATATTCGTGAGTCCCGGCTCGTCGGGCTGACCAGGCAATCTACACAACTACCTAGTCAAATCGGAGGCCTAAGCATGAGTGACCTTATCCACCTACGAGAGCGCAGCTACCAACACGTCGCATATACGAGTGGGATCACGGGACACAAAGGCAGTGGCCATATCTCCGTAGCCTATCTCCTGATTGGTCCGGATGGACGCGAGCTCTTACGAGAATTTTACGACACTGCCTACTGGGGCTCCCTTCACGACGCCGAGTACCTCGGGGTTCAAAGATTCGCTGAGGCTCTCAAGGAGTTTCCTCCGATTGAGAATCTCTCGTTGCGATGCAGCAGCCGGTTCGTTGTGAATCAACTCCGGGGCGCATGGAGAATCAACGTTGATCGTCACCAGTGTTTTGTGACCACCATCAAGAGCCTTTTACGGCCCGCAAATTGGTCGGTCACCTGGGTACCGGGAAAAGACAACCCCATCAAGTCATGGCATTGGGAAAACTACAACGCCAAGTATCGCGAGGGGAAATTATGCAAAGAAGTCTGAAAGTCGTAAGACCTGAACCAGAGAATCCCGAGATTACTCAATCGGCTACCGAGCCAGCTCCAACCACCCAACTCATTGCTCCCAGCCTTGGACAGTTCTCCGAGTGGAAGACCTGGCCTCCCGCGCTCGCAATGGTAGATCAGATAATCCCATTCATGGTCAAGGCATCGAGCGAGTTTCGAGCACTGCAACGAATCGTGAATGGCTCTCTCAGGGGTTCGTCTCTCTATATAGACATCTCCGAATGTTCCGTGGATTCCACCCTCGTTGATCGGTTTCTCGCTCAACAGGTCCTGATACCAACAGACGTCCAGGACACTTACTTGGTAAATCTGCATGGATGCCTGCAATACTTCTTCTCTTGTTCACGGAACCGACCCCTTACAATAAACCGACACGAGTACAATGCCAGGATACTTGAAACGATTCAGTGCGACTTTGACGCCCTCGACCTACCAGTCGTGACTCTGGAGATACCCTCACCCAAAGCGTCACCTCGTCCCGATAAACCTCATACGGTTTCTGTGAATCCTTACAAACTCTCTGACCTCACTACCACTCAGGTATTCGAGTTCATTTACAGGTTCTGGGACGTAATCCTCGAAAATGACGATGACTTGATGAATTTCTTTGTGATGAACCGCATCCTGGAGTTATCCATAGCGAGAAAGCAGATTGAACCGCTCATTACTACCGCGGACATCATCCAGTACGGTCAGAAAGGCTATAGCATCGGACTCCCCGACCTCGGTTCTTCAGCATACGTGCACAGGGCGATCCAACAGATCCTCGATGAGTGCAGACTCAGACCATTCAATGTAAGACGTCACCAGAGTAACCCGTACGCCTATTACTTCCAGTTTGACCCTGTTCTCAAGAAACACTGCAAGGGCTGAGTATGTTGTTATGACTTGAGTTTTCGATGGGGTTTTCCTTTGCTTCCGGAGTCTGTGATGGTTCATGAGTCGTTTTTTTCTGTACCTCCATCCTGGTACCTCCTATGGAATTTTATGTACTTGGTGGTTTCTCTTGTACTGATTGGTTTTTTCTGTACTTGGTGGTTTTACTGTACTTAGTGGTTCTTGTACTTGGTTTTTCTAGTACTTGCAGGTTCTCTCTATCCCTCTTCGCTTCCCCCTCCTTGAGGTTTACGCTCTTTTAGTAAGTGGGCAAGAGGGAAAAGAGCTGAAGAAAGCATGATATCAAAGCGTTACAAGGAATTTAGCCTGAAAAAACGGGGCAAATCCAAAAGACAACCCCTCCGGATCATACCTATGCCGAGTCATCCCACTTAGTCCCATCATCATCGACGCCCTGGAAAAGGGCAGGTTCTTCTTCCCTTCAAACGTTTGTACGGGAACTGGTCAAGTTTTGTGACCGGTTCAGTCTTTCCAGCGTGACGGCCAGGTAGCGCAACCTGGAGCTCCATCCACCGGCTCTTTGCCGTCACGCATCATTTGAACTGAAGGTGGATGAATCCCGCTCGGAAGGTGGATCATGCCAAAAGCCTCTTTGTCCTCACGTTACTGGGCTCTATTACTTGAGCTCGTCCGCCACGTTGGTCCATTTCTTGGACTGACTTTGGGTCAGGTGAAATTCCTGGAGACAGCCTACGCTTCTTCGATCCGTCAGCAGTCAGTCGTTGTAAAGTTGGATGATTCGTTCACAGCAGCTTCGGCACTACGTCGACTCGGCTTACTCCTACCGACGCCGTCAGGCCTTTACGTTGTGAATATCCCCGGTCTCGTCCGATTCTACCAGAAGCTTGCTGCCTGCCGGGGTACAACGCGTTGCGTTGATGTTGAGAATCTGCGGGTTGCCGTAGAACGCTTCTTCACCGCCAAGCAGTATCCCTTGGCCGATCTCTCCGTTCCAGTGCCGCCGCTGGGTCCCAGAAAGAGCGTGAAGGTGGGCCGGGCCGAGCCGGTCTTTCGACAACTACTCGGCAATCAATCGACGGTCTACAAATGGAGACTTCTCGACGCAGCCATGACCGTCGCCGTTGATTATCTGAAGACCAAGGCAGAGTTCTACACGTTCATGCGGTGTCTGAATATGACGCTGGAGAGAGATGCGCTGGTTTGCCCCGGCTTCTCTCTGGAGCGCCTGATGAATGGTCATCGGAAGCGAGGGTCACTGGGGCTGCCCATCGGTGAAAGGTCCCTCAAGGCTGCAGCGAGAAAACTTGAACTGCTTGGCTTGATTTCGATCACACGCAAGCGTCCCAATCACAAGACTGGACGCCTCACTCTCAACGTCCTCGGCATTACGGCTGCCCACGCCAGTGATCACCGTGGCGTTCGGTCTTTGGAGCTTTATTACACAACCTACAATCTGCTCGACAGACTCAACCGAGAAGACGATTTCGAGCAGATTTTCGGTCGACCTATTTCCGAGTACCTTGGTGAAGCCATATACACTTACCGGGACTTGCACGTGGCGGTCCACAAAGCGCTGAACTCCTACCACCGAAGAATTAGAGTGAACGGTGGCTGGAGCGACGGCTCCTGTCCCTTGGCGTCCGCGACCCACGATCATGGTACTGATGATAGCCCCAGCTTTGGCATCTTCATCGATACTGGCGGCGCCATTCTCTACAACTGTTTCGCCTGTGGTGATGGAGGCGCTCGGCCTATCTCGCACTTGTTCAACGCTATGGCCCAAGAGCTGGGAGAGTTCCCAATTAAAGCCCGTCGCACTTGCCTGTCGGTATCTCAACTGATCCGGCTCAAGGGTGTCACTGTACCTCTGGAGTGTCGTGAGGCTATAGCGCTCTCTGAAGATGTATTCAAAGACTACCCGCTGCTCACCCGGTACACAAAGGGCTCAACGGGTTACTTGAAAAAATATCTCCGAGGTCGCGGAGTTACCGATGGGGCCTATGAGCACTTCAACGTTAGATATATGACTGCAATGGGCTCAGATGCCGTTCCCAAGACCCTCGTGACTGAATTCACGAATTGTGACGGCACGGTATCAGCTCTGCGTCTCAGATCCGTGGCAGCGAAGGATACCAAGGATCATAGAGGCTTCACCACCCTTGGTTCGCTCGGTTCGTCCATGTTCGGCCTGGCTCAGGCGGACACCTCCAGGGCCCTTCTCGTGGTAGAAGGGGAGATCGACGCCGAGTGCTGCCACTCGTTCGGCTTCAAAAACGTCGTGGCTACCGGCGGAGCCACCCGGAGCATCGATGCCCTTGTCGGTGTCTTGAGATTGTGGTCGCACCATAAGGTATATCTGGGCCTGGACTGCGACAAGGCTGGTCAAGAGACACAGGACAAATTGATCGATCTCCTGAAGTTGGACGCGCCTCATCTTTATCGGGTGGTCTGGTCCGATATCAAGTCTGCTGCTCCCTTCCGGACCAAATACGGTCAGCGGCAAACCTGCAAGGATCCAGGGGACATCAAGGCTAGGTCCGATTTCTGGAAGGTGATCAAGAATGCTGAATATGTGGGTCCGGTTCGCGGGACTCGACGTTCGGGCTTAAGCGGTTGAAAGCACTCCTATAAACGAGATTAACACTGGATGAATCGAAAGCCGCAGAGGTGGCCGCCCGAGAATCCAAAACGCGAAGTTGGACGTTTGAAGCGCCTTCTTAGCTGTAATGGCTGCCCCCTTCCCGGCAGTGTGCCGTCCAGCGTCTGGAAACGTACCGATAACCAGCTATCAATAGCTGTCCCATACCAACTTCATTCTTCCCCCGGTAGCCGGACCGCATCAAAACCAAATCCGTGTCGTATAGTATCCACTGCTCGATCCCGTTTCTCACGCAGGGGTAAGGATTCTTTTGCGCGTGAAGATTCACTGTTTGCCTTTTCTCCTGGCCCGATGTATACCGCGGGCATTCGACCAAAGAGAATTGGAAGACGTTCTGTTCTTTGGATAAAACGTGTCAGGCTGAATGATTCCTGCGATCCTCACGTGAGTAGCCGCCTATAAGGTGGGCAGTCCTCCAAATCTATGATGGAGATACGCTGCACCTGGACAGTCCAGTCCTTAAAGGAGTGATCAATGTCCGGAAAGAGCAAGACCAACCTAAAAGGCTCTAAGAAGCAATCTAAGCCCAAGAAAAGGAAACAACCACAGAAAACATGGCTGCGTGTTGCTCCAAAACCGACTCATACTAATGTCGAGTTCACGGAGGTGCCAGCCTTCAGCGAAATCCAACCACCCTCCGGATTCAGGGTCGTTTCGAACTCACAAGCGATGATGGAGTACGCACAGCCGGTCTTAGAGGCTTCTGAATCTCAGGACATCAACGAATTGAACGAGAGACTGCAAATTGCCATGAGGCTCTGGAATTATAGCATTGATGGTGAACTCGTCACCGGACCTCGGCCTTCAGAGAAAGAGCTTGTCCATAACATCGGTAAGGTCTTGAAAACAAGCAATCAAGAGGCAGCGGAATTTTTCAAGAAAATGATAGAGCGGAAAACGTTTCTCTTTCCTGAAGAGCTTCAACGAAGAGGCTTCCCGTTTATGTTTATGAGGAAGGAAATGAGTCACCTCATCACCCCGTTCGATCACGGAAGACTCAATCTTTCGGACGAACCCGTCTCCCCGGACGAAGAGGACAGAAAGTTCGTGAACAACATCAAAAAACTAGACTTATTCATCATCCGGAGGGCCGAGTACGACGAGTATGAGGATCTCTTCACTACCGTTCGGGAGAGTTGCAAGGAGGTTTTCGAAAGATGGCTGATCGCCAAAGGAGTGGAAGAGCCCCGAGAAGAAATCGTCTGGTTTCCAGAGGTTCTCTGCAACTTCGTCTATGGATATCTCCATGACGACACATTCGTCCTGAAGTCAATCCCGCCGGCCTACTTCGAAATATTCTTTTCTGATTTCATACTCAGAAAGCTGGCGATTGAACCCCACTTGTACACGTACGTGCCCGTGTCACTAAAACTGTTCTACAAGTTCTTAGGCGAAAAGAAGTACTTGGAAAATCCAATCCCATTCATGACCCTCATCGACAACATTGAACCCCTTTTTCTAGAGATTCTGAAGGAAAGGTTTGGATAATGGTTCATGACTAGGTTCTTGCCATGCACCCCTATGCTGGTATCTCCTCAGGAATTTTCTGTACTTATTGATTTTTTCTTGTCCTCCGGTTTTCTATGTACTTGTAGGTTCTCTCTATCCCTCTTCGCTTCCCCCTCCTTGAGGTTTACGCTCTCTTAGTAAGTGGGCAAGAGGGGTATGAGCCAATTTGGGCGTAATACCAGTTGGTTCCATTGATTTTTCGACAAATTTGCCGGGTCAAACCGAGAACACCAATCCTTCTCACCGCGATATCAGGTCCCGGGCTCCTCGTCGAAGCTGCCTGTCGGGAAGAGCCAGAAGCTGTGGCCTCCACGAATCCGAAACGCCTCGATAGCTTGAAATGCAGTTTCTTCCCGTTCGGGTTGCTCCGCCGAGTCTACGATGCGCCACCGCTTAGTTCAGGACTCACGGCTAAATGATGCACAAAACTTATGCCTTAAGGACATTGAGTCTCGCGGCATTGGTGAAGCCGTTGGCTCAGTTCCACAGAATCACGAACCGGATGAAGTCGCCCACCGTCCTCGCAGTGAAGGCCGGTAGACTCTTGGGACAATGATGCCTACGTCGCGAAAACACCGAGAAAACATCAGAAGGCAACGAACCTGTCGGACATCATGACCTGGAAGTGCAGATCTTCATATCGGCAGACCTCCAACCTCGAAGTGCGAGGCCGGTCCTTATGACGATTTCCTCAAATCGGAGCTTCGGCTGCATATACGTTCATTGTCATCTACGCGACTTTAAGTTTTCCTCGGGCCGCGATGCCCCTCCATACCGTCCACAACCGTTCTGAACGGGGATCACGCATGGAAAAGATCAAAGCCAAAGAGCGGGCCACCCAAAATGGCAAACCCTAAGAAAAGCGGATTAGGGGCCCTTGAACGCATACCTCCTGCAGCCTTGATCACGTAGCTGCCAGGTTCGTAGAGAAAGACCGATTCTCATCGGCTCCGAGCTTTCTCAAGGACTTTTCTTAGTTTCTCCACTTCTTTCGCGAGCTCGCCGTACCCTTCGGCAAGAACCATGATGTGGCCAGCATTGGCCCGCTTCATCTTCAGAGATCTCGGGATTCCGGCGTATTGAGATAACAACTTGGGGAAGCCCTGGAATTCGGGCAGACCGTTCGAGGAATAGTCCTCATCGAGGTCTTGACTGACTTGATCAAGCAACCTTCCTGCACGGGTCGTATTCGACGAATCCATGAACTAAAACTCCTCTCTTGCGATATTCATCAGAAAGACATTCTGCCCAAAAGGCCAGGATCGAAGTCAACGTGCTCTGGTCCAGGCATTACAGCAAACGTGCTTTGGACGAGCCGCCGTCCGAAGAACTGCCAGGAAGAAAATTAGGGGCGCTCTTGGATTAGCCAAAGAGCTGGCCAGCTCGCGTTTTGTCGTCCTTGACAGACGTTCCACACCCTTTGGAACTCTAAGTCCGGACAAGCGGAGGACCGGTGTTTCATATCTCTGCTGATTGAGCCTGTGCCGAGCCCACCTCGCTGCCTCGGAATCCCTCGGACAGAGCGTAAAGCACCATCTCCCGGACTACTCTAGCTTTGGCAGACTGGTTCGCGTCCGCCAGCTCTTGGAGAGTGGCATTCAAATCTTCGTCCGCACGGAATTTCACTACATAAACTCGGTCGCCTCTATATCCGCCGCGTTTTCTTGTCATTGAGCACCTCCTGGAAGTTCTTTGCTGCTGCGGTCCTCCGTCTACTTTGGAAGACAGTTCTTGGGGGCTGGAAAACCTTTTGGTTCTTCGAATATCATCTCTTTTTGGGCAGGCTTGACCTTTAACGGGCCTAAAGGAAAAACAGTGAAAGTTGCGCCGATGAATTCAGTTTGACGAGGGCCTGAGGCAATTTACATGGCTTGGGGGACAACAGTTATGCCGAGACGACGCCTCGGTTGTTACCCTCTGGCAAACTCCGGCTTTTGAGACGAGCCTCAGCCAACGCCACGTATTCCGGGCAAGTGTCGTATCCGACGAAATGTCTTGAGTTGTTGAGGGCCGCTACGGCCGTTGTCCCGCTACCCATGAACGGGTCCAACACGATGTCTCCCTCGAATGTGTAGAGCCTGAGTAACCGTTCCACGAGTTCTTCCGGAAATGGCGCCGGGTGTCCGACTCGTCGCGAAGATTCTGGAGGTATAAACCAGACACTGGTAGTCGCTTCCAGGAATTCGTCACGACTTATGGTGGAATTGCCTTTCTGGCCCCTGTCAAACCTTGCTTTTGAAAAGAGGAGGACGTATTCGTGGAGATCTCGGAGACAAGGATTGCTGGCGCTCATCCACGAACCCCATGCACATGACGCAGACTTGCCCTTCGCCTTCACCCATATAATTTCTCCTCGGGGCAGGAAGCCAATATCTATGGCGAGCATCATGACATGGGCCTGCAAAGGGATGTATGGCTTCCTGCCGAGGCCTGCAATGTTGATTGCCATTCGTCCTCCAGGGATGAGTACTCGGAACGTCTCGGCAAGTACCCCGCGGAGGAATTGGAGATATTCGTTCAGGCTCAGATCGAGGTCGTAGGGTTTGCCGCAGTTGTAAGGCGGACTCGTGACCATAAAATGAATTGAACAGTCGTGCAATTCATCCATAGACTCCGAAGATTTATAGAATATACAGTCGATGCAATCGGCCGGTATGGGGTTCTCTTCGTACGAAATGTTCTCCGCAATTTGAAACTGCTTACAGAGCTGGCGCTCATAGAAGGAAAGGCCCTTTTTGTTCTTATTGGGTGGAACCTCGGAGGGTGAGGCCTTGTCCCTGCATGTTTGATTATCCTGCATTGGTTCTTCTCCCGACTGCTGTCAAAAGAAGAACGCGTTGGAGGGCGTAAAACCTCCCATGACGTCTCGGCAATGGGGAGCGCCTATCTCATTGGGCTCTTCATGGATTCATTTTAGCGACGGACTACTTACGCTTCTTTTGGTATCCAAAGGCCGACCCGATGGTGAGTTGATCCCGGATATCATTGCTTAGGAGGGCCCCAAACCCTATTAGGCGATGTGTGCGGCTTGAAAGACAATTACGTATGTCCTCCGCGGAGATTTGGAGCACGGCGATAGCATGGGTCGATACGAAATACTCAGCCTGGACCTTTTTTTTGCTTGACCGATCTGAAACAGTAGCGTTAGGTGTAGATAATTGAGGAGGACACCCCTTATGGGCCCATTTGATAACTACAAAGCCTTGGCAGCGATACTCTATCTGTCCAATGCTCTTGTCAGAGATGCAGAGCTTCTTAGGCTCGTCAAGTTAATGTACCTCGCAGATAGAAGGTACCTAAATTTGAGGGGGACAACCATCACAAATGATTTCTTCATGTTTATCGATGCCCGTAATGTTGTCGGAGCTATGACTTATGACATGCTCGGAGAAGCTGCAGGAATGAGGACGGAACACCGTTGGTTCAAGCGTTTCGTTAAAGATTACCTTAGAGTTGAAAACGGTTCCTTGGATTCACTCCAGAGAGTAATACCGTTGAAACAACCAGATCTCGACGAACTATCACCACTGAGTTTGCAAATCCTGGATGCCATTCTGTCTGATTACCTCGGCAAAGACCTCGAATACGTGATGAACGAGTCAGAAGAGAAGCTCCGGCAACTCATTGGAGAGAGAGGTCAGCTTGTCACTTATGAACAGATGACCGAAGATGCAGGCGCGTTAGCGTACCTTCGTTGGCAACGCGATGTGGTGCCTCCCCCTGCTGGCGAGAGATTTCATGAGTAAGCGGCAACAGTGGCTCTCCTTTAACAACAAGAGAAGACATATTTTTAACTGCTGGTTTCCTGACCTCAACTATGGCCCCAGATCGGGTAAATGGAAATATTGCATTTTGCTCGGGGTAGACAGCGATAGAGACAGGCTGTATTTTGTCCTAATTAACACAAAAGAGTATGGGGCCATCTACGGAAGAGCAGACGCGGAAGGTCATCCTCTCTTGCGCGACGTACTGAACGCCCAAGTTGTCCTTAGGTCCAAGGACTATCCCTTCTTACGCTATGACTCTTCGGCCAATTGTGCGTCTCTAGTCCAAAAAACTAGGTCTGAGTTCCGCAAGGAGTTGGAGGATTGTCCCCAGGCCGAAATTGATGGCAAGTTAAACGATCATGACTGTACTAGAATCATAAATAACCTCTATAAGTACGCAGACCTAACAGACCGCGAGCACCGAATTATTTCTGGATTGTAACGCCGCTTCTGAGCCAAAGTAATGTGATCGATGATGGGGCGCCGAGGCGCCGCCCCTGGTAACGTTCCCTACTCAATAGGCCGCCCAAAGTAGCCATTGCCCCGGACTGAAGCCGCCCCAATCGGGGGACACCAAGATTCCGCACAACGCTAACTCAGAATCCGGACGGTTTTTTGAGGAGGTCCAGTCAGGGGGTGAAAAGCACCTTTGGCTCTCTGTGTGTGATGAAACGAAGCTTGCATGGCCACGATTACAATGGTCAAGACTTGGATTTTAATAAGCCTTAGGTCGCGCTCCCTCCTTTTTTGCTTACCCCTGGCCCATAGCGGCTAGAGGAGCGTTTCAGTTTTCTGATTTACTGGAGCCATGAGGGATGCAAGCCTGTCCTCAAAGCTAGCAGATTATCACGCCGTTCGCACTGTACACATGATGATATGTTAAGCAATGCTTACGGGAAGTATTGGTAAAGCCGTTTCCTGAATAAACGCTTGAGACAGAAACTCGACCGTAATCGTGCTTGGCGGGGCGAAGGGTCAGGGCAACCCTTGAGACGACGGTTAATTTCGTTGATCCACGTTGACGGACGGGATCCTTTGGGCCAGCAAACCTGTAGCGGGTGAACTCGTGGATGATGGGTGGCACCTGAACTGCAATTGTTGACGCCAGAGCCTTTTTTGCGGCCTCTACAATCAAGGCGGGGTGAATAGATAGGGCATCCTGCTGGCCAGGAAAGCTCTGGCACAAGCATAAAGATTATGCCCCAAGATTGGCGACTTCAATGGATGCTTCGAACTCCCCCCTTCTTGTCAAAATTCATCGTTGATCCTCCCGTAACCACCCTCAGATACATACTAATTGCATCCGAATATCACTCAGGGACGCGTCACAATCACTGGTGCATTGAATAAATCACACGTGAATCACCTATCTTGCCGTCTTTTTTAGCAAATCTTGACAAAACCCCACAAAAAGTTTTTGCTTTCTTGACCAATTCGGGGGAAAATAAGGTAAGCCAGCAATACAAGTAATACTAAGGCGTTGACTGTAAACAATAAAGTGCGTGCCAAGTGAGCAAACTAGGAAGTCGGGCGGTAAGACTCCGCCACCCCGAAACGCCGACGAGAGACTGTGATCTCCATGACTCGGTGAGCAGATGGGGACAGGTCTGGGAGACTGAAAAGAGCAACTTGGCCGTTTCGAAGCTTGACAGCGCTAATCGAATCAAAGGCGACCAGACAGACACGGGAGCCATTCGGCTCCTTTTCTCATCAAGTAGGGCACTACAATGAAATCAGTGAACAAAGCAGCAAAGAAGGTCCTGGAAATGCTTACCGCGGACTTGAATAGTCCCGGCGATCACAAACGGATCGACAACTCTGCCGGCTCATTCATGGCTGTTTGTGTAGAGCAGATTGGATGGTGCGGAGATGATCCGGTCTTTAGCGTGGCACACTATTACGAGCAGAATGGCGATCTCATGCGAGATCCCGAAATGATATTCCTTCGGCGGGCTGGTGAGTACTACCCTGTTTACTTTAGACAGGATGGGCTTCCCTTCGAGGAACGATCAGTGTTTTACGACCACGAGGGGGTAATTCGCTACTACCCGAGGCTGCAAAAGGATCATGCCAGGTTTGCGAATACCTGGATGCGAAACATCAAGGACCAGCAAGGCCTGTAGGAGTGAGCAAACGGGTTCACAATGACTGACCTGAGCAATAAGAAAGGAAGACAAGCTTTGGTAGCCATAAGCCCAAGAGGGCTAGATCTTAAGCGCACCGATTGGGGGATCAGGTTACTTGACCTCAAAGACCCCTTCCGGAGGAAGCGTTCCGGCAGAATGTTATGGTGCTTGGCAGAGTTCATGCCGATATGTATCTGGCCTCGACACTCTGCAGCGACACACTGGGACCGACTGAAGGCAAAGGCTAGTCCGGGGAACTCCGGATTCGTTCACAGAGTCTTCGACGACGTCATATATGTTCGAATGGACGACTACCTGTAGGATTTCCCCTACAACCACTCCCACAACACGTTTGCAAGAGCCGGCGTCTTAACAGTCCGATGCAAGGAGATATTCAAATGAGAGTTGTCGGGTACACGAGAGTTTCAACTGTTGAACAGACCCGCGGCGGCGTGAGTCTTCCAATGCAAACTTCGAAAATAGAGCTTTACGCGGCTCTGCACTCCGATATGGAGCTTGTGGAAATCATTTCTGATCCGGGTTTGTCCGCCTCGTCCATCGAAGGAAGACCTGGCC
>JBKQMK010000167.1:0-6490 GCA_052146735.1 Desulfomonilaceae bacterium | reverse complement strand
TAAGGTTGGAATTTCGGCCTGTTCCCCTTCCAGCTGTTCCGAATGGGTACTTTGCAGCAGTTTTATGAAAACACCGGTCGGAAATTATGGATGACTTCAATTTCCAGTCCGACAGACTCCTAGGGCTGATGGAATCTCCTTGATTAGGCGGTCCCTCAGAGGAGTTAGCTGAGCCATTCGAGCGGACATTTCACTTGCTGCAATTTCGGCGGCTTTCCCCATGCCCACGATGCCTAAGACGTTTTCCGTGCCTGCCCTAAAACCCCTCTCTTGTCTTCCTCCGTCCATAAACGGCGATACCTTGGTGCCTCTCCGGATATATATAGCGCCGACTCCCAACGGACCATGAAATGGGTTTGCCGCTAACGATAAGAGATCCACGTTGAGAGTCTCTACGTCAACAGGGATGACCCCGGTGGTGGCTACGGCATCGGTGTGGAAGGGAATCTTGTGTTGCCGCGCAATCTGGCCGATTTCAGCTATGGGCTGAATACTTCCAACTTCGTTGTTCGCATGCATCACGGAAATTAGCACTGTTTGCGGTGTAATGGCCCTTTCAACGTCCTCTGGATTCACTATTCCGTACTCGTCCACTGGAAGCCATGTGACTTCTATGCCCTGATTCTCCAAGGACCTTGCAGCATGCATCGTAGAGAAGTGCTCTATCGAAGAAGTTATCAAGTGGTTTCCCCGAGCTCGATTCGCCTGGATGACACCTTTCACTGCCCAGTTATTCGATTCGGTTCCCCCTGAGGTGAAAATGACTTCGTCCTCGCACGCATTGATTTAGATTGGCCACTTTATCCCGTGCCTCTTCCATTGCCTCTGTTATTTCTTCTCCTAGGCCACAAATGCTCGATGGGTTGGCGTACTTCTCCCTTAGAAATGGGGTCATCGCGTCGGCAACCTCAGGGAGGATCTGGGATGCTCCTACGTGGTCCATATTTATTGTTTTCATTGTTAAGCCTCTTTGATAGCCAGCCGAACCCCCTCACCTGACCTCGATGTCGAAAAATGATTTGGCCCCCGCGACTGCCAACCATCTTATCGGGCCTGACGAGCGCCTCATAAATTCATCTACCACCCTGACAACTAGATGCCGCATTTGAATTTTGGATTCATTTCTTCGTGAACAATGATGCTAACCAGGAGGGTGGGCGGCCGTACACAACAATGTTAAGAAGAAGGGCTTGCTTTCGTGGCGGCTGGTTAAGTCTTCTCGTTGAGACATCCTTCAGATTCAGCTGGGTAGCTGTCAATCTTGAATCCAAAATCTCTCCATAGCAGCTACGTTATTGTAACCAAAGAGGAGATCAGCCATAAGAAGAATATTCGTCATGACCTTTAGTCTGGTAATAGTGGTTTTGATGGCATCAGACTGGGCCTCTTTCTTATCTCGCAACAGGTGGACAGACGTGTGCCGCGCACATCTGATCATGGCCGATATCGTTACGCTTTTTCGGCAGTTCCGAAACGGCGCATTTTAGGGGCTGCTTTGCGCTGACTCTCGCACGCAAAGAGAGCTGAGCTGCTTTCGAGTGCTTGCCGAAGGAACTTGGTCGCTGGATGATTTCTGGCCGCCGTCCAATGATTTCAGGGTGTTGCTCAGAACTGAAACGCGCAGCACACTGGACAGACACATCAGATTCTGGCACGGCAGTCTCTAACGGATGTACGTGGTCAGCAGAAATGGGAACTTTGACTTTCAGGATTAGAGGAGAATTTCGGGGCGCCTCAACTGAGTGATATTGTCACCGCCCATTTTCCCCCTATAGTTTTCCCACGTTTTTTCTGCCGCTCTTTGAGAGCCGCTCCAGGAGACTTAAGGGGCAGCGTTGACGACCGGCAATTATACAATCGGGAATGAGCCATTATACTGTATCGTGGTCAATTGCTTTGAATGTCCCGCTCCGTGGTCGTGACGTTCTTGTGTCTCAAGATCCGCTGAATGCTCTTGGCGCCAACCTTGCTGATCGGTCAAGAGGGTTTTGCCAAGTATCTCCGCAAAGCATAGGGCAATTTCTTGTTTAAACAGACTAGGGTGCGCACTATATCTGACAGAAGTAAATGGAAGCGGGAGAAATGAGCGTGAGTAATTCCAATATGATAGGCGGTAACAACCTTGCACAATCACGTGTTCCCGGCGATCCGTGCGCTCTGGTGATTTTCGGGGCTACCGGCGATTTGAGCTTCAGAAAATTGGCGCCTGCTCTGTTCAATTTGCATCAGCGGAAACGTTTGCCTGAACCCTTCCTGGTGCTCGGATCTGGGCGGTCCCCCATGACCAGTGATGATTTCCGGGTGGCGGTTAGGGCAAAGCTTTCGGATTCGGGTCAGAGCGACCTCTCAGGCTGGTCCGACTTTGCAGCTTCTCTCTTCTATCACCAACTCGATTACGATTCCACTGAATCATTCCGAGGGCTTCGCGATATTCTCGCTAGCCTCGACAGGGCACACGGCACCCTAGGCAATCGCATATTCTATCTGGCGGTCCCGCCCGCTGCATACGAAAGAATCTCGTCTGGTTTGAGTGAAGTCGGTCTCTCGTCGGAAGGTCAATCCGGCAACGGTTCGATTAGGATAGTGGTAGAAAAGCCTTTTGGATGGGATCTCCGATCGTCCCGCCGACTCAATGAATCGCTGCGCGCAAGCTTCCGGGAGGAGCAGATCTTTCGTATCGACCACTACCTCGCCAAGGAAACGGTTCAAAACGTGCTAGTCTTTCGGTTCGCCAACGCCATCTTCGAGCCGTTGTGGAACCGCTTGTATATCGATCACGTGCACGTAACCGCGGCCGAGAGCCTTGGAGTCGAGGGTCGTGCGGCTTACTACGATGGTTCGGGCGTGCTGAGGGACATGTTTCAGAACCACATGATGCAATTGCTCGCGCTGGTGGCCATGGAATCCCCTGCACGGTTCGACTCCGAGTGCGTGCGAGAAGAGAAATCAAAAGTGTTTAAGTCAATTCGGCCTCTGGACTTGAGCCGGTTGCGAGATAGCCTTGCGTTGGGTCAATATGGTCCGGGAGTGATAAACGGCGTCAGAGTGACCGGGTACCGAGACGAACCGGGAGTCCGGAACGGTTCCATGACGCCTACGTACGCAATGATGAAGCTCTTCGTGGATAACAGCCGCTGGCACGGCGTGCCGTTCTACCTCGTCTCCGGCAAGCGCCTGCCACGGAAAGTTACCGAGATCATTATCGAGTTCAAGAGAGTTGCGCACTCGATGTTCCGAGGAGCGATTGGCGAGGTCATCATCGCCAACCGGCTCATCATTCGCATCCAACCTGAAGAGAAGATCCAGCTTACCTTCCAAACGAAACAGCCGGGAGCCGATGTGAACCTCAAACTGGTCACCATGGATTTTGATTACAAGGAAGAACATTCCGGGCCGAGGCTGGGCGCGTACGAAAAGGCCCTTCTCGATTGCGTGCAAGGCGAGCATATGCTTTTCTGGCGAGAAGATCAGGTGGAGTCGTGCTGGGCTTTCCTTGACCCGGTGCTGGAGGAGTGTGAATCTCCGGACAAGTGTGCCTCACCGGTTGAGGCATACGAAGCGGGAAGTTGGGGCCCGCCGTCTGCTAAAGAGCTGCTCGGGCCGCAAAAACGTCTCCTGAAATAGGCACTGTGATCTCGAACCGTGCGTGACCAAGGAGCTATCCGGCTGCTGCAATGAAATCTCCGATCTGTTTGTCCATGGTGCGTATATGATTGGAGAACCAGTTCTTCATTTCATTTACCACTGTCACAACGAGGTCTGAGGCGATCACGTCGGGATCGGCCTGCGCGGCCATCTTGCGAACGCGTTCTCTGAAAAGGCGATGAGCGGCACTCTGGGCGTCGTAACCCGGGTATTCATGCTGCCTCATGAGCGCTTCCTCGTCCTCAAAGTGGAACGTGGTGTACTCGGAGAGGTAGCGTACAAAAGAGCCCACTTCATTCCTGCCTTTACCTTCCATGATCGCGTTACAGAGGTCATTCATCCGGCTGTACAATTCTTTGTGCTGATCGTCGATAGCAGGGATATTGACTGCCAGGTCGGGAGTCCATTCGATGAGATTTTTCACAATTAACCCCTACTTATGTGGAGAAGTCGGTCTCCGACATGGGAATCAGCACGGTGAAAACGGTTCCTTCCTCGTCCGATTTTACGGAAATCGACCCATTATGATCTTCCACGATCTTTCTAGACAGCGTCAGTCCGAGACCGGTTCCGTAGTCCTTCGTGGTGAAGAAGGGATTGAATATCTTCTCCAGTTCTTCCATGGAAATTGGTGTTCCCCGGTTTCGAACTCTGAGCGTGTAATAGATTCTCGATTGGAGTTTCCCGGTGCGGCGAGCCTCTTCGCTGGGTTCGGAAATAGTTGATTCCACATGAATGGTCTCACTCGGTGGAGACGCTTCGATCGCGTTGGCGATCAGATTTCTGACTACGTGCTGAAATCGAGCCTGATCCAGTGGAACGTTTTTCACGTCCTGTGCGATATTCAGCGCCAGGCGTAGATTCTTCTCGTCTATCCTGTCTCTGTTGATCCTGAGCACGTACTCGATAAGTGAATTGGGATCGGCCGGTTGAATGATGAGTTTGTCTCGTTTCGTGAAGTCGATGAGCCCCCCGAGTATACGCTCCAAGCGCTTCACTTCATCGATCACGATTTGAAAGAGTTCATCTCCGGGTGACTCTGTAAAGTTCTCGCATTTGGGACAGGGAACACACACGGCTTTGAGCCTGCGGGCGAATCCACCGATGATAGTCAGGGGCTGTCGTAACTCGTGCGCCACATTCGCTGTATGCTCCTCGATCGCTTTTACTTGTCGGGACTGAATAATATGCTGGTACAGCTCGTCGATGGTTCGGATCTTTTCCTCCAGTGCCAGCTCCACACTCTTCCGTTCGGAGATGTCAGCAACGTTTCCCATGTGCGCACTGGCGCCGCGAAACGTGATTTCAGTGGGAAGAGCCTCGACCCATTTAAGGCTTCCATCTTTGCATCTTGCTCGGAATTCGTATGGGGGATCGTCTGCACTCGGTTGTCCTCGTTCACTGAGAGTCTCCCTTATGCGCTCTTTGTCATCCGGGTACACGAACTTCCAGATGCTTTCGCCGAGCATTTCCTCCGGTGGGTAGCCGAGCATTCGGGCAAGTCGTTCATTGACAAAGGTGAAGCGCCCATTCTGGTGAATGTATATCCCGGTCAACGAGCTATCTGTAAGCACCCGATACCGTCGTTCACTTTCTTTGAGTTGCTCTTCCGTTCGCTTCACTTCGTAGATCTGTCGTTCCAGTTGTTCGTTGAGGATAAGGAGTTCCGCTGTACGCTGTTCCACTTTGACTTCGAGTTGTTCTTGAGCCTGCCGGAGTTCACGCTCGGAATTCTCACGCTGAGAGACGTCACTGCCGATGGCAAAGAAGTAATCGGTCTTTCCGTTCGTTTTGGCCATCGGACGGCCGTGCCACTCCACGCTGAATTTCGTGCCATCTTTCTTTAATATACGGTTACGGTTAATGGTAGGCGCCCCACTCTGTACCATAGATCTCATCAGCTTGATCAGATCCCCCCGTTCATCCTCTGGAACAAATGTAGACAGGTAATCAGCCCCCTTGACTTCATCCAACTCGTAACCGGTCTTTGCCAGGAACGCCCTATTGGCCGAGAGTATCTTGCCCTGAGGGTCTACGGCGATGAAGAAGGATGGTGAAGCATCGAGCAGAAGTTGATCGAAATCAAATTGTTCCTTGAGACGCTCTTCCAAACGTTGGCAATCTGCGGTTTCGGCCTCGGCTACTTCGAGTCTTCGTCGCAGATACTTCAGTTCCTCAATGAGCCGAGATTTCGATTTCTCCTCGTCTGTCATTATTCAGCCTCATGGTCCGTCCGCCCAAATCCGTACGTGACGGGGATCAACGAGAATTCATAATTGTGCTGGAGCAACTGCTCACCAGTTCATCCATAGCAATTCCATGGGTTATGGCGATCACTCATCCTCGGAAGAATCCGTTTGGCGCTCCGTTCGGCCGCGAATGACGTACAATAATATTCGGGCCTGTTTTCTGGATCTTGGTGGCTGCTGCACAATGTTCCGGACTTTCGCGCTCCGGTTTCTAGCGTTATCGTCACACGCGAGATGAGTAGCCGCCGTCTCTTTTCCTCGCAAGGTCGCCCTTCATGCAGTCGTTTAAGCCTATCTCAAGGTCCTCCTCCTTGTCAACGTCACGGCTTTACCGGCCTTCGATCTGTGAAGGCCTCCCGATGGAATCGCTAAGAGTGTATGTCGTCAGTGAAAATGAGAATTTTGAGAGAAGAAACCAAGGGACAGAGTGGGGGAAGCTTTCGACCTGACAAGTTCCCCCTTCACTGGAAGGCACATTTAATCTGTGGTAACAGGGATCTTACGCGGAATGGCTTTCTCCACTTTGGGCATTGTGAGTTTGAGCACACCGTCAGACATGGCAGCAGTTATTTTGCTCTGGTCTATGACCTCCGTGA
>JBKQMK010000166.1:0-11956 GCA_052146735.1 Desulfomonilaceae bacterium | reverse complement strand
CGAGCAAACTTTCAGGAAGCAGACATTGGAGAGATGCTCGCCCGCTTCGAGGTTTCCCGCTTTGAAGAACTCACCCGTGAATCCGCATCCCAGTTGATCGGGCACTTGCAGCAAGAAGTCGCTGCGTAAACAAGTTCCAAAATCACAATCAAAAGCAAACCAGGGGCGGGGCGCTATAGGTGCGTACCCGTCCCGCCAAATGAGAGGAGGAGAACTATGTACAGATTCGCTCGAATCTTTTGGAAATCCGTAGCGGAACAAAACATTTTGAAAAAGAGAATCCGGAAGCTGAAGCAACAGCGTAACCGCATGGCAAGGCGTTTGTATGGAAGGAGGGGGAGAAGATGAACGAGCAGGTGCAAGATAAGCCCCATCTGAGCTACAGCCAGATCAACTGCTACATGACATGTCCCTTAAAATATCGTTACCACTACCTTGACAAGATTGAGCCGCCTTTTGTCAGCTCTGTGCTGGTTTTCGGCTCCTGCATTCATGAAAGTGTGGGAGCTTTCTATCAGAGCTGCCTTGAGGGAGACCCTCTATCCCTCAGTCAGGTTCATGACGTTTACCGTCAGGCATGGGAGAGCCATTCCAAGGAGCAACAAATCCGTTTCTTCAACGGTGACGCAGCGGAATCTCTTACGACAAAGGCGAAGGGGATGCTGGATGTCTTCCACGAGGCATTCGATCCGAGTGTTCAGATCATCGGGATCGAGGAGCCCTTCGAAGTGGATCTTGGTAAGCGTATTCCTCCCCTGGTCGGTTGGATAGATGCGGTGGAGCTGGCGCCGGATGGAACGGTCAGTGTCATTGATCTGAAAACAGCTTCCAAACGCTATTCAGATAATACCGTGCATTCCAACGTGCAGTTGACCTGCTATTCATTGGGTGCCCAAAGCCTCGGATTTAACGGAGACACCCGCTTTCGCCTCGACGTGCTCCTGAAGACTCAAAATCCGGAGTTGATCAGATATAAGACCACCCGCAACGACGCTGATCGCGAGCGGTTCGTGAGGCTTGTCAAGGGAGTATGGCAGGAAATCAAGAAGGAAGTCTTCTTCCCGAAAGCCGATTGGCAATGTGGTCAATGTCCGTTCCTCGATAACTGCAAGAACTGGTGATGATAGACTAGGCCAGACCATAAGATTCAGTGATTTGCGGTGCACGCTATAGGGACCGTAAGGTCCCTATTTCCCCGCTCAGACCTACAATTTCACGTGGTTTTCTTTCTGTGGGAACGTCAGTAAGTGGGACTTTTCCCGCATAGGGACTGCAAAAACCCACCACCCCCTATACCTTCTGCAAAAACCCTGGATGGGACCCAAAAAACCGCTCCAGAGCTCCTTACTTTTGTCATGAGTTAAAAAAGGTAAGCATATCATGCTGATATAGACCAGAATATCTCCTTTTGACTCTCACACTTGTGGCATACCACATGCCGAGTCGTACTAGATAATCAGCCGGAAAAAGTGAACCGTACCTGAGGCCCTCCATGGCGAAATTTAGTGGTGTACAAAATGGCCACGGCAATGGCTCTAAGAGCGGTTTCGGGTACTGGCGGTACACTTGACCACTAGGAAAATCCGGAGAGGTGACTCTTCCGGAATCCGGTCATTGATCTTGACCAATCAGGGTTGAAGGCACGTTGGTGTATCCGGTAGCCACGGCAATGGCTCTATGACCGGGTTCGGGTACTGGCGGTACACTTGACCACTAGGAAAAGTTGGAGACTCGACTTTTCCAGAATTCGGCCCATGATTTTGACCAATAAGGGTTGAAATCTGCCTATCAGACGCTCTAAGAAAAGTGATGCTGTCTTGACTAGTACTGGTGCTGAAATTATGCTCTAGTGGGAGGATGGCGGGGCTGTATTTGCGGAGTTCTTTTTGTCTTAGGCTACACCCGCACTCTCACACTGAATGAGAGCACGGGTGTAATAAGGTGGTGTTATTGGTTAAATTGCGAGAGTTCTATCCCCAGAAGACTCTTCTTCAGGCCCGAGAGGATGTCCTTTCCTTTGTCCATCTCTTTGGATGTCTTTTCGATTTTTTTGAGGATAACAACCCTATCGGCGGAATCCAAATCCTTTGCCAATTTGTCGGTATCGTTAAAGAGCTTCGTGGTTTCTTGCTTCCCAAGCAACTTTATGGGGTTTCCGAGCACTCTTATGAGGCTCTTTGCCACGGGGTTCCCGCTGATTTCACGGGAACTTTCCATTCTCAGCGCTATCTCCTTTGTCTCCCTAGCAGATAATCCTCCTTTGATAACTCGCTTGGCAAGCTGAAACCGCTGATCCCTCTTTTTGACCACAAGCAAAGCCGTCAAGTGTGACAAAGTGAAAGGAGCGGGATCAAACTTGTGTTCGATCAGAAGTGCCCTGAGGGCTGCTGCCTGCACCCATGTACTCAACTTCCTGCGATCAACCGCCAACTCTGGGTGTAGGCAAATTGCCCTGAGTGACTTGTCCTTGTTCGGATTCTTTTCCACTAGCTTGTCCACGTCATTGTTGAAAATTTGCTGTAGGATAAATGCTCCTATCTTAAGCTGGCCCTCTTCAACTGTTTGACGGGCAATCTCGTTGATCTGGTGAACGATTGCATTCGTCGCTTCGTCAGGAACAGCATCCACGGCAGTGACCAGAACGCCCTCGGAAGTCTCTTCAGAACTTCCCTCAGGATCAATATCTGGTCCACCGCTTTGCACTGCTGATGTGGTTTGTGTCTCATCGGTCACTACGTGAAGTTCCTCTGCCAAAGGACGAACATCCTCTGGGGCCAGATCCGCTCCTGCTTCGAATTCCTCGATGGAGTCCGGTGCCACGACGCTAACGGGTGCGGCGAGGCTGTTTGCAACGTTTCCCTGAGTTTCCGCTTTCATTGAAGGTGCCATCATGGGTCTCCTTAAAAGTAGTTTGCTGTCATGTCACGAAAGTGCTTATGAACAGCTTATCGGGAGTCTAGTGCTCCCGATCTTCCCCGAGTCTATGCAGTGGAAATGTCAGATACGGACAAACACGATTGCTTTTGTTTGTGGGTTGCCACCGTTTTTAAGAGCCGTGGCTTCCGGGTAATTGGGATGAGGCGATGTAGGAGAGATGCTTAGTGGCTGGGGTCTCGTTGCATTTCTCTGTTAGGGTGTGGGCTCTATCCGCAGTCCAGGCACAGGCGGCCTCTAACAGCGGGTTGGCCGGTTATATCCTCTTTGCAATGCGATTCTCCGCTGCCGAAGATCGTTTCAAGCCTTTTCATCTGGGTTGATTTCTTGGCCCTGGTGTCGGGCTGGGACCCCCCTAGACTTTTTGGTTTTTGGTGAAGGACACGGTTTAAATTTCTGGGAGAGCGAATACTTCAATGGCATAAGCAAGTGCCGTGCCACAAAATTGCTCGGTCTGGAGATTGCATGACAAAGCAAGGGAAATTGAAAGGTAATAGTGGGATATGAGAATCGACTTGCATTGTGGATGTTATAGGTGTTGCTGGTGGAAAGGGGTCAGTTTGGCTCGGCAATGGCCGCCGTAGAGAAAACCTCTATGATGACAGTCCCCAACAGCAGGGCAAAGTGACCTATCCAGATACGCTCATAGGTCCAGGTGACCCAGATAGCGCAGCGTCGTCATGCGCAGTTTCAATCTGTCGCGAATTAGGCTCCCGAACTATGTAACCTCATGACTCTGGCCACGGTCAGGGGCTATTAACAGTAATTATGCAGCTGTCCTGCCATCATTGATTCTTCGGATAAGGCCGGAGAAGGAAGGACTTCACCACGCCCTCTCAGACTTCGTGTAATCAATCCTGAGCGATTTTCTGAAATGGGTAAGGGGAGATTTTGGAAGATTTGATTGATGAGGTAGCAAAAGGAGTGGAATTTTCTCCTGATCTGACAGTCCCTTGTGGTTTCATGCCAAGCCTGACCGCTTCTCAAAGGGGCACCACATGGCAAAACGAACAATCAACGCAAAGGAAATCTTGGCCGACATAGGCCCCTAGCACATCTTCGAGTCACTGGTCTCAAACGTGGAAGCAGAAGCGCTGGCCGCATATTCTCGATTTGAAGGGGGTCTTTCAGGCGGAATCTCAGAGCGGCCACGGTGAAAGTGCAGCCGCAAACCCCTCAGAGCTATCCTGTTCTCAACAGTGTCAACATAATAGCGGGTAGGGAAGTAACGATCTCAAAAATTCCTGCATCTGTTCTCAAAATAAAAAAAGGGCGACCCGTAAGTGGCCCTTTTCTCAGCTTATCTGCCAATCACTAGAATTGTATCCCAGCGCTAAATCCGCCCGTGAAGCCGCCCGGATTAAAGGTTGTCGTTACCGTACCTAGATCATAGTGGAAATTGGTGGCCCACATGTAATCTGCGCTGGCATACAGAAAGTACCCGGTGTTCCCCATTGACAGGTCGCCGCCAACAAACAGGCCATAAAGGGTAGTCCAGTCGTTGTGGTCGCTAACTTGACCGGCAAGAACCGTTCCCGGAGCAACCGCACCTGAACTACCCGAGGCAATGTAGGAGGCGGAGCCTGAAATTTTGTAGTGCGTGGGGATGACCGCAGTTCCCAGCGTCGCACCTAAACGTCCCAGGCCGTATAACGGGGCCCAGCTTCTTGCGCCGAATCTGTTTTCGAAAGGGGTGAATTCAGCGGAGTTGAAGATGTTTTCCTGGATGTTTTCAATAGGTATCGACGCATCGGCCACTGAGGAGAATTGTCGATTCGGGAGTATTCCTTGAAGGGAACTATTAGTGGCCATATGATAATTGTGGGTCGCTGACGAGGCAATATTGAACGAATCCGATGATTGGAAGGCACCCAACGCCACAGGCCATGAGGCAGTGTCGTCCGATACGAACGGAAACGTATCTTGGATTACCGAGTGGCCTGCCTGCCCCTGGATGGTATTTGACAGTCCTATTGAATTGCTCACGTTGAACCAGGAAAATCCATAGAAGACGTCAAAAAAGTTTGACCATTGATATCCAAATTCGAAGCTCGGACCCCAGACGTTGGAGTCGACTACCCGATTGATGTCAGGGGCGGTATTTGTGGTGAAGGTCAAACTGCCGGGGATCGCGAGCTGAAACGTTACCTGCGTCGTACCGGCCATGCTGCCAAGGTTATTCACCTGAGTCGTCGGATCATCTATGACAAAGCTGCCCTGGGACTCGGAAGCGTTTCCGGTGCAGCAGGCCCCGGATACGGCTACTACGAACCGTCCGATAACCGGCTGTATAACAGAGTAGGTCCATAGAAAGTCAGCGTTGCAAAGTGTGCCGGCGGGCGGGGTGCACGTGTTGGGAATTGCTGGATTCAGAACTCCCGGTGAAATGAGGGTACCAGGACCGGGAATAACATCCCCACTGATTAGACCGTTGTCATAAACCCAGGCAAAACCATTCGTTGTCGGTGTTCCGCTGGTGCCGTCAAAACCGGGTTTGCCTGTTCCCACGCCAAAATTACCCGCTGTGGTAGGCCCAAAAGGAACGGTGCCCAGATCCACGACGATGGTGTTCGAGGCTCCCGAGACGTCAAACCTGAAGCTATCAACATTGCGGTATTTGACACCGGCCTGGAAATAGAAGGCCCCATGGCACAGAGACGGTGGTGTTGGCGCCATGAACGGCGGTTGTAATCCCTGGCCGAAGGCATGACTGCCGACGGAGAGGAAAGCGAGCGCTACCACGAGCAGGGCGACGGGGCATATATGTTTGCGGAGTTTCATGTGTTAATTCCTTGACTGATTTCTTATGCCGTTAGTGGGAGAAACTTCCTTAAACTCAAAGTTCACATCAGATTTTCGTCCTATCATGCTTATACCACAAGTATTATTTCGAGTCAAGACAAAAGATATCGTTATTTTAAGATATTGGTAATATTACCTAATGTAATAAATGAGTAACTGGCTTGCAAGGCTTGTGCCCACCGCTGTTTTCTCTGCGCCTTTCTCCTTGACCCAACCAGTGTCGGACGGCTTCATGATGGAGGCTAGACTTCGGAACCATCCTGCAAACTCATTCGATACAAGGCGTTCCTAGAATTTGCTGTGGACGGGTCTTCACAATTTGATGGCCCCGACCTCTTTCCCGCCGGCATAAAAGCAAATCCACTCGTCCAGCCTGATCCCTTTTCTTCCAGGTGCCAGCACTACCGAGAAGCAGGCTCCTTGTGCCTAGGTCCCCCAAGCAAAAACAGAAAGGGCGTCTTGATGACGCCCTCGTCGTTGCCTATCCGTTGCCTAAATGTTGCCTACAGGGAGGGAAAGTAGACGAAAAGTTAAGAAACTAGATCAACGTTAGAGACATTGTGTTTCCCCTCTATGTTCGGGGGGTTAACGTCGTTTTGCCTGTCATAACGTGAGGTTGGGAAAAACGCCAGAAAGGATATGTTCAATCCTTGACTGATTTCTTGGGCCGTTAGTGGGAGAAACTTCCTTAAACTCACATTTCACATTAGCTTTAAGCGCTACTGACTTTATACCACAGGTATTATATTCAGTCAATAAAAAAGATCCCGTGTTTTTACGTGATTGTATTGAATTATTAATGTGATTTATGACTTTGTGGCTTGCAGGGCTGGTGCTGGGCCAGGGAGCTAGGTGTGAAATGATTCGGAGATTTGTTAGGGATACGGCGCGCTTGCCGACAGGGGCAAGGCCGATCCGATATTACGGATGTGGCAAAGACTTGCGGAAATGAGGGGGATTTTTGGGGAGCATGTTACTAAAGACAGAAGATGGTTGTGTGGCGAGTGACGGCAGAGCATCGACGGCCCAGAGTCCTCACCTCATTATGAAGGTCCTGACAAGTATAGACCGACGATCATTGGTTCCCCTCCCGCCTGAGTCGATAACGCAAGCTGCGGACTTTCGTCCGGGATTGCTGGACGCTGGTTTGGGATTGCCCCCTATTGCGGTACGGGTAAATTCAGCCCCACCCGACACGCCAGAACGAGGGGAGCCCATGTGTTCGTTGCCCTCAAGGAACCGTCATAAAGACTCTCTGCCGGCCAACGTTGCGTGTACCCAGGAACACCAGGGAACAGGAGCGCGTGCATTCCACTCACATGAGCTTATGCAAAAGGACACCTATCCACGTTTGCAGTTTCGGTCTTCAGGCCGGAGGCGTTCCCTTCTTGTACCTTGTGTGCTCAGATCGTCCCACATCAACGGCATAAGATTCGGTTACGTTAGGGGTAGCCCACCATTCCGCCTCCTACAGGTCATTGAGAAGGAGTACTTCCATTTGCGATTCTTTCAATCTCCTTCAACTGCTCATCAGTAAAGGTGTCCCACCGGCTCACCAGAATCGTGGCAGTCTGCAGTTGGGTTTTTCTCTCAGGATTAATTTCTAGCTTGATGGATTTTTTTTCTATAGCAGCGAGCTTAATCAATTCCTCAGCGTCTACTTTTAAGTGACGAGCATAGTCTCTGAGCCTATTAATATTGGGAGGGTGTTTCCGGCCCTTCTCCACATCCCATTGATATACGCCAGACCATCCCATTTTTCGTGCCAGTTGACTACAAGACATCGGAATCCTCTCCCTTATTGCCCGTAACCCCTCTCCAAATTTAGCCATGTCTGCCCCCAGTAGCCCATTCCGCCTGCCACGTGTCATTGAGAAGGCGTATTTTCATTAACGATTCTTTCAATCTTCTTCAACTGCTCATCAGTTAAAGCGTCCCACCGGCTCAAAAGAACCGTCGCAGTGTGCAGTTGTGTTTTTCTCTCACGATTAATCTCTAGCTTGATGGATTTTTTTTCTATGGTCACGAGCTTTATTAATTCCAAAGGGTCCACGCCTAAATGACGAGCATAGTCTTTTAGCCTATTAATATTGGGAGGGTAAGCCCGGCCCTGCTCTACATCCCTTTGATATACGCCAGACCATCCCATTTTTCGTGCCAGTTGACTACAAGACATCGGAATCCTCTCCCTTATTGCCCGTAACCCCTCTCCAAATTTAGCCATATCTGCCCCCAGAAGTCTAACACCTACTTTTGGATTCTCCTGCCGAAATAAGGAATTCGACTTGGACAGCCGCCTTACTGATACGTAGTTGTAGGCGCATCCGGGAAGCTGATTTATATCAACAGGTGAGTCGAGTCAAGCACAACATGTCCTGATGCCGTTCATAGAGGATCAGTCTCCGGGGCAGCAAGGGGTCTATCAAGAAATTAATCCCGAAGCCCCCTTGGGCCCGGCTCGAGCTTTGGAGACCAAAAGAAGCGTCGTAAGTCGGGCAAGAAAACTAATCTGTGACAAAACCTGGGAGGGGCCGGCGCCTATTGCTACTTTAAAGAAAGCATTGAATTCCATACTGATCCCTCCCCCCGTAATTAATGCTGGTTCCTGGGCAAATCGAGTTGCAAAACATGGGACATCCCTCCAGCTTATCAAGAGTCATTCAGTACCCGGATTGGCCACAGTTTCTCTTTGAAGGCCTCCCACTCTACTCCTCATGTGTGAACCAGCAGGACAAACCGCGCGGATTTTTCCGCGTTCATCAGAGCTGTTCCGGAAGCGTGATGAAGCCGCACAGGTCCAAGGCTACTATAGGCTTGTCCGGGGGGGTCTGCTGAGAGACTTGGGCCTGGGACCAGATGTGCTTTCTAACAATGTAGTTCGTGAGCAGGAGCATCGGAATTACAGTGAAAGAGCGCAGGGTTGCTCCCACGCTTACAACTTTTTCGTTTCGCATTAGCGAATGAATACGAAAATAACTGACTTTAATCGTATCCTTAATAAATTCAGGTGCTGGAGCCATTTTGGGAGCACAGTTCATATACCACCTTTATTTTGGGAGGCTAAGAGAGAGCAGTCTTGTGGATGTAAAGATATATAATAATTGGTAATTATTGGAGGCATAGGGCCTGGCTTCCTATAGTGCAACATTCCAAGATCGCCAATTGACTCATCGACCCTTCGACATTCGAACCCACCAATGCTGCCGCACTTCCGCCAAAACGCCCGCCTGCTTGTGGCTTTGCCAGTCCAAGGTTTCCACCATCCATCTGCCAACACCCCGGACGTCCGAGGATTCTGTAACCCATTGGAATAACCATATCTGTCAATAATTGACATGATTACGGCATATTGACTGATGCCCATTCAGAGACATTCCAAATGTTCGAAAAATGACCATGCTAAGACATACCCTAATCCGTAGCGTAGCTTAGAATCGATTCTAGGCCCCTTATAAGACGAATCTCGCGTTCGATTATGCCCATAGGAAACTAGGTTACTGCAACAGCTGCTATGTGATAAGGTGAGCCGGAACCATCAGGGTGGCGCGACCGGACTCCGGGGCAAACGCTTCAGAATTGGTAAGACCGCCGCATAATTGCGGTCAACAACAATAAGGAGGAACCATGAAAGGCAAAAAAGCATTGACAGCGCCTTGCGGGCTGGACTGCTTCAATTGTGAACTTTACGGAGACAATTTGACAGATGAACTTACCGAGCGGATTCATGTCAAAATGGGCGTCCCGAAGGAAGAAATAGCGTGCAGGGGTTGCCGCCAGCAAGACGGAAAGCATTTCCATCTGCCAAACGGATGCGCAACTCTGGATTGCGTTAAAGCAAAGGGTGTGGCTTTATGCTGCAACTGTAATGACTTCCCGTGTGCTTTCTTGGCGCCAACGGCGGACCAGGCTGCCAGATACCCACACAATTTCAAAGTGTTTAATCTCTGTCGCATCAAGAAGGTCGGGCTGGAACGCTGGATTCTGGAGGAAGCCGGGCAGATACGGAACAAATATTTCACACACAAGTTTGTTGTCGGGAAGGGTCAGGCGGATTAACCGCGATGGTAACGGTTGTCTGGGCTGTCCTTAGAGTTTCTTACAATTGGGGCATGTCTGGCTGACCAGGACAATTGCTAGTCTTCAAACGGTCCACTAAGAAGGGGCCATACGGCGGCCTTTTCAGGGTCAAAGGAATCTCCTACGGCCCGTAGCACAGCCGATGAACATTCAAAATGGCAAGACTTTTACATAATTTCGGATGAAATAGGAGGCTGTTATGGTGACGATAGTTGCCTTCGCTCAGGCGAAATCCGGTAAAGAAAAGGATCTTGAAAAGGCTCTTCTGGAGCTGGTTTCTCATACTCGGAAAGAAGCGGCCTGCATCAATTATGATGTCCATCGACACCTCGCCAAACCGGGCATGTTCATCTTCCACGAAAACTGGGTGGACAAAGCAGGTCTGGAGCAGGATCGCAAATCACAGCACATTGCGGATTTTCAAGCAAAAGCGGGCGACCTACTGGCTGAGCCTCTTCAAATCGAATTGTGCGAGATGGTCTCCCAGCAGGTCTTTAAAAAATGAGGAGCGGAGTTTGACTTAGGCTGTCCAGTGAGGGTGTACACCCAACTTTAATGCTTTGTCTCTGTTAGAGAGCCAACATGATTTTTGGGATAGTCCACGGAGCAGAAATGAGTGCTAGCATCGCACAAAAGAGAGGCGGAGACCAAATGTCCAAACAATTGATGGAGTATTTCAACAAGCAGCCGCGGCTGGGGATTTTGAGCACGGCGGACAAGAATGGCAAGGTCAATTGCGGTTATTTCGGGTCACCCTGGATGATCGATGAAAAGACCATATTTATGGGGCTGGGCAAGAATCGAACTTTTGCCAATCTTCAAGAAAATCCTCGGGCTTGTTTCTTGATCATGGAGCCGGGGAGCAAGCTTCCGGAATGGAAAGGGGTCCGGGTATACCTGAAGATGATTGACTGCCAGACTTCAGGTGAAAAACTGAACAACGTAAAAAGCCGTATCGCAGAGGCAGCCGGAGAGAACGCTGCCAAAATAATTCATGCTGCGATAACCTTTGAGATCGAGGAAATCAGACCGCTGGCGGATTTTGGTCAGGGCTGGGAATCGTCCATTTGATGTCTTGGCTTCAGGTGGGGCGCATACACAGATCCATCTCCACTGATAAAAAGTCTATGGGGCTATCCGGTTGACTCCACCACATACTACCCGTAGTATGTGACTATGGCTGACTACCCGAGGACGATTGTTGAGCTTGAAGAGCGTTTTCAGTCGGACGACGCCTGTCGTCACTACCTTTTCGCTCTTCGATGGCCCGGAGGCTTCTGTTGTCCTCGGTGTGGTTTTAACAGTGCCTGGCACACGTCCAGGGGCCTGTACCTGTGCGGAGGTTGCCGTTTTCAGGTCTCTGTTACCGCGGGCACAATCTTTCAAGATGCGAGGAAGCCTTTGACGCTGTGGTTTCGCGCCATGTGGTATGTAACCAGCCAGAAGCAGGGTATCAGTGCCTTGGGGCTTCAACGGGTGCTGGGATTGGGCAGTTACGAAACCGCATGGACCTGGTTGCATAAGCTGCGAAGAGCGATGGTTCGACCAGGGCGCGACCGTTTGTCTGGTACTGTGGAGGTCGATGAGATCTACCTGGGTGGTGTAAAACTTGGAAAGCGGGGCCGCGGGGCAACTGGCAAAGCTCTGGTTGTCGTAGCTGCTCAAGAAGACGGCAATCGCATTGGACGGATTCGTCTTCGCCGTGTAGCCGATGCATCGGCTGCAAGCCTTATACCGGCTCTGAGAGAATGTGTCGAACCTGGCAGCCTGATTCGCACCGATGCGTGGCAAGGTTACGCTCCTTTGGCAATAGAAAGTTACACGCACATCGTGGCCCGCAAGGATTCCATCGTCGGGGACAACCTGTTGCCGATGGTCAACCGAGTTGCCTCGTTACTGAAACGCTGGCTTGCAGGCACTCATCACGGAGCCGTGCGCCCCTCTCATCTTGACTACTACCTGGACGAATACACGTTTCGGTTTAACCGAAGAACGTCCAGCTCGCGAGGCAAGCTCTTCTACCGACTGGTGCAGCAAGCAGTTGCCATAAAGCCAGTAACAGGCGATGTGTTACGAGGCGGTTGCTCGAAAGTGTCTAACCACAACATATAGTATCCGGTTGAGTTGTCCGGATAGCCCCATA
>JBKQMK010000165.1:0-9054 GCA_052146735.1 Desulfomonilaceae bacterium | reverse complement strand
TGATGTTTTTCCTCCGGAGGAAATAACTGTCTTGACACCAGGCCCACTCATCTGTTAATGACATAGACTTCGTGAAGAGGACTAACACAACCTGGAAACTGGTAGGTGACTCCCTGCAACTGGGTGCGTCGATAGTCTTCGCCATATTTATCGGAGCTGGGATCGGATACTGGCTTGACGGTAAATTTGGCACCTTCCCTTATCTGAGCATCATTTTTTTCTGTTTTGGAATTGCCGCGGCGGCGCGAAACGTCTGGATTGAGGTTCGTAAGCAGCTGCGTGCTGACGAGGAAAAAAAGTCCGAATGAACTTCGACAAGATCCCAGGAGTCTGGTTCGTGCTCTCGGGGGCAGTTTACCTCATTGGTCTCCTGGTCTTTGTCGTTTTGGCCCCTAATAGCTTTAGCTTAGGATTTGCCGTCGGTGGGGCCTTGATCCTTGGTAATGCATGGGTTTCAGCGCGAAGAGTCAAAAGAACCGGATTCCTCGATAGAAACGGCGTGACCGCGTTGCTGCTCGGAGGCTTTTACGTGAGACTGATCCTGATTGGGATTTGTCTCTATGGCTTTATCAGATTCCTGAGAGTAGACCCTGTGGGTCTGGTGACCGGCTTGTCGGTAGTCCCTGCGGGACTTCTTGTCATGTTGGTTCTGATCCACATAGCGAATAGAAGGCCAGAGGAGGTCTGATACATGGCTGCGGACATCCATCCACCCAACTTGACCGACATCATTGCCAACCCCGCGTACCACTCTATGGAAGCCTTCTGGCAGCAGTGGGGCGTCCAGCATACGGACCTGAACAACGTCCTCAATACGTGGATTGTCATGATCATCCTGGTCGTGGCGGCCATACTAGTGAAAAACAAACTTCAGATGGTTCCGAAAGGCGCTCAGAACTTCTGGGAAGTCGTGGTGTCAACCCTGGATGACATCGTGGTCCAGACCATGGGGGAACATGGCCGGCCGTACTTTCCTTTGATTGCGTCCCTGGCGCTCTTTATCCTTTCGTGTAACCTCATCGGAATCATACCGTGGTTCCAGTCCTCGACGAACAATTTGAATACGACACTGGCTCTGGCTCTCGTGTCCTTTGTTACGACACACTACGTCGGCATCAAGAGTCACGGCGTAAAGTACGTTAAGCACTTTATCGGACCGGTACCCTGGCTGATTCCTCTTATGCTGCCTATAGAGCTCATCGGCCACTTGAGCCGCATACTCTCGTTGAGCTTCCGTCTTTTCGGGAATATTATGGGAGAGGATTTGGCCATTATCATTCTTACTCTCCTCGTGCCCTATCTTGTTCCATTGCCGATGATGTTTTTGCAGGTGTTCACCTCTTTCATTCAGACCCTCGTTTTCATCATGCTGACCATGATGTACATCGTGGGATCTCTTGAAGAGGCTCACTGATACCAGACCAAGGAGGTTTTAAATTCATGAAGAGAACATTTATTGCCGGACTGACGATGCTGGCCATCACACTGTTCGCAGGATTGGCCTTTGCAGCGGAAATAACCGCAACCAGCGCGGGAGTCATCCAGTGGACCGTCCTCGCTGCCGGGCTTGCCATCGGACTCGGAGCCATCGGTAGCGGTATCGGAATGGGGACCGCCATCGGAGGCGCGTGCGAAGGAACCTCAAGGAATCCAGAGGCTGGCGGCCGAATCCTGACCACCATGATCATCGGTCTGGCCATGATCGAGTCCCTTACCATTTACGCGCTGGTTATAGCGCTCATCCTGCTGTTCGGTAACCCCTTCCTGAAGTAATATTTTCCACGCTGAATAGCTCCGATCCTTCTGCCCGGCTCTTGCTGGGCAGAGGGACACCCCCCAGATTATGAATCCGCCGCTCAGGGATTGACTTTAGCCAGGATTCTGGTACTATTCGCCCAGAGGTGTGACCGGTAATGCGCGCTCATCCCGCTTCAATCCTAATGAAAATTACAGCGTTGAAAAGTGTCCCGTTGTGATGCTTCATCATAGGAGAGCCCGTGAAGTTTACTGACATCGTGAAGCGCAAGGGGCTCTCAGGCCCTATACAAAAGGCTGATAGACTTGAAAATCCTTCTGAACGGCGAACGCGGGATTTCGAAATCCTCACAGCTCCGCTCGGGGGGTCGGCCAAAGACCCGGAAAACGACTATCAGTACGAAAGGCCTTTGCCTGTCCGCGACCAAGGTGCACGCGACCCGGGGTATTATGCAAGCCCTGTTCCGGACAAGGACTTCAGCCGGTTCCAGGATAGACTGCGGGCGGGCAAGGTTAAGATCTGCGATGGTTGCGGGGGCGTCATGGCCAAGTCGTCCCGAATGATTCTTTCCCCCTTGTCCGGTTTTGTGGTTATACTCCTGGGCGCCGGTCTAATGACATTGTACGGCCTGGCCACGAACTTCTTCCAGACACCCTGGTTTATCAAGTTTGTTCTCCCGGCCAGCTATTACGTGGGTTCAATATTTCTTGGATTCGGGATTCTGTTTTTCTTCATTAGGGAAAAAGTCTGGACCTGCCACAGGTGCAAGGAGATCAGGAAGCGGTGATGATTGTTTGGACCTTTTTTCCCGTTGCAAACGTGGCTACCTTGTTGTAAGGTACTTTTTTTCATATCACTCCTTGCCCGCAAGGGCTTGATACCCGAAAGGAGAAGCCGTGAGACGCTACGAGTCCGTAGTCATCCTGGACCCTGAAATGCCGGATGACGACATCAGAAATTTCACCGAAAAATACAGCGAACTTATCAAAACCAACGGCGGGGAAATCATCAAGATCGAGGATTGGGGATTCAAGAGGCTCGCCTACCTTGTCAAGAAGAAGGAGAAAGGGCGATACATCCTCTTTGATTTCGTGGGGCTCCCAGCGGTGATAACCGAATTGGAGCGGCAATTCAAGATCTCTGAAGAAGTGCTGAAGTTCCTCAGCGTCAAACTCGACGACGATGTCGATCTTGAAGCCTTCAAGGCCGCGGAAGAAGAGAAGCAAGCTGCCGCAGCAGCCCGCCGGGCGCCGGCTGCACCCGCTGCGGTGGAACCGGCAGCACCAGCCGTCACTGAGGAAGGTGCGGAGCCTGCCGCAGAAGAAGCTATCCCGCCACCTGAGACCGTAGAGGCACCTGCGGAGCCTGCCGAACAAGAAGCTCCCTCGACACCCGAGACCGAAGTGGCCCCCGCGAGTGCTGAGGCCCAAACCGCGGAACCCGCGGCTTCCGAAGAGAAGAAGGAGGGAGAATAGTCATGAGCAGACCTCCAAGACGACGCCCATTCCCCCGAAGCAAAGTCTGCCGTTTCTGTGCGGACCGATCCCTCAGGATGGACTACAAGGAACCTAACATCCTGAAAGTATTCATCACGGAGCGAGGGAAAATCATACCCAGAAGGATTTCGGGGAATTGCGCCAAGCACCAGAGACAATTGACCGCGGCAATTAAGCGGGCTAGAAACATCGCTCTCCTGCCCTTTACGGTGCCAAGGCGATAAAAAGAACTTTGCGGAGTAATGACAATGGATATAATCCTTCTCGAACACATCGACGAACTGGGAACAGTCGGCCAAACGGTGAAAGTTAAGCCGGGATATGCGCGTAACTACCTGTTCCCAAAGAAGCTTGCTTGTCCGGCCACGGCCAAAAACCTCAATTTCTATAGGGGCCTGATCGAGGCGAAACAGAAAAAACAGGCGAAGGCGAAAGGGGCCGCGGAACTTCAGGCCCAGAACATCTCGGCCCTTGTCCTGACTTTTGTCAGGAAATCCAGAGGTCAGGATGCCAGGCTCTTCGGCTCGGTTACTAATGCGGATGTAGCCGAAGCTCTGGAACAACAAGGATTCGAGATAGACAGGAAGCGGATCAGCTTGTCGGAGCCTGTCAAGAAGCTCGGTGAGTACAAGGCGACCATACGCGTCCATCCTGAGGTTGCGGCCACTGTAACCGTCGTGGTGAAGGCGGAGGAAGAAGCCGAGAATGTCGGCGGAAAATAGCAGTCAAGTCAGACTCCCTCCCCAGTTCCTGGAAGGCGAGCGCGCGATTCTGGGAGGGCTGCTCATTGACAACGACGCTCTGGCGAAGGTATTGGCAACTCTTTCGTCCGATGATTTCTACCGAGAAGCTCATCGCAACGTTTACAAGGCTGTCACGAGTCTCTTCAACCGCAATGAACCGGTGGACTGGGTCACCCTCACTGCGACCCTGAAAGAAGCCGGCCTACTGGAAAGTGTCGGCGGACCCGCCTTCCTGGCCGAATTGGTGGACGCAGTTCCCAGCGCGGCCAATATCGAGCATTACACACGAGTCGTTAAAGAAAAAGCGGTGCTCAGGCAACTGATCTCCTCAGCCACGGAGATCAGCACACGTTGCTATGAGGACCATCAAAATATCGACGAATTTGTGGATCAATGCGAGGAGTTGATCTTCAAGGTCGGAGAGTCAAGGATCCAATCAGGATTCGTGCATATCAAAGACCTCATGACGAGAAGCATTGAGACCGCCGAAAGTCTCTACGAGCGCAAGGAGAACATCACCGGCGTCCCTTCGGGCTTTCGGGATCTGGACATGCTCACCGCCGGCTTCCAGCCTTCGGACCTGGTCATCATTGCAGGGCGCCCTTCTATGGGCAAGACCTCATTCGCGCTTAACGTGGCCATGAAAGCTGCCATAGATGATGGGATCCCCACCGCTGTCTTCTCCCTGGAAATGAGCAAAGAGCAGATCGCTCTCAGGCTACTCTGCGCCAGGGCCAAAGTGAACCTGAGAAGCCTCCGCACAGGATATCTTACTCAAGACGACTGGGGGCGTCTTACCCAGGCAGTGGGCGGCATTTCGGACTCAACGCTTTACATTGACGACACTCCCGCTATCAACACCCTGGAGATTCGTGCCAAGACGCGGCGTTTGAAGAAGGAAAGGGACCTCGGCCTGGTCGTCGTAGACTATCTCCAGTTGATGAGAGGCGCCACGAAATCGGATTCCCGGGAAAAAGAGATCTCCGAGATCTCGCGCTCTTTGAAAGCCCTGGCCAAAGAGCTTAGCGTTCCCGTCATAGCGCTTTCTCAGCTCAACCGTAAAGTCGAGGAACGTCCTAACAAAAGGCCTCAGCTGGCGGACCTGAGGGAATCCGGGGCTATCGAGCAGGACGCGGACGTCATACTCTTCATCTACAGGGACGAAGTCTATAACAAGAGCGAGGACAACCCCAAAAAGGGCGAAGCCGAGATCATCGTTGGAAAACAGCGTAACGGCCCCATAGGTGAAGTGACAGTCATGTTTGATAAGGATTACTCCACTTTCCGACCCCTCGCTCGCAGGGCCGAGCCCCCTGAGGACGATTCAGCCGTCTTGTCAAATATTTAAGAGTTATTCGGGGGAGGTCCGAGACCCCCTTTGATTTACAAAAAGGGGGTTCCCGGTGATCTCATCGTTCATTTCAACACTGCAATGACCTCAATCTCCACTCTTGCGCCCAATGCGAGCCCATTTGCCCCAAGCGCGCTGCGCGCGGGTAGATGTTTGGAGAAATAAGTCGCATAAATCTCATTCATCGCGGGCCACTCACTTATTTCCGCCAACATGACCGTGACCTTGATGACATGGTCGAGCGAAGAGCCACACCGTTCCAATGTGGCCTTGATGTTCTCCATAGTCTGCTTTGTTTCCGGTACAATCCCGCCGGGAACCATCTTGCCGGACGCGTCTCTTCCCAACTGTCCGGACAAGTAGAGCATATTCCCTACGCGCACTGCCTCGGAGAATGGAAAGCCCTTGGTGCTTTCGGAATCGAGGTATTCAACTTCCAGCTTATTTTCACCACTCATATCAATCCTCCATAAAAACGTATTTCCGATGGCAACCGTTCACCGCGCATTATGCGACCGGCACGGAGGCCGGTCCTACCGTGCGCGCTGAGAGTACTCGTGACGGTAGGGCCGGCGTCGCTTGTATGTTGCTCCTATGAAGTACTGAATGTTGGTAGCGGGTATAGACCTGGAGGGGGAGGAGCTGGTACCCGACTCCACGATACAGGACTTCTTTACAAAAGAGGACTGCTCGTTGCCAAGGCGAGAAAGTCCTGATAGAGGGGGGATGCACATCCGCCAGGCTCTCTGCAGGAGTCAGGCGGGGGCACCGGTAGATCGTTCGTCCCTTAGTCCTTAGAGACCAGGCCGGCAGCTGGATCGCCGGAGAGCCCTCGTGTAAGAAGCCCGAACAGTCGTATGGACTCTCGTTGAGAAGTCCGAATCCACAAGGGTGGGATATTACACATGCATGAAGAAGTTTTTGCTAGCATAGATATCTCTAAAGATCAATTGGATGTCTGTGTGCTGCCAAGAAGGACGCACACTATCGTTAAGAATGACGCTCAAGGTCTTGCGTCGTTGATCAACAGCCTACAGCAAGAGAGCCCTACAGTAATCGTGATGGAGCCCACTGGAGGCTACGAGATCACTGTAGCAGCTGAATTGGGACTTGCTGGCCTGCCTGTTGCTATCGTCAACGCCGGCCAGGTCCGAGACTCTGCTAAAGGCATCGGAAAGCTCGCCGAAACAGATGCTATAGACGCCTACGTGCTGGCACGCTTTGCCCAAACAGTTAGGCCCAAACCAAAGCCGCTACCAACTGAGGACGAAAATCAGATCAAGGAACTCGTGACGCGTCGAAGACAGCTTGTTGATCTGCTTGCATCAGAAAAGAATCGCCTCCATCGAGCCCGTTCCAGTCGCGTGCGACACAGCATTCAAACGGTCATATCAGCCCTGGATCAAGAAATCCAAGACATTGACAAGGATATCGATGACCTTATCAAAAAATCGCCTCTTTGGCGCGAAACGGAAGAGATCCTCGAAACCTTTACAGGTGTAGGTTCGATAACTGCTCGAATGCTCATGGCTAAATTGCCCGAACTGGGACATGCTAACCGCCATGAAATCAGCCGCCTAGTCGGCCTGGCGCCTCTCAACAAAGACAGCGGCAAAATGAGAGGCAAGCGCATGATCTCCGGGGGACGCTCAGACGTACGTAAAACCCTGTATATGGCTGCACTCACAGCTACAATGCGGAACCCAGTCATCAAGTCCTTCTATCGACGCCTCATCGAGGCCGGAAAGCCTTTCAAGGTTGCTATCGTGGCTTGTATGCGCAAAATACTCGTCATCATGAATTCTATGATCAAGAAAAAACAGCCCTTTCAGATTGTTTCTTCTTGACAAACAACACAGTCCCTGCCGGACGCATTCCCGGCTAACCGCTTAACCGGTGACCCGTTACTTTTCCTCTCATACTGTAGCAGAGGCGCGTTTTGGCCTCACGCCCAAAAGCAGATATTCGGCAGAAGAGAACGCGATGCCAATCGGTTGTTTGTGTTCCGGTGGGATAAATGTGGGTGAGCCGTCTGAAGCTTCGAGCGCGCCCGCGCACTGGTCAACGGGTGCGTACAAATCGGATATAGAGCAGGACGTTGTTGCCCTCTCTCTTAGCGGGTGAGGGAGACTTGGCTTCCGCATCCTTCATTCCGGATGCCACTGCCCCATGGTTAATCAGTTCGGTGGTAAGGTTGCCATATGCATCCGAGGGAATCATCACCCCGACTACGACTTCTCCAACATGGCCACGATTATTCTCGTCAACCAACCTGCCTTGAATATTGGGCAGTATGCGCTTCAAGGATTCCACTGCCTGATCGATGCTGGGGCTTTCCACGGTCAGATTGTCCGCACCTATCCGGTCGGCTATTGTGGGGAAACTCCTGCTTACTGTTTCGATGTTGTTTCCTAATGAATCTGGCATTGACTTGGATAAGAGAGGAAGATGGCCGGCAGGACTGGAAGGCTTGGTCTCGGACGCTTGCATCAAGGTGCTCACTTGCATCTGGTGAGGTTGCGTAGCGCCCGCGTCCTTGGCCGCAATTAGCGCGTTCTGCCGTGTGCCGGTGCCGGGATCGTAAAAGGATTGGTACGATGCAAGCGACGGCATTACCTCTGTATGTGAGTAATTATAAAAGACAAAGCCGGCAACTGCTATAAAGGCGAGCGCAGAGACGCCCACGGGGAGCGGTAGCACATACGGCGCGGAAGAAAAGACATTTCGAAAAAAGTCCAGGAAGGGAGAGGAGGGGGCATCATGAAGTCTTGCGTTAAGTTGGGCAAGGAATTCCCGAGGCGGGGCGACTCGTTCCAGGTTGGTCAAGGCCCGGACAGTCATCCCGTACCATTTGAAATCCTCTCGACACTCCGGACAGCTATGAAGGTGCTTCCAAACAACTGTTCCAGTTTCACCATCTACTCGCTCATCGTGGAGTTCGCCAAACAGGCCGCTTATTCGTTCGCACTCGCTCATGATAACGCCTTCTTCAATTTTTCTTTCACGACCATCCGCGCCCTATGTAGGCGGGATTTGGTCGTTCCTTCCGGAAGGCCCAGCATCTGGGCTATTTCTTCGTAAGAAAAACCTTCTATATCCCTCAGGATCACTATTTCCTTGTGATCCGGATCGAGGTCATTGATTGCGTCTTGCACGATCTTCTGAATCTGCTTGCTGGCGAGAATCGTTTCCGGATTAGTGGTCAGGTCCGGAATCGCTCTCTCTAAAGACTCCCGCTCGTCCTCGCCATTCGCTTGACCTCTGTTGGCAAAGTAACCTCTCCTTTTGAGGTACTTAAACCTGTTCTTCCCTCTGTTGGTGGCAATTTGAAAGAGCCACGTTGAAAATTTTGCATCACCTCGAAACTTCTTCAAATTCTGATATGCAGCAGTGAAAACTTCTTGAGCCAGGTCGTTAGCCTCCTCAGAGTCTCCGACAAAGCGGTAGGCTAAGTTGTAGATCTTCTTGTAATATTTTTCAACGAGAATATCAAAGGCTTCTCGGTCGCCTCGTACACACCTCTCTACTATATCTCTGTCGTCATCTGTCTCAGGTTTGAAAGCTGAGAACAGGAACAAGCTTACCATGTTCAGACAAAGGCAGTTCAGAATTGTTTCAGAGAAGCCAGTCACTTGACGATTTTTTTCTCCGCGCAAAATTCTTCTGAAAATAAGGGGAAATGAGAGGCAAAGTCAAGAAATAAGCATT
>JBKQMK010000164.1:0-25638 GCA_052146735.1 Desulfomonilaceae bacterium | reverse complement strand
TAAAGGACAAAATCCAGCAGATTCTTGAGCGGCTAAAGACTCAGCAGTGGGCGACCTTCGGCTCGCTTTTCGAGGAAGACTTTTCCCGTCTCAACATTCTCACCACGTTTCTGGCTCTTCTGGAACTCGTTAAGCTGCAGTTGGTGAGAGCTTATCAGGATGCGCCCTTCGGGACCATACTGATTTCCAGGAGAGTCCCGCTGAACGGAACCGCGGATGTAGACTCTCCGGCCGAATCTATCATGTAACAACTCGTACCAATCCAATTGCCTGTGAGGATTTCGGGACACCAGAGTAGGCGAGGGGGATGCCTGTCAAAAGGCATCAAAATAACAGGCTGCTGTCAGCAATGTCAGCCAATTGTCGCCCTCCCCCCGGCGGGTATAGGCGCTCGCTTACTGTCAGTTTCGTTCCTTTTGACCTCGGCCAGAGGGCGAAGGGGCCATCTAAGTCCCCCTTTTCTAAAGGGGGATTTAGGGGGATTTTCAATAGGTTAACCTATACCCCCCCTAACCCCCCTTTAGAAAAGGGGGGAATAAATCGCCAAGTTAGCGCCTCTATCCCTAGGGAGAGGGCAGGGTGAACGGGTTCTTTCAGCTCAAATTTCCTCTACGGTAATAGCTTCTTCGGGGCAGACTGAAACGCAAGATTCGCATCCCAGGCAATCGGAAGGATTAGCTACCTTGGTCTCCTTGTCGTCCGCCTCGAGCACGTCAGCAGGGCAAACATCTATACATTCACCGCATTGCTTACATTTCTCTTCGGCTATCTTAGGCAGGTACATTGATACACCTCTTCTCTAGAGTTATAAAAGCATCCACAATGAGGTCTGCTTCGTAGAATAACCACGATTTCAACGCCGAGCCTTACCAACTCGCCGGCCTGTTTGACAGTGCGTTTAATCTCCGTGCGATCCATCGGGCAGGTGTTGGTACGACGGAACCTTGGGTCCTGGCGAGTTCGGCAAAACGCATTTTACACGAACAAACTGGCAAGTCAATAGCCCAGTCCACGTCCAAACGAAGTTCCAATAGAGACTCCCGTCTGACCGTCAACTCGGCCTCGGCACACAAGGTTTCTTCAGATGGACAGCCTGACAAAAGCGCGAGCTGCCCATCCACCCGACTCATTGACAACACCAGGGAGCGGGTGTTAATTTAATGGTAATATTGGACAGGTTTGATGCCACATCATAAGGTCTCCGCTTTGTCGGCAAGAGATTAGAGGTCCCTCATGAAAAGTGACAAGAAGTTCAAGGAGATGACCATTACGGGAATCGCGTCCGACACCAGGAACATGCAGCCGGTTGTGATACTCAAGGAAAAGAGCGGAGAGCGAGAATTATACATCTGGATCGGGCCGGTAGAGGCTATGGCTCTTCAACGGGCCATGAACAAGGAAGTTTTTCAGCGTCCGCTCACTCACGAATTGTTAAGGAACGTGATAGACAAGACCGGCGTCAACATCGAACACATTGAGATCGACGATCTGAAAGATCATACATATTATGCCACTATCTATTTAAAGAACTCCGAGTCCAAACTCGTAACGGTCGATGCGCGGCCCTCAGACTCCCTGGTGCTGGCCACGTGGATGGGCGTTCCGATTTTTGTCAGCGAAAAAGTAATTGAAGGCATGACTCAAGGCGAGCAGGAAGAAGTGTCTCGGCAAAAAGTGATCTTCACTCAGGAAGACATAGAGCAGACGGACGAGGAGTTGACGAAGATTCTTGAGAGGATGAATCCTGAGGATCTGGGAAATGCCTAAAGATCCTATGTGACTGATTCTGATTATCCGGACGGACCCACTGGCCGGTGGCCAACGATGATCTGCATTTAATTAATGCCTTAACTAATCCGACAGATGACCCTCCTGCGTTTCCGTTGATATCAAAGAACTCGAAATTGTGCGTGACGAAACTCGTGCGGAAGGAGACAGTAAGCGGCCTTGTTCCAGGCGTTGGACTTTACCTTTGAGACACCTGGTGATAAAGTACCCCGCATGGAAGGGATCTTAAACGGGTGAGTTTCATGCGCAAGGGTATGTTCGCTGCCATTACTGGTGGCGGGCCGTTTAGGTTATTAAAGTACTTTATTATTTCCGGATTTGCGGTCATCGCCATTGTGACGTTCCTACTAGGGGCGTTTCTCTACACCCGAAATGTGGACACCTTGCTGAGAAGCGCCGAAAACTACGCCCGATTGCTCGCAGAGAATCTTAACTACAACATATATATCGGATTTTATGCTCCCCTCAAGACCCGGGGGACTCCTATGGACCTCCGGAAATGGGATCAGTTCGGCGCCTTGGATTCCCTGATCAAGGATTTTACCTACGGCCTGAAAATACAGCGAATTAAGGTAATAGACCTCCAGAGAAAAATTGTATACAGCACGGAATATGACCTTATAGGAAAGTACGAGGCGAAGAACTCAGCGGTGGATGAAGCCGCGGGCGGCAAGGATGCAACGCTTATCCGCCAAGAGAGGGGATCGCCTACCCAGTGGCATGCAAACTGGTTGGCTGACACTTACTATCCGCTGAGGGAAAGCACCGGCAACTATTGGATGCTGGGGAACATTTACGGTGTCATCCAGATTACCCAAGACGTAACCGATCAATACGTGGCGCTCCAAAGATCCATCATTGTGGTTATCCTGGTGGCTGCGGGTTTGATGGTCTTTCTCTTCGTCATGCTCACGCTTATCGTCCGACGAGGAGAGAGGATACTTCTGGACCAGGGACAGGAGCAGAAGCGGCTTGAGGAGCAGTTGCAACAGTCCGAAAAATTGGCATCCATAGGACAAATGGTGGCCACCATCGCTCATGAGATCCGCAACCCCTTGGGCATAGTTCGCTCCTCTGCGGAGGTGCTGGCCAAGAAAACAAATCCAGATCCATCCAAAATTCAAAAACTCTCGCGAATCATTGTCGAAGAAGCGACCCGTTTGAGCAGTATACTTACGGACTTTCTGGACTTCGCCCGTCCGCGGTCACCGAATTCCAAGGCCATGGACGTGAGGGACGTCATCGCTAGAGTAAGAAACAATCTGGAAGAGGAAATACAGGCCCGGCAGATCCAGTGGCTTGATCAGCGGCTTAACGGATTTCATCCTATCATAATGGGTGATACGGATCTGTTGTATCAGGCTTTTTTGAACGTGGCTATGAACGCTCTTGAGGCCATGAATGATGGAGGGACTCTTATGGTCAGCATCTCCCAAGAAGGGGCTAAGGTTAGGATAGATTTCGCCGATGATGGACATGGGATTCGAGAGGATGATCTGCCCAAGATTTTCACTCCGTTCTTTACCACGCACGAGATGGGAACGGGGCTGGGGTTGTCGGTCGTCCATAATATCATTACCGCCCACGGAGGAGATGTCTCGGTACGAAGCAGGGAAGGTAAGGGAGCAGAATTTACGATATCACTTCCGGCCCAAAGCCAAGCAGTAGGCGGAGTTCCCCAATAGGGTAACGTTCCGCAACAATAGCGGCAAAGCGCTGTCGGCAATTTAGGCAGACGGTGCTTTTTGTCTGCTCGAAACGCCCTTCACGGACTCAGGAACAGATGCCGAGGAGTCATTTTTTTGGACGGTGAGAGCTTGACCATGAGTACGGTTCTGGTGGTAGACGACGAAAAAAACTATCTGGTCGTGCTGGAAGACCTTTTGGAGGACGAAGGTTACACTGTGCTAACGGCTTCTTCAGGCGCTGAAGCCTTGGAATTGATAGCTCAGGCCCCCGTGGATACCGTCCTCTCCGATATCAAGATGCCGGGGATTTCCGGCATTGAACTTCTCGATAGGATTTTGATCCTTGATCCGGACCTTCCGGTGATTCTCATGACGGCCTTCGCAGAGGTGGATCAGGCCGTGGAAGCCATGAAAAAAGGGGCCTTGGACCACATCCAAAAGCCTTTTGACAATAGAGACGTGAGAAGAGCTGTAGCCCGCGGTGTTGAAAAACGGTCCCTCATAAAGAACATCAGGCTTTTGGAAACCGAGCTGGGCAGCTTGTGGGGAAACATCGTTGGGAAGTCCAGAGCGATGGGGAAGGTTTTTGCGGTCATGAAGCGAGTGGCGGATACCCCCACCACCGTCTTGATTTCGGGAGAATCGGGCACCGGCAAGGAACTTATTGCCCGGGGCCTCCACAAAGCTTCCTCGCGCAGCAACGCTCCATTTGTTTCCATAAACTGCGCTGCTGTTCCGGAAAATCTTTTGGAATCCGAACTTTTCGGTTACGAGAAGGGGGCCTTTACAGGGGCAGTCGCCCTAAAGCAGGGGAAATTCGAGTTCGCCAACGGTGGTACCCTCTTTCTGGACGAAGTGGGCGAAATGTCGCTGAATCTCCAAGTGAAGCTGCTTCGAGTGCTTCAAGAGCATGAGTTTCAGCGAGTTGGTGGGAACAAAGACATACAAGTCGATGTCCGCATAATTGCCGCAACTAACAAGGTCCTCAGGGAAGAGGTTGATGCCGGACGGTTTCGAGGAGATCTTTTCTTCAGGCTGGACGTAGTGCAGATTGATGTGCCTCCCCTGAGGGATCGCCGTGATGACATCCCGTTCCTGGTAGCCCACTTTGTGAAACGTTTTTCCGAAAAATTAGCGTGTGGCATTCGGGAGGTAGACCCTGAGGTCACGCGTGCATTATACTCATACTCATGGCCGGGAAACGTAAGGGAACTGGAAAACGTGATCGAGAGGGCCCTCGTGCTTTGCAGAGGCCAAACCGTAGTGCCCGAGGATCTCCCATCGGAGGTACGGAAATCACCTCCGATCGATGAGGATCTCGCTACCTTGCTTTCGGGAGAGAAGAACTTGGCCGGTACGTTGGATGCCCTCGAAGAGAGAATGATTCGCCAAGCGTTGAAAAAGGCAGGCAATGTGCAGGCCCAAGCGGCCAAGGCCCTTGGCGTTTCGCGCAGCAACCTGCAGTACAAAATGAAAAAGTACGGGCTTCTTGGATGAGATCTTATTAGGATTTAGCTTTCTTCTCGGAACATGTACGGCAGTATGACATGAAGGGAAAATCCCCTGGCCTGGATAGGTTGACAGGGGTGTGGATTTACATTATAGGTGGAAACGATTTCAGCGAAATGAAGGAGTTTTCGCAGTGATGTGCAAGAAGAGGGCTTTAATCGTTCGTAATATAATAACATGCCTTGGATTGGTCCTCTCCCTCTCCCTTGTTAGTACAAGCGTCAGTGCCCAGATGTATTATCCCGGTGAGTACCCGTATTCCTATGGGCAGGGCCAAGAGAGTCCGGGCAGAGCAGCTCCTGAGCAGTACCGAGAGCCCATGGCTAACCTTCAATATGATCAACGAGATGCTGAGATGATCCTGAGGGACCAGATGAATCGAGCAGGACAACCACCTGCTCAGCCCGATGCCGGATCGCAAGAGCAGCAGATCTATGACAACTATTATGGCCACCGTATGCACGACGAGGGACAAATCAATGGGGTCGTGGCGGAGGCTAACAATATTGGCGCCATGATGCGAAACAAGAATGGAAAACCCTTTATCGTTGTGGACAAACGGAATTTTCAATTTTACCTCTACAGTCACGCCGGGAGATTGCTCAGAATTGGACCCGTGGCCATCGGCAAGGGGCGAACGAATCACGGGGCATTTGAGTCACCCGTGGGAATATTTCCGATTAGTCGCAAAATGCCCGTAGACGATTGGGTCAGACCTGACTGGTACTTCCTCGAAGAGGGTGAGCCCATACCTAAGAGGGATGAAGATCGCCGGGTTCCTGGGTTTTTCCGATACAAGTTGGTATACGATGGGGCCAGGTACATACACTACGCTGAAGCCACCGGCGGGAGACTGACCCACGGCTGCCTGGGCCTTGACTGGCAGGACGCGGAGGCCGTTTTCCATACGCTGCAAGTCGGCTCGTATTGCGTCATTGCCGACCAGGCTTTTCTCACCAGACTTGCTAGAGGCGAGTTTCCAGTTCAGAAGCCCACCGCCAAACCCAGCAAACCGGACGAAGTCGGTACAACGATCACCGCTAAGGCAAATTCTGATCGGGGCGGTGCTAAGAGCGTCTCAGAGGCTGCTGTCGGCGAAAAAGTACTTCAGAACCTCTGGTAGCTCTTGCCGTCCGCGACAGCTAATGCGTCAATTTGCCGAGAGAGGCCGCATCACCTTTGAGGATAGGGTCCATGTCCTTGCTTTCCAAACGCACGATCGGGGCGGTACTTTGCCTCGTCGCGCTTCTATGCGCTTCGTGCATCACCACGACGCTGCCCAAAAGCGCTCGCGTGGAACCTAGTCCGTCTCCTAGCGAACCGTCGTCGGCCTCCGCGGACAAGAATCTCATGGACACCTGGGAACTCCTTTACCAGGTCAACGAAAAGGGAGACGAAGAACGCCCGCGGGAAGCCACGCGCACGCTCATAGAGTTCACCGACAAAGGCCAGGTGATTTTTAACAGAATGGACAAAGAGAATTCTGATAAAATGAAGAGTCGGACAGGGAAATACGCCTTGGATAAGAGTGAGATCAGCATAACGGATGACGTTGGAAATACTGTGAAATGGCCGTATCAGATAACTGGAGATACCCTCGTCATAGTCATGCCGGAGGTCAAGAAGAAGTTTTACTGGCGGCGTTTCCGATGATGCATGTTTTTTGGCGGCAGCCTGACGATTACGTGCCGGCCCCGTAATTATGGTGGAACGATATGTTGGGTAAATGTTTGTGCGTCCAAAAGCAGATGATTTTAGCGGTGGCGGCGACCGTCTGTTTCCTCCTGGTCGTAGGGGTGTCGGACTGTCTTTGTCTAGAGCGCTCGGAAGTGCTCCGGTATGAAGTAACGTGGAACGGCAACAAAGCCGGCCACGGCGACATCGCAACTAAGAAAGATTCCAAGCAGATAAGTGTCATCGCTCAGGCCGTAACTGACGGTGTTCTGAAGACGCTGGTGGAGCTTTGGAGTCGTGTCCAGGCTACCTTCTCAGCTAATACCTTCAAACCCCAATCCTACAGCTTTCAACTGAAATCCAATCTGGGTGGACCCGAATTGATCGATCTGACCTTTGACCACAAGACAAACCTGGTCCAAGTCAACAAACAGAAGGGGAGCGAAAGAGAAAGTCACTCTGAAAAGTTTTCCGGTCAGTGCGACCCGATCACTGCCGCCTTTATGCTCAGACACCAGAAGGATTTGGGCAAACCGATGTTTGTAGACATCTATGACGGCAAGGACAAGTCGCGCCTTTTCGTTAACCCGACAGGGGTAGGGTACGTGACAGTTAAGGCCGGCTCTCATTCCGCTTATTGTCTGAATCTCAGACTGGTGAAACTGGGCGGTGACAAACAGGAACTCGGGACCGGAAAGCTATGGATATCCAACGACGAATATCGCATTCCTCTCCTGTTGACCTCCTCTCCGATCTTAGGGACCATTCGGTTCGAGCTGGTTCAGGCTCAACTCTGAACCAGGTCTCAAAAAGCTGGTTGGGGCTGAGGCAACCGAATCTTGAACACCTCGATGAATCATTCCCTCCAGCATTTTCTACCCCCAGCCTTTCCGAGCGATCAACATGGAAACAAGGCATGATCCTCGTGTGCGAGCAATACTTACCACAATTGCCGGTCTAGCTCCGGAATCCTACGTGGTGGGCGGCGCTGTCCGTGACCTTCTTGTCGGACAGGTCAGCCGGAACGATCTGGACGTTGCGGTAGAGGGTGACGGTTTCGAAATCGCACGGCAGTCTGCCAGCCGTTCCGGCAAGCTTGCGACATTCGTCCCGTTGGATTCAAAACATGGGACCGGGCGGATTGTTTTTCGCGGAGAGCCGGCGCTGACTCTGGACATAACCTCGTTCCGCGCTTCTACTCTTTCTGAAGACCTCCACAGAAGAGATTTCACTATTAATGCTATTTCATTGCGAATCCAAGACTTTCTCCTTGATCGTCTGAATCGCGTGCTCGACCCGACGGGGGGTAGGGCAGACTTACGGACCAAGACAATAAGAGCATGCTCCAAGTACTCGTTCGAAGACGATCCTGTTCGTATACTGAGGGCATTCCGATTCATGGCACGCTTGGGGTTCGAGATTAGCGAGGACACTCTCGAAATGATGGCCTCCGCCATGGGGATGCTCCCTTCAACGGCTCCGGAAAGGATCAGGGATGAATTGATCGCGACCTTGGAGGCGGAATCGTCCTTTCCCACGCTAAAACAGATGGACGCGTGCGGGGTTCTTGATGCTCTCTTTCCCGAGTTGCGGCCCATGAAGGGATGTGGCCAGAATGACTATCACCATCTTGACGTCTGGGACCATTCCCTCGAAACGGTACACCAAATGGAAAGCCTGCTGGCGAACAAGGCCCTACACTTCGGCCCGCTGAGTGATCAGATTGACGCTTATGTCCGGCAAGAGCCGGTCAAGGATAGGCCAAGAATAGCGTTGCTTAAACTGGCAGCGATCTTTCACGACGCAGGAAAGCCGCAATCGAGATTCGGGGATGCCAAGGGCCGGATTCGCTTTTTCGGCCATGAAAGGATTTCGCAACAAATCTTTGATGAAGTTGGGTCACGCCTGAAATTAGCAATCAGGGAGATTGCTCTCGTCAGCGAAATAATCGCGGGGCACATGAGGTCGACTATTTTTACGGGAAAAGAGGTGTCCCCGCGGGCTATACATCGCTTGCACGCAAGATTTCAGAAGAATGTCATCGGGTTGATTTTGCTGTTCCTCGCGGATCTTGGGGCCTCACGAGGACCTGCAAGACCGCCCGAGGCCTATGAAGAGGCGTGGAATCAAGTTCTGAGGGCACTGGCTATCTGCCTCGAAGCAGAAGCCACCCCAGTGAAGCCGCTCATAAACGGTCGAGACCTAATGAACCAATTGCGAATCAGCCCTGGTCCTGATCTTGGCAAGATATTGAAACAATTGATGGAACTCCAGGCCGTTGGAGAAATCGCAACGAGCGAAGAGGCTCTTGAAGCAGCAAGGAGGATTTTCGACGGGGATTCAGACGATCTCAGACCGGCCTGATTAAGAATGGCAAAGGTGAAAACCGGATCTTTGGGACTGCCCCGATTCCTTCGACGCAACTTACGGCATAGGATCGAGGAAGCAGCCGAGCTTAGATATCCGCAAACCCGGCCGCGAGAAGTATTTTGGGGGTCTATTCTTTTCCGAAGTTCGAACCTAGGTTCTCTTTGAGTAGGTCTCCAAGATTGGACGCCACCACTTCCTGGCTGTGCATATAACCCCTGACCTGGTCGTAGTCGCCGGTTCTTTCAAGGCTCTTGATGGAAAGGGCTATTTTTTTGTCCTTCTTGTTTACCTTTAGAACCATGGCTGTAAGCTCTTCACCTTCCTTGGTGAAGTCCGAAGGCGAATTCACTCTGTCTTTCGACAGTTCGGAGACGTGGATCATCCCCTCTATACCTTCTTCTATCTCAAGGAAGACGCCGAAATCTGTCACCGACGTAACTTTACCTTGGACTTTGGCGCCTGGGGGATAGCGATCCGGAATGGTCTCCCATGGGTCTTCGTGAATTTGCTTGATTCCCAGCGAGAATCTCTCGTTTTCCTTGTCTATGTTAAGCACCACCGCCTGTACGGTCTGACCTTTCTTGTACATCTCGCCCGGGTGCTTGATTCTCTGCGTCCAAGAAATGTCGGAAATGTGTACCAGCCCATCGATGCCTTCGTCTATACCCACAAAGATGCCGAAATCAGTTACGTTCCTTATCTTGCCCTCGATTTTTGTCCCTTCCGGGTACCGCTCAGCAATCACGTCCCACGGATTCGGCTTGAGCTGCTTCATGCCCAAGGATATTCTCTTCTGCTCCTTGTCCACATTGAGCACCATCACTTCTACTTCTTCGCCCACCTGGACCATCTTGGAAGGATGGCGGGGCTTCTTGGTCCAGGCCATCTCCGAAATGTGAACCAGCCCCTCAACCCCTTTATCAAGTTCTACGAAGACGCCGTAGTCGGTGATGCTGACGACTTTGCCGTTCCACTTCGATCCGGAAGCGTAATGCTCTTCGACATTCTGCCAGGGATCCGGCTGAGTCTGCTTCAAACCGAGGGAGACCCTCTCCTTATCCTGGTCGAACTTCAAGACCTTGACCTGAATCTGATCGCCCACTTTGAGGATGTCGGCGGGATGATTGATGCGACCCCACGACATGTCGGTGATGTGCAGAAGGCCGTCGATTCCGCCAAGATCTATGAACGCGCCGTAGTCAGTGATGTTCTTCACCGTGCCGGTAAATACCCCTGACCCTTCCAACGCGTTGAGGATGAGGTCCTTCTTTGTCTGCTTGGATTTCTCGAGGAGAGGTCTTCGCGAGAGAACAATATTGCCACGTTTGCGGTTATATTTAAGGACGTTGAACTCGAAGGTTTCGCCGATATATTTCTCAAAGTTTCGGACAGGTCTCAGGTCGACCTGAGAGCCGGGAAGAAAAGCGGGCACGCCTATGTCAACCTGTAGGCCCCCCTTTACGCGCGAGATCACTTTGCCGCTGATTGTCTTTTCTGTTTCGCATACTTCTGCGATCTCGTCCCAGATGCGAATCTTGTCGGCTTTGGTCTTCGATATTCTTACCTGGCCGGAAGACTCCTCAGTATCTTCAAGAAAGACCTGAACTTCGTCTCCAACGCTCACCGTAAGACTGCCTTTTTCATCCAGAAACTGGTCTAGAGGGATTTGTCCCTCAGATTTGGATCCCACGTCAATCATGACGTGTTCGGCAGTCACCTGGACAACCATGCCGGTGACGACTTCGCCCTCTTGAACTTTGTGGAAGCTGCTTTCAACTAGTTCCGCAAAATCCTCTTCCCTCGTGATTTCCTGTTCGTTTTCTTCCACAGGATTGTTATTGGTTTGGGTTTCCAAGTTTTCCATCCAGTTGCTACCCCCAGACTCTTTTGTCCCGTATTTACATCTCGACCAGCCTAGGACAATCAACTAAATATATCCACTTTAGAGTTCGGTTACAAGAGAAACTTTGGTTCGTAACAACATTTTTCGGCATGCTGACCCTACTCTCCCGAGGGACTAACCCAGAGCTTCGACCGGCGCAGTGAACGTCGCAGCTCTGGCCATTCTCAAGGCGTGCTGCGACGTCTATTGACATTCACCTGCTCCCATGAGCCTTTGTCCAATGTGGGATATCATCTTGTCCACGACATCTTCTTGCGCTAGATTCGTCGTGTCAATGCAAATGGCATCGGGGGCCTTCACCAGAGGAGACACGTCACGAGACTCGTCTCGATGGTCCCGAGCGCGCATTTCGGCCAAGACCTCCCGAGATTTAACGACTTCGCCCCTTGCCACCAACTCGAGATAGCGCCTCCTGGATCGGACCGCCAGATCCGCGGTCACAAAGAACTTTACTGTGGCATCAGGAAATACGACTGTTCCCATGTCTCTCCCCTCTGCCACAAGGTTCCATCTCTCTCCGGCTGATCGCTGCAGACCCAGTAGAGCTTGTCTGACAGCGGGTTTTGTTGAAAATACCGAAGCCGCCGCTCCGGTGCGTTCATCCCTGATCAAGTGGGTCACTTCTTCTGCGCCCAAGAAGAGCTTCATCGATCCGGCATCCGGTTCCATTCTAAGGTTCAATGACGTGACAGCACTTTGAGGGATATTTTCGGCTTCCAGGTCAACCCCATGGCGCAACAAATGCAAGGCCATGACACGGTAAAGGGCACCCGTATCCAGGAGCTGAAATCCGAGATGTTTCGCCAAAAGGCGCGCCACAGTTGATTTTCCCGCGCCTGCGGGACCGTCGATGGCTACGACCAACCCGCGCTGTTGATGATATGAGCACTTTGGACCCCGCCTGGGGAGTTCCATGAGATCCTCCCGTTCCGCATTAGACCCGATACAAGAACCTACCTTATTCTTGGGAGTGTCTTTTTCAGCGCAACGATAAAACGCCTGTTTTCATCCTCTGTGCCCACTGTGACTCTGATGCACTTTTCCATTCCAAACGAGCCCAGATGCCTTACTATGACCCCTTCTCTCAGTAATGCCTCGTAAAGGGGCTCGGCATTCCTGTCCCAGCAGAAACTGATGAAGTTCGCCTGGGAAGGGATGGTCTCCAGACCCATTTCGTTCAATTCCTTAACTATGTATGCCATGCCAGAGTGCGTGATAGCCCGCGACCGGTTTAAATGCTCGACATCATTCAAGGCTGCAACAGCAGCAACCTGAGCGAGGGTATTGACATTGAAAGGGGGTCTGACGCGGTTCAGCAGCTCGATGAGCCATGGGTGGCCAAGCCCGTACCCGACCCTCAGCCCGGCTAGCCCATAAATCTTTGAGAAGGTCCGCAATACGAGGATCGGCGACTCGCCGTCCATGAAGTCTACGCCACTCGGACAGTCGAGCTCCTGAACGTATTCTCTGTAGGCCTCATCAAGCACCAGCACGAGCCAGCCTTTGGGAAGATCTTTCAAAAAAGATTCAAATTCACCACAGGACACGATGGTACCCGTGGGGCTATTGGGGACCGCAAGGAAGACAAGCTTGGTCCGTTCTGTGACCGCACTGGCCATCGCGTTGAGGTCGGACCTGTAGTCTCGCAGAGCGACACGCACAGCTTTGCCCCCAAATGCCTCCACGCAGATACGATACATGGAGAAAGCGTTCTCGGCCATCACTGCCTCGTCCCCCGGCTGAAGGAATACGTGCGCTATCATCTCCATTATTTCATCGGAACCATTTCCAAGGACTATCGAATCCGGTGACAGACCGAAGCGCGAGGCAAGGGCGGCTCTAAGTTCCGGGGCAGAAGACTCGGGATACACATGAGACTGCAACAAATGCTGGCCGACCGCTTTTACCGCCATAGGGGACGGTCCCAGCGGGTTCTCGTTGGAAGCCATCTTAATGGCTTCGGGAATTCCCAGTTCCCTTGCCAGTTCGGCAACAGGTTTGCCGGGAACATAAGGGGGAATCGACAGAATATGGGGAGAAATTCGCTGTTCGATCCAAGAGGGTCTTTTCGCTTCCATAAATCTTTCCTAAGCATGAAACCGGGAGGAGAGCCTTCCGGATATGATGTTCCCGCACTAGAGGAAGTCAGTCTCCCGTTCCCAAGGATCAGCACTGACAGATCGCATGGAGCGGTGAAGAATCAAGTTTCCCGAGTGACCGAGGCCGGATACCAACTGTGCATTTATACCTTGTGACGAAGGCGGGCGTCAATGGCGGCGGGGGATGAGTAGGTGAGCTTATTGTATCGAGTGGGAGATCAAAATGAAACTGTCTCAAAATCACCTCCGAAGAGATTTTTGGCTTAGGGACGCCGCTCGCTGCGCCCCCATTTCGGGCGGTTCGAGATCCGCCCTTACAAGACCCGCATCATATCTTAGCCGAATTTCTGGTTTTGAGACGGTCTCAAATTGATTGTCCAGAAGCAATGCTGGGGCTGCCGCCCCGAACCTGTTCCCGCGCAGAGCCGGAGGCTTCTTACACCGTCCTGCAATTTGCTTGACAAGAAACAGTGGATGATATAACGTCTGAAACAACCTGGCTATTTGGGATGTTACATTGAAAAGTGAATGTCATTTATTAATAATTAGACTCTCGGCTTTGAGCGTAATGCTGTTTTGCCTGTCCGCCTTGTCGGACATCCCCGCAATAGCCTCAAAATATCACTTCCCTGCTGTCGACTCGCAAAATCAGCGGGTCTTAGCTGACCTCGCGGCAGCCTCAGCCAACACAACGCAAAGCCGGCTTTCACAACCCCCCGAAAGCTGTATTGACCCGACGCTCAAGTACGGCCTGAATCTGGTTCTACCTCAGACGATTCGACGCGGGCTCAATTTCGATGCGGGTTACGACCGTTGGGAGGGACTGCCGACTATGCAGGCGGATTATTTCCTCCCCGTCAAAGGATGGAAGGACAAGAGCGTCTTCTTTTCGCCTCGCATCTCATTGACCGGGGCCAATGAGAGCTTCTCGATCGGCGGCGGATTTCGCCAGTTGATCACCTCGGAGGCCCTCGTGGGATTCCATGCGTTCCACGATTGGACAAGGCCGCGACGCCTCAGAGGAGATTACCTGAAGGAGGCAGGGATCGGGGTCGAGTTGGCCGCCCTGCCTGGCCGTTACTCAGACCTGAGCTTGGCCGTTAATGCTTATTTCCCGGTAAATGAGCGACGCACCGTGACCAGGGACGGAAATTCCCTTGTTCGTGAATTGTTCCCCACGGGCATTGACGCGCGCGTGGCATTCTTGCTCCCCGCGATAGTAGATTCCCTGGACATCCGCATGGACGGCCAGTTGCATTCCTATCGGGGTGATCGAACTGATCTGAGAGGTTACACTGCCGGCCTTTCCGTGAAGACGAGAGACGGCATGTGGACTGCGGGCTTTGAGCAGAGAGCGGATGCCGGGCGTGGAGACCAGTACAAGGTAGAGGGTGCCATCAACTTGGCGTTTGATTGTGCAGAGTTGCTCAAAGGCAACAACCCCTTCTCAGCTCCATATCAGACATCGAAGACACGCTTCAGTCGAAAAATGCGAGATGGTCTATATGACCGCGTCAGGCGAAAGCACGATCTTCCCACCGATAGAACGGAAAGCCGCATCACGCTGGCTGCCAACGTCACGGATGACACATTGGTCTTTAGCGGCGGTTTTCCCGATCTCCCCAATGCTCGCGTCACACTTCAAACCTCCCAGAGCCCGTGGCAAGACCATACAGAGGTTGTCACCGATTCATCGGGACGCTATTCAGGAAGGCTCACCTTGCCGGCCGGAGCCTACAGAATAAGACTTATCCATAAGCCTACCGGCAGAGTGTCCGCTGTAAAGAATGTTGAGATTGGCCAGTCAGGTGACGAAGACGCATCCTCCAAGATACGCTGAGACGAGTTTACGATCAGAGAACTGAATGCTCCAACCCCTTTCTGGCGGTGGGCCTTTGACCCTTATGCGGCAAATATGTCTCACATGTTGCGCCTGTATTGTCCTCCGGCCTTGAAGAGAGTGTCCGAGATTTGACCTAGGGAGCAACACCGTACAGTCTCCATAAGCTCCTCGAATATGTTTTCGCCGGACTGAGCAACGCGGTGGAGTCGTTCGAGGGCCGTCGCGCATTTTTCCTTGTTGCGCTCCTGAAATTCCCGCAATCTTCGCAGTTGGGAGGCCTTTTCCTCCTCAGTGGCTCGTGCAAGCTCGATCGACAACTGTCCGGTGTAATCCGCGTAAGGATTCAAGAATGTGTTTACACCTATGATAGGGTATTCTCCGGAGTTTTTAAGGGTCTCGTAAAAAAGCGATTCATCCTGAATCTTGGTGCGCTGGTATCCGGTTTCCATGGCCCCCAGTACCCCGCCTCGCTGGGACAGTTTGTCGAATTCCTGTAGAACGGCTTCTTCCACCAGGTCGGTAAGTTCCTCTATGATGAAGCTCCCCTGATTAATGTTGTCTATCTTGCTTAAGCCCCATTCTTTGTTGATGATCAATTGAATGGCCAGAGCTCGGCGGACAGATTCTTCACTTGGCGTGGTGATGGCCTCATCGTAAGAATTGGTATGCAGGGAATTACAGTTGTCGTAAATGGCGATCAGGGCCTGAAGTGTCGTCCTTATGTCGTTGAACTGGATATCCTGGGCGTGCAGAGATCGGCCGCTGGTCTGGATGTGATATTTCAGCTTTTGGGACCTCTCGTTTCCGTTGTACTTGTCCCTGACGGCAATAGCCCATATTCGTCTGGCCACCCGACCGATCACGCTATACTCCGGCTCCAGACCGTTAGAGAAGAAGAAGGAGAGGTTAGGGGCAAAATCATCTATGTGCATGCCCCTCGAGAGATAATATTCAACGTAAGTGAAGCCGTTGGCCAGAGTGAAAGCCAGTTGCGTTATCGGGTTGGCGCCGGCCTCAGCAATATGGTAGCCGGAAATCGAGACCGAATAGAAGTTCCTTACGTTGTTGCGAATGAAATACTCTTGGATGTCACCCATAATTTTGAGCGAGAAATCGGTTGAGAATATGCAGGTATTCTGTCCCTGGTCCTCTTTCAAGATGTCAGCCTGCACAGTCCCTCTGATGTTGCGGAGCACGTCGGCCTTTATTCTGGCCTTCTCTTCCGGTGTAGGCTCCGATTCCTTCTCGTTCCGAAACTTCTTCAATTGTTGATCGATCGCGGTGTTGAAGAACATGGCCAGCATCATGGGTGCGGGCCCGTTGATGGTCATGGAGACCGACGTGTTGGGAGAACAGAGGTCGAACCCTGAATACAACTCCTTGGCATCATCCAGGGTGCACACGGACACACCAGAAGTTCCCACCTTGCCGTAAATGTCGGGGCGTTCCTCCGGGTCTTTGCCGTAGAGGGTTACTGAGTCAAAGGCCGTTGATAGTCGTTTGGCTTCGCTGTTGGCCGATAGATATTTGAAGCGCCGGTTGGTGCGGAAGGGATCGCCTTCGCCCGCGAACATGCGAGTCGGGTCCTCGTCCTGCCTCCTGAATGGAAAGACACCTGCGGTGTAGGGGAACATCCCGGGCAGATTCTCCTTCAGGCGCCACCTGAGGATTTCCCCGCGATCTTCGAACTTCGGCAGAATTATCTTCGGAAGAGTAAGGCCGCTCAGGGTTCGGTTCTTGAGTTGGGTTCGAATTTCCCGGTCACGCACAATAAATACGAACTCGTCCCCAGAGTAGGCTTTCTTGAGGTCCTCCCATTCGCCAACCAACCGCAGGGCACGGGGGTCCAGCTTTGCCTCAATGTTTTCCTGGGCATGCCTGATGGCCCGAAGCGCTTCGGGACTTTCATCAAGGCCCTGTTCTCGGAGGGCTTTGGCAGCGGCATCCAGTTGCCAGATGCTGCGGACAAGATTCTCCTGCTCTGCGCCCCATGCATGATATCGCCTTACAGTATTGGCGATCTCTGAAAGATAGCGCGACCGCTCCGGAGGTATAATTATGGTCCGTGAAGAAGGCTTCTTGTCCGGCCTGGCTTTTATGCGCGTTGTCCAGCTTCCCCCCGTCTTTTCGTTGAGGGCTTCCATGATGCCGACGTATAAGCTGGTGACCCCGTCATCATTGAAGCGCGAAGCGATGGTGCCATAGACCGGAAAGTCGTCGAGGCTCTTGCCGAAGTCTGTTCGATTGCGCTGGATTTGCTTCCGCACATCGTGAATCGCATCTTCAGACCCTTTCCGGTCATATTTATTCACTGCCACTAAATCAGCAAAATCCAGCATGTCGATTTTTTCGAGTTGGCTTTGGGCACCGAATTCCGAGGTCATTACGTAGAGGGAAACATCCACAAGGGGCACTACCGCTGCGTCTCCCTGGCCTATACCGGCCGTTTCGACGATGATCAGATCAAATCCTGCTGCCTTGAGGACCTCAATTGCCTCCTCCATGTACTCGGGGACTTCCGAGCCCCGGTTCCGGGTCGCCAGTGACCGATAGTAGACTCTGCTGTTGTTTATGGAGTTCATCCTGATTCGGTCGCCCAGAAGCGCCCCACCTGTCTTGCGGCGGGTAGGGTCAACAGAAATGATCCCAATGGTCTTATCGGGCTGATCATTGAGAAATCTGAGGACGATCTCGTCGGTTAGGGAAGATTTTCCCGCACCGCCTGTGCCCGTGATTCCCAGTACCGGAGCGCCTCTCCCGTTTATCTTTTGCCGCAACATCGTGCGAATTCCCGGAAGGTTGCCGTTCTCGGATTCTTTGCCTATCTCGACGGCAGTGATCGCTCTGGCGATGAGTTTCCAATTACCTGGCTCAAGGCCGGCGAGATCCCCGTCCAGGTTGCCGTCGGTAGTGGCGAAATCGGATTGTTCGAGGAAGCAGTCAATCAGCCCCTGGAGCCCCATCTTGCGGCCATCCTCAGGGCTGAAGATCTTGGTGACTCCGTAAGCTTCCAACTCCCTGATTTCCTCGGGCACTATTACACCGCCCCCTCCGCCGAAAACTTTGATATGGGTGGCGTCGTATTCTCGGAGCAGGTCGATGAGATACTTGAAGTAGTCCATGTGGCCGCCCTGGTAGCAGCTCACACCAATAGCTTGGGCATCTTCCTGGATAGCCGCGGTCACAATCTCCGCGGCTGCTCGGTTGTGCCCCAGATGAATCACCTCCGCTCCGGACGACTGTAAAATCCTTCGCATGATGTTAATGGCTGCATCATGCCCGTCGAAGAGAGAGGTGGCGGTAACGACCCGAATGTGATTTACCGGTCTATAAGGTGACGGAGATAGAACCATAATCGCCCCCTGAGAAATCAGTCCACAGTCTTTTTGAGTTGTTCCCGAATAAAGGTGGCGGGCGCGTCGATGTCAGAGCCTCCTGGAAAAACCCCGGCTACGCCGATATCTTTCAATACCGGAACGTCCCGGCTTGGTATCACGCCGCCTACCAGCACCAGGATGTCCTCAGCCCCTTTATCCTTCAACAAATTCAAGAGGTTTCGGCAAATGGGAATGTGTGCCCCTGACATTATGGACAAGCCGATTACATCGACCCCCTCCTGAATAGCCGCCTGCACAATCATTTCCACCGTCTGATGAAGGCCCGTGTAGATGACCTCGAATCCGGCATCCCTCAAAGCATGAGCCACTACTTTGGCTCCACGGTCGTGTCCGTCCAGGCCGGGCTTGGCGAGAAGTATGCGAGGCGCGCTGCTGGGAGCCACTTGCCCCTCCATTATTTGTCCAAAGGGATCGTGAGGAGTCTAAATACAGGCTACAGCATAATATATCCCAAGAGTGGATTCAATATTATTGCTGCCGCTGATTTTATGATACACCTGAAATATCAGGCATGGCCGTGCCGCCTTCCGGGCAGAGAGGAATAGCTTGACACAACGATTTCATATGATATATATTCACTTGTAATCATATGGCGTTATGCGTGTTTGTTTTATTGCCTCCGAGAAAGAGGTATGGATTGAAGTCGAAAACTTGATCCACGTGGACCGTTCTTGCCTCTGTTCTCCTCGGGCTTATGGCGGTTCTGTTGTTTCCGAGTGCTTCCCCCGCCGGCGACGCATCGTGGTGGGGCTCGTCCGCATGGTGGGATTGGTCCGATTACAGGGGTGCAATAGGAGCACGTGTCTTTCTTGCGAGGTTGGCCTCAGCCTCTGTGAGCAAGGGGGGCACAGATTTCGACTTGAAGGGTGCTCAGTACGGCTTCACAGACGAGGCCGAGCCATTCAAAGAAGCATGGGGGGTCCTCTACATCGATCGGCTGGGATTGCGCTTCAGTGCGGATGAGCACACATTCCGGGGGAGGTCTACCAGCGACCTCAATGCACCGATCACCGAACTGGAATTCAGCTCTTCTCGCCTTGGACTGGACCTAGATCTTATACGCTATCCCTTTTTCAGGTTCGGGATCGACTATGATTATTACATGAACGATGTGAAATTCCTGGATGCCACCCTGCTTGGGGCTCGGTACACTGGGGTCCCCCCCATGACCTTAGGATTCCATGCCACGGCGATTCCCGCTCACATCCGTGAAATCCCTTTCACAATTCAGGCGCGGGTCCGTTCTTCGTTCTTAAACCGAACGACAGAAAGCAAGGTCACGGATTGGGAGATCTCGGCCGGTCTACGCCCGGCTGTCTGGGAGACGAGCCTTTATGGGCATGCCACGTTTTCCTTTGACTTCGAGGCGGGCTTTCGGTCGGTGAATCTCGACGCGACTCTGGGGACCAACGCAGACCAGCCACTCGTCGATCCGCTCACCGGTAATATTATTCCAGGACCGTTGCCTCCATCTAGTCTGAATTTAAAAGGCCGCTGGCAAGGAGCGTTCCTTCAGGTTGGCCTTTTCTTCTAAGTTGGCCTTTGGCCTGTCGGTCTACTTTTCCTCGGTTTCTTCAGTCCCGTAAATCCTATGGCCCAGAAGATATCTGCGCAGCAGGTCCAGCGCCTGCATTGCCGCCAAAGTCTTCACCCATTCGCGAATGCCCGGCAAGAGAAAGCCCCGGCTTATCGTAGAGTCCTCAGTGGACAGGCCGAGGAAGAATGTTCCGACAGGCTTATCGGGGGTGCCGCCTTCCGGGCCGGCTATGCCGGTTGAAGAGAGACCTATGTGTGCCTTGCCCACTCTGCGCGCTCCCAGGGCCATTTCTCGCGCGCACTGATGTGAGACAGCCCCATGGTCCCGTAGGGTTTCCTCCGACACGCCGAGGACTTCTATCTTCATGTCATTGGAATAGCTGACAATCGATCCCGTGAACGTCTTGGAAGACCCTGGAACGCGGGTCAGCATCTCCCCGATCATCCCGCCGGTTATGGATTCAGCCAGGGCCAGTGTCAGCCCCTTGTCATGCAGAAGATGAAGCACGACCTCTTCCATGGCTCGGCCGTCATCCGAGATTATGTTTTCATTTACTCGCTCGATCACAACCCGTTGTTTCGTGTCAAGCTTTTGGTCAGCCTCCTCCGCTGTTCGGGCAGAGGTATCCATTCTGAGCCTTATGATGGGAAACCTGGGAAGAAAGGCCAAGTGATAGTCATCTTCATCGCGGGAGACGTCAGCAAGAATCTCGCCCAGCTTGGACTCGGTAATTCCGTATACGTGCAAGGTACGAGTCCTGAATACCTGACCGGAAGAGCCAAAACGTTCCAGTATAGCTGGAATCCCTTGCAAGCGGAGCAAGGGGATGAGCTCGCGAGGGACCCCTGGGAAGAAAAGGGCTATCCGGCCGCTCCGTTCTATCATGAACCCAGGCGCTGTGCCGTAATCATTGGGGATGGGTATCGCCCCCACGGGAAAAAGCGCCTGCTTGGCATTGCTCGCTGCCATGGGACGACCCCATCGGCGAAAACGATCTTCGATACGCGCCAACTGCTCGGGATCGGACTTGAGCGGCACATTGAGAAAATCCGCAACCGCCGCCGCTGTTTTGTCGTCTTCAGTGGGACCAAGCCCGCCGGACACCACCGTGACCTCCGCCCTTTCCATTGCGTGCGCCAGCGCATCGGCAATGAGAGAGGGTTCATCACCCACCGAGGACATTCCCTTTGTGGAGATTCCTGCCGAACGCAGCTCCCGGGCGATTGTCTCCCGATTGGTGTCGGTAATGACGCCGTTGATGATCTCGTTTCCTATGGTCAGTATCCATGCTGCCGGAGTGTTTTCCATGTTAGTGCGCCTCGTCCCAATTATTCCCAATAGCTACGTCCACCAGGAGAGGCACCGAAAGCGGATAAACACCTTCCATCTCTTTTTTCAGAAGGGCTGCCGCGTCCTTTGCCTCGTCTCTCCTCACTTCGAGTATTAGTTCGTCATGCACCTGCAGAATCATCCTCGCGGACATCCGGCTTTCCTGGAGCGCTCTGTGAACCCTGATCATAGCTAGCTTCATCAAGTCAGCCGCGCTGCCTTGCATGGGGGTGTTGATTGCAACGCGCCGGGCAGCCTGTTGGGCGATCCGGTTTGGATTATTCAGGTCCGGCAGGAAACGTTTCCTCCCCAAAATGGTGGTGACATAGCCATCTTTGGTAGCTCTCTCAGGTACTTCTTCCATGTACCTTCTCACGCCCGAGTAGGTCTTGTAGTAGTCTTCCAGGTATTGCTTTGCCATCTTCATGCCTACGCCGATCTGCCCTGCCAGCTTGAAGGCCCCCATGCCATATATGATCCCGAAATTGATCGCCTTGGCCTTGCGCCTCATTTCCGGAGTTAGGTGCGCGGGCGAACAACCGAAAACGCTCGCGGCGGTGATTGCGTGTATGTCTTCACCAGCGGAAAAAGCTGCCGTCAGTCGTTCATCTCCAGACACGTGAGCCATTATGCGCAGCTCTATCTGCGAATAGTCGGCAGCCACAAAGACATATCCTTCGTCCGGCACAAACGCCTTGCGGATCTTGCGGCCCTCTTCAGTCCGAACGGGTATGTTTTGGAGATTGGGATCAGAGGATGAGAGTCGCCCGGTTGCTGCTACCGCCTGATTGTACGACGTGTGGATGCGGCCGGTTCTAGGATTGACGAGATTTGGCAGGGTGTCCACATAAGTTGACTTGAGTTTGTAAATCGAACGATAGTCCAGAATCTTTCTCGGCAATTCATGCTCAAGGGCAAGTTCCTCAAGAACATCCAACGAGGTCGAAGGTCCGCTCTTGGTCTTCTTGGTCGCCTTCATGCCGAGCTTATTGAAGAGGATCTCGCCCAACTGTTTCGGTGAGTTGATATTGAAATCTTCACCGGCAAATTCATAGATCTGGGCTTCAGTCCTTTGAAGGATTTCGGCGAACTCTTTTGAGACCCGGTTCAGGTAAGCCGTGTCGATGCGGACCCCTGCAAGCTCCATGTCCGCGAGGACCGGGATTAGCGGTAATTCAATTTCTCTGAAAAGATCACCGAGTCCCTCCTTGTCCAACCGCGGGCAGAGGATTGATGCCACCTTGAACGTTACTTCCGCGTCTTCACTGGAATATTCGGAGGCCGTGGGAATGTCCACATCAGAGAATAGAATTTGGTTCTTTCCTGTCCCTATGAGCTCCTTGATCGGAATCATTCGATGTTCCAGGAAAATCTCTGCCAGGTCGTCAAGAGAATGTCCGCGCCGAGACGGATCTAGGAGGTATGATGCGAGCATGGTGTCGCACTCGATCCCACGAATTTCCACTCCTTCCTTCTTGAACACGATCATGTCGTACTTGATGTTTTGACCCAGCTTCGGGAGTTTCGGATCTTCCAAGAGGGGGCGCAGAACCGACAACACCTCGTCCTTGTTTAATTGATCGCCTTGTGCGTGAGCCACGGGAATGTAGCAGGCCTGTCCATCTTCCGCACACATCGAAATTCCGACCAGTTCGGCCCGAACAGGCTGCTCGGAAGTCGTTTCAGTATCTACAGCGAACCTGCCAATTTCCCTGATTCGATCTGCCCAATGGTGAAGATCTTTTTGTGTGACGATGGTACAATAGCCTGAAAAATCGAGAGTCCTTTGCGCTGGCAACTGCCCGAGAAGACGTTTGAATTCCAGCTCTTTGAAAATCTCCCTCAATCGGTCCGCGTCCGGTTCCGCTGTCGTCAAATCATCCAGGCCCGAATCCAAGGGAACCGCGTCGTTCAGGGTCACCAATTCTCGACTTAAGAAAGCCTTGTCTCTATTTCCGGCGAGATTTTCTCTGACCTTTTTCTGGGAGACCTCATCCAGGTGGGAATAGATCGCCTCCAGAGAATCGAACTGCTGGATCAGCGAGGCCGCCGTCTTTTGTCCAACTCCGGGAACACCGGGAACGTTGTCCGAGCTATCTCCCATGAGGGCCATAAAATCGAGAATCTGATTGGGGCTAACACCAAATTTCTTCTTGACCTGTTCAGAATCGTAAACCACATCCCTCTGAGGGTCCCACATCGTGACCCCTTCCTGGACCAGTTGCATCAGGTCTTTGTCAGCAGAGACTATTACTGCCTGCCACCCTTTCTCCTTGGCCTGGCGGGTCAGGGTGGCGATAATGTCATCCGCTTCGAAGCCTCGAACAGAGAGGGTCGGCAACCGATAAGCCTCGACTATCTCGTGAATTTTAGGGATCTGGAGTCTCAAGTCTTCCGGCATCTCCGGCCGGTTTGCCTTATACTCCTCATACATCTCGTGCCTGAAGGTCGGGCCCTTGGCGTCGAATACCACCGCGATCCGATGAGGAGCCTTGTCCTTCATGGTCTTTACGATCATGTTAGTAAAGCCGAGCACTGCGCCCGTTGGAAACCCCTTCGAATTGGAAAGCCCGCCCATGGCATGATAGGCCCTGTATATGTATGAGCTTCCGTCGATCAAATAAATCTCTTCTGGTTTCTTAGCCATATTAGCCTCGTGTCAAAATGCTTGGGCTGACAAAGCATGTCCCAAGCCGGTCCGAGTAACGATCGCTTATCCAGACGGACTCACGGTAATTCTCTCCACACAATCGAGAATGGATGAAAAAAGCGGGTGCTCCTCCAGCACGCTGCCGCGCCCCAGGAGAATAAGCTTTGAACGAGCTCTGCTCAAAGAAACATTCAGGCGCTTCGGATCGGCCAGAAACGAAGTCACAGCGTCTGAGCGAGCCAGCGACAAAATTATGACCTCGCGCTCCCCCCCCTGAAAACGATCCACAGTATCGACAGACAGGGACTGTAGGTTGCCGCGTCTATTGTTCAAGAGGCGTTTACGAATGAGAGCTTGTTGGGCTTTGTAAGGGGTAATAATTCCGACCTCATGCGAGGGCACGCCTGAGGCGAGGAGCCTCTCAACAATCCTGCAAACCAGCGCCGCCTCTTCGGAACTGGACTTTCCCGTGTCGCCGCCATGCACATCCACAAATACCACCGGCACCCCTGGAGACACTATCTTTTCAATCTGTGCATCTCCGGATACCTGCCGGTCAATCTTCAGGCGCCTCCCCGCTGCCTCGGGAGACGGGAACAGAGTACCACCGTAAAAAAGCCGCGACGAGATTGATTGCACTTCAAGATTCATCCTGTACTGCATTCGCAGGCTCGAAATCCGCGATGGCGACGCGGAGGAGATAAGACGCTCGAAAAGGGATTGGACAAGTCCTGCATCCACGCCGGAATTCGAATCCTGGCCGCGAGTCTTTACGATCGGGGGAAGCTGCAGATGATCGCCACCAAGAATAAATTTCCGCGCGAAGGTCAACGGTCCCAGGGTTGATGGCTCATCGAGCTGACCGGCTTCGTCTATTACTACACGGTCAAAGTGCTGGCGCAAGAAAAAGGGATGGGCGGCACATTGATATGCGGTTGCCCCTACCAGTCTCATTTCTCCTACTCGTTGCCGGAAACGCTTGAAACTCCCTTCCCTGGTTGCGAGCTCCTGAAGCAGTACCGGGGGATTTTCACATCTTTCCACCGCATCGAGGAATTCATTCGAAAGATGGGAGCTGGCCCCGATTCGGAGAAAATCCCGAACCCCCAGATTCATCAGGGAGATAAGCACGCGGTCGAGGGCCACATTGGTGGGGCAGGCTACGAGTATGCGCTCTCCGCGATCCAAACAAATACGGATGAGCCGCGCGAGCACTCTCGTCTTGCCAGTGCCCGGCGGCCCATGTATCAGATGGAAGGTCTCGCAGTCCAGTGCCGCCCTTACTGCCGACTCCTGGTCCTGGTTCAATTCACTTTGCAGGCCTTCCGAGAAACAGAGATCCTGACCGGAATGGCCCTCTGTTTGTGGTTCCTGTGATTCTCTTTGGCCGGCCGCGGCTTCCTCTCCGCTCAACGGAGAGGGAAGCTCTTCTCCAGAATATCCGTGCGGTTCGGTGGATATTGGCAGCGGTGCGCCCACCACAGCCGCGACAACCGCGGGCTCTGCCTTCTCCAGAAACCTGAAGAGCGCCTGGCGAGCTACCTCACGGCCTCTGGAAAACGGGATCTTGTCGAGGAACCAAGCCTGAGCGCTGTCGAATGCCGGCAATTGGGTTAGGGTAGGGGGGCCCGATGAAAAGGGGGCAAACGGCACCTTGAGCCTCACGAGCGTTCGGCTCTCTTCGGAATCAATCACGCGGCCACGCATCGCTGTAGACCTGCACGGGTCCCCACAATGAAGGATGACTTCCTCTCCGGGACCTACATCCGCAACAGTGTCTTGGAGCGATACCGAGGCCACAACCTGGCCGGGCCTGCAGACTGCTTCGTAACCCCTTTTTGCCACCGACT
>JBKQMK010000163.1:0-2828 GCA_052146735.1 Desulfomonilaceae bacterium | reverse complement strand
TGGTTGAGATAGAAGGCAATGTGACCGGCTTCATCGTGGATTCTGTGGCGAAAGTCATAACAGTCCCTGACTCGAAGATCTCGCCCCCTCCGGATATCATTGTTGCCGGGGTGCAGAGTGCCTACATTAGCGGTGTAGTGCATCTCGAAGAGAGCATCCTCATTGTCCTGGATTTTAAGAAGATCCTTTCAATAGACGAAAAGCAAGCCCTGGACGGTGTAACCCGAATGATCCCCGCAGCAGCGGAAGCTTAAGAGCTCTCGCCGGTGTGGCTCGAACCTGACAGGGCTATGAGAAGAGGTTTAGACAATGTGGCATGATCTCGAGCCTCCGCATGAAAGTGCAAGAGACAAAGTTTCAACAGTTTCTTAACGATACTAATCCCAGGAGGAAAGGCCATGAGCATCTTCAGTAAACTACGTCTGGGCGGAAGGCTTAGAAATAAGCTTCTGTTCTGGTTCCTCTTGATAACTATCGTTCCGCTGGGCATCTCAGCCTACATTGGTTATCAGACCATCACAACTGAGGCGGAGAATTCGGCGAAACGGGAAATGAGAACCCTCGCTGAGGCCGCGGGTCAGTCCCTTAACGTCTTCATGAACGACCGTGTTAGTGACGCTCTAGTTTGGGCCGACCTGCGCCCGATCAAAGAAGCTATTGACGTGGCCGAGGTCCGAGAGGATGCCTCCCAGATGCTTCGAGAGACGGTCAAGCTCTACGGGGCGTACGAGTGCATCTTTCTCCTGGACTCCAAGGGGAACTGCATTGCCTCCAGCGCACCCGCGCTGGTGGGAATCGATTTCTCGGGAAACGAAGGCTTCAAGGGGGCCAAGGGCGGTAAGTTATACGTGACGGATTTTCAGAAATCGCCCGTGGTGGAACAACTCGACCCGACTTCGGGTGGCTACACTGTCGGAATTGCCGCGCCGGTAAAGGTGGGCGAGAATGTCCAAGGGGCCATACTGGCATATCTCAAGTGGTCGCCGGTAGAGCAGATGATGAAAGGGGTCCCCGTGGGTAAGACAGGCTACATCTGGGTGGTCAGCAGGAAAATTCAGCCGATCGTCCATCCATCCAGAGACGTGTACCTCAAGGATGTAGCCGGACCGCCGGTCAACTTGCCTGCATTGAGTGAGGCTATCAAGAAGAAAAACAGGGACATTATTTACCAGTTCAAGAATCTGAAGACCAATAAACTCGATGACAAAATTGTGGGTATAGCCTATCCCGGAGGTCTCGGCCAGTTCCAGGGGCTTGGATGGGCGGTGGGTGCCGGCGCGGACAAGCCTGAACTTGTCGGTTACCTGGATACGATCATCTGGAACAACACCGTCATGGGCGTCGGCCTTCTGGTTATCGTCGTGATTGCGGCAGTTCTGATCGGTGGAACGATTTCCCGGCCGGTTACCCGTTTGGCAGAGATCATGGGGCAGGTGGGTGAGAATCTTGACCTCACACTTCGATCCCCGGTTACGACAAGAGATGAGATCGGGAGGGCATCAGACACGTTCAACACCCTTCTCGAACGGCTGCAGGGAGCGTTCTCAGCCGTCCTCGAAGGCGTCGGCAGGGTGCGGCATTCGTCAGTAGTCGTGAACGATACCACCCAGAACATTGTGGTCAATGCTACAGCCCAGGCCGAACGTGCTCGCAACGTGCTCGAACGGGTTGCGGCAATGGGTGAGACGGCTCAGGAGGTCTCCAGCAACGCTGAGGATACGCTGAAAACCGCCACTGTTACGTCTCAGTCACTTCAGAACATGGCGGCTGAAATCGAAGGAGTGGCCAAGAGTGCAGGCGATCAGGACCAACAATCCCGTGAGGGGGAGGACGTCATCGAGGCCATGGGCGCCACAGCGCAGGAAGTTGCCGGAAAGGCCGGCGAGCAGTTTTCAGCCGCTCAGGAGACAGCCGAAGCGGTAGCCCGTATGGCCAAGACGATTGAGGACACGGCCCATAGTGCGGCGGAAGCTGCACGCCAGTCGGAAATGACCGACCGGTTTGCTCGCGAAGGAGGCATTGCCGTCGAGAAGGTTGTGCAAGGTATGAGAGGCATCGCGGACAGCTCCGAACAGATCAATGACATCATGTCCGTTATCCAGTCGATCGCAGAGCAGACCAACCTTCTGGCTCTTAATGCGGCCATTGAAGCGGCACGAGCCGGGGAACACGGAAAGGGGTTCGCGGTCGTTGCCGATGAAGTGCGGAAACTGGCAGAAAGAACCGCCGAATCAACCAATGAAATCGCGGACCTCATTAAAGAAAGTAACAAGAGAGTCGACGAAGGGGAGCGCCTGTCAGCCACCAGCCGTGATTCCCTGGCTCAGATCCAGGAAGCTGTGGCCAGAACCAACGCTCTCATCACGGGAATTTCTGAAGGCACCGTGCAACAGACTCAGGACGCTGGCAATGTCCAAAAGGCTATGGAACGTCTGACTATTTTGGCCCAGGACATTCTCGGTCTCACGGCTGAACAGGGCAAACGCAGGGAAAGAGCTGCGTCACTTATGGGAGAGATCAGGGCGCTCAGCCGGAACATTCTGGAGAAAGCCGGCACAGAGGTGGAAACCTCTAACGTTGTCACGGAGGAAATGACCGGTGTTACGACTCGTGCAGATAACATCAGCAAGCTCACTGGCCTCCAGACGGAGAGAGCCGCGGTTCTTCGACAAATCATGACGGAAATGTCCGACGTTGCGTCCAATAACGCGAGAGGTGCTGCTGCAGCTTCGGAAACTACGCAAGCGCTTTCGAGGGTTGCCGATGAACTTGGTGAGCTGGTCGAACAGTTCAGGATCACGAGAGAGATATAGTAGTTACCGAATCGG
>JBKQMK010000162.1:0-10611 GCA_052146735.1 Desulfomonilaceae bacterium | reverse complement strand
TGCCCGAAGAAGTCATTTCTCCCTCGGAATTTCTGCGAAGGCCCGTGATATCAATTCGTCGCCAAAAATCAAGCAAACGCGCCATACGCGCGGAATCGACCATACAAGAAGCGCGAAACTATAGTTAATAAGCTCATCTTTGTAAATACCGAGTTGCCAAGGAGCGGCCTGGCCTTCCGGCAGAACATAGGCGTGACTGGTAATAATCAGCCCTATGCCTCCCTTTGCCAGTGCGACCAGGGTTTCAGTCAATTTCGGAGTAACCGATCCGTCCTCGGCAGCCATTCCTTCCCATGTGGCGGATCGGACGAAACGATTCGACAACTCCATCCCGTTGATAACACTACGCTCAAACAATTTGTTCATTTGCTTCTTTCTATTGAGATTGTGCGGCGTCAACCTCTATGCAGGTTCTACTCCGCACGGGTTCATTTGGCGCTGACGACGGGGCAGTGCGCATGTAAAATCACGTAACGAGCATTGGACCCGAAAAGGATTTTGCCGACCGCTGAGGTCTTTTTTACCCCCACCACAATCTCGTCCATGTCGTTTTCCTGAGCAAACCGCACGAGGTCTTCCCCCGGACTGAACCCGCGGATGAGTAGATGAGTTTCAACCGGGATTCCACTTTCCGAAAAAAACTCTTTGGTGTATTCCAATTCCTCTTGGGCTTGCTTGATCTCTTCCGTGGTGGTTTCTGCCTCTCCCGTCAGCGACGTTACCACGTAAACATCAGCCTTAAATGCCTGTGCATGTTTCTTGGCTACGTCCAGAGCCAGCTTGGCTTGGACGGAGCCATCGTAGCCTACGAGAATTTTCATGTACCCTGCCTCCTCAATCGATTGTCACCTTAAAGAGCGAGGTAACGCTTGACCACGTCTTCGTCGCACCAGATCTTTTCCATGCTTCCTTCATGCACAATGGTTCCCTTCTCGATAATGTAACCCCGATCACACACCTCAATACAGAACTTCAGGTTCTGATCTGCCAGCAGTATGGTGACCCCGTGGCTGCGTATCTCGCGAATGGTCTCCATGAGCTTGCGAACTACCAGTGGCGCCAAACCTTCAGATGGTTCGTCCAAAAGGATCAGCGCCGGGTTCATCATGAGTGAGCGGCCCAGGCTCAGCATCTTTTTTTCCCCACCGGAAAAACTGGAGCCCTTTTGCTTGCGGCGATCCGCCAACATGGGGAACAACGATTCCACTTTTTCTTTGGTCCAGTAACCGGGGCGCTTGCAAACACGGCGGGCGATCTCCAGGTTTTCCTCGCAAGTAAGATCGGGGAAAATACGCAAGTCATCCGGTATGTAGCTCACCCCCCGCTTCGCGATGACGTACGGAGGCAGCTTGCGGATTTCTTCCCCCTGGAATTGGATCGAGCCTGTCCTGGGCGGGTTCAGCCCCATAATCGAACGTAAAGTCGTAGTCTTTCCCATCCCGTTGCGCCCCAACAGGGCTACCGCTTCTCCCCCTTTAACCTCAAGAGTGATGTTTTGAAGCACGTGGGAGGTGCCGTAGTAGGTGTTAATTCCTTTCACCAGCAGCATCAGGTTGTCACCTCTTCACCCAGGTAGACCTCACGCACTTGAGGATTCATCTTGATTTGCTCCTCTGAGCCGTCTCCAATGATCTCTCCGCGATGCAACGCTATGATCCGCTCTGACAAAGCGAAAACAATGTCCATGTCGTGTTCGACAATGACAAAGGTAACATCCTCAGTCCGGGCAAGCTGCCGGATGGTTTGAAGTATTTTCGTCCTTTCGACCGGGTTCATTCCTGCTGTGGGCTCGTCGAGGAAGAGCAGTCGAGGTTTGGCCGCAAGCGCAATCGCCACCTCGAGAAGACGCTGGTCACCGTGCGACAGGGCCTGGGCGACCACGTGGCTTTGGCTAAGTAGTCCAACCCGGTCCAGTATTTTTTCCACTTCTCTCTGCACGTCCTTGTCGCTCACAACCAGCCGGAGCAAGCTACGGGCCTTTCCTTTCACTGAAAGGACCGGGATAGCCACGTTCTCGAACAGGGTGAGGTTGCTGAAGACATTCACAACTTGAAAGGAACGGCACAACCCTTGCCTCACGCGGCGGTGAATAGGCTCGTGCGTTATGTCACGGCCCTGGAACCATATCTCCCCGGAATCCGGAGCCAGGGAACCGGTTAGCAGGTTGATCAATGTGGATTTACCTGCACCGTTGGGACCGATAATGGAGGTCAGGACTCCGCGCTGAAGGGAGAAATCCAGGTCTTTTGCCGTAACCACCATGCCGAAAGCCTTGTTAAGCTTGCGGACATCCAGAAGAGTCTCACTCATTCCCCTGTTTCCTCACATGCCAATGTGCGTTTACACCCGTGAATATTTCTTGAAAATCGCGGCCGTCGATCCTACGATTCCCCCGCGGAATCCCATGATAATGGCTAGCAAAAGTATCCCAAACCAGAACATCCAGTTGTCGGTAAAGCGTTGCACAACTTCTCTGAGCACCAGGAACACGATGCTGCCCGCCAAAGGGCCTGTGAACGTCTGCAGACCTCCTATGAGGCTTACCAATATCGGCACCGCCGAGTGGGTCCAGTGGGCGGCGAAAGGGGTGATATTGCTGTCGAGCATCACAGCGAGGGCTCCGGCAAGGCCAGCAAAAGCTCCTGAGACCACGAACGCCCCCAGGCGGTAGCGCTTGACCGCCAAACCGGCAAATTTCGTTCGGACATGATTTTCGCGGATGCCGGCAAGGACCAGGCCGAACGGTGACCTATAAATCCGATGGGTCAGGAAAATGCTCAATACGAAGAAGAAGAGCACTAGAAAATAGTACTGATATTGCTTGCCGATCGGAATGCTGAAAAGGCCGAGTGATATGGCGGAGCGCGAGAGGCCGTAAAGTCCGTCATCGCCTCCAGTCACGCTGCGTAAGTTCCACATGAGTGAAAAGACCATCATGCCGAAGGCCAAGGTGAGCATTGCAAAATAGATTTCAGTATGACGCACGCAGAAAAAACCAATGATAAGGGCTAGCAAGGCCGCAGCTACCACACCGAAAAATATCCCGAGAAGGGGATGGGGATTGATGTGTATCGACGTGAGAGCCAGTCCGTAAGCGCCAGTGGCGTAGAAAGCCGCGTGTCCGAATGAAAGCAGGCCGGTTCTGCCCAGGAGCAAATTGTACCCAAGGGCAAAGATCGAGAGGATCATGACCCGCATGCCCAAATAAAGGATGAACGGACCGGCGAACAAACCAATTGCCACGAGGACGGCCAAGCCCGCTGTTGACAGAAAATATGTCCAGTATCGGCTCATCTATCAGCCCTCTGAGAAGAACCCCTGGGGCCGCCACAACAGGACGGCAGCCATGAGTATGAAAGTGAGAAACATGTCGAGCATCGGTACGTATCTTGTGCCAAAGGAGCTGAGAAGGCCAATGACAAGAGATCCGAGAAAAGCCCCCCTGAGACTTCCCAATCCACCGATAACAACTACAACGAAGGCCTCAATGATGATCGTCTCACCCATCCCGGTCGTCAGGAGTCCCACGTAAGGAACGGCCAGCGCCCCGCCTACTGCGGAAAGCCAGGCCCCGAACATGAACACAGCCGTGTACAGAGCCGGCACCTTGACCCCTATTGCCGAGGCCATTTCACGATCGGAGGAAGCGGCTCGGATTATTCGACCCCACCACGTCTTTTCCAAGAGCGCATACAGGCCAAGCGCAACCAGCGGACCGACAGCTATGATGAAAAGGTTGTACACCGGGAACGGGCGGCCCAGGATAGCCACCGATCCGGAAAGGCCCGGAATCGCGGGGGAGCTGGTAGAGCCAGCTCCCCAGATCATCTTGACCGAATCATCGAAGACCAGGACCATCGCAAACGTAAGGAGTAGCTGGTAGGCAAGTTCCAGGTGATACACGTACCGGAGCAGGAACCTCTCCATCGCGTATCCGACCAGCCCTATGATCAGCGGTCCGAGCAAGAGCCCCAGCCAAAAATTCCCACCCATCGCCTTGAGAACCGTGTAGCACACATAAGCCCCCAGCATGTAGAAGCTGCCGTGGGCGAAGTTCAGCACGCGAAGGACACCGAAGACCAGAGTCAGGCCACTTGCCACCAGCCAGATGAACATGCCGGTGGATATCCCTGCAAGAATAACGTGGACCAGAGATTGCGACATTTACGGTTACTCTCCGTTATGAGCCTCTCCTCAAGTGTGTCGCAAGGATGCAGGGTTCGGAGACCACATCCTCCTCCTGCACCTTGCGACAAAGTATTTATGACTTAAAGGGCGGCTTGGATGCTTCCCCTTCGAACGGAGGCCGGTTGAAGCATTCTTTCGCAGGGATTACCACCTGCTTCCCCATGATCTTGAAAGGATAAGCCGGGTCGGCCTTTGTAAGGCCCCAGGGCACATCGTACATGGCCTGGTGATCTTCCTTCCGGAATACACGGTGCCCCGCGGGAGAATCGAGTTCCATTCCCTCGAGGGCCTGAATCACCTTGGCCGTTTCCTTCGAGCCGGCGGCCTCAACCGCTTTTTTGAGTGCGAACATCGTGGAGTAGCCGGTCTCAGAGACGTAAGCCGGATAATGATTCCAGCGTTTCCGGAAACGAGCTACCCAATCTTTATTCTGCTGCGTGTCCGGGTAGAGGAAGAAGTAGCGGCCGGATATCCAGAGGTTATCCGGCATCTCAGGCCCCAGACCTTCCAATACGTCCATGGCTGCCCCTACAGGAAGCATGACGTGCTTGATTTTGTCGAATAATCCGGCCTGCTGTGCCTGCTTAATCATCGTGATGAGTTCGCCCGCCCAGACCACCGAATAGAGCCCTTCAGGTTTGGCGTCCAAGATGGTGTTGATGTGTGAGCGAAAGTCGGTGGTGCCAAAAGGGGCCCACGAGTCCGCGACGAACTTGACTCCCGGTTTTAGTTTAGTGAGCGTCTCTTGGAACATCTTCCAGGTTGTGTACCCGTACTCGTATTTCGGGTTAATAGTAGCCCAAGTGGTGGCCGGTAGGTCCTTTGCCACGAACGCTGCCGCATTGCCATCCTGATAGGTGGGAGTGCAGATGCGGAAGACCTGCTTGATCCCCTTCTTGAAGACTTCTTCTTCGGTGAGTTTCTCTGTCGCGGCGTGGGTGACCATCAGGATCCGGTCCAGCTCTCCCACTACAGGAGCTAATGCCAGCGCCTGCCCGCTGGAATCCACACCCGCAAGGAAGTCAGCCCCCCAACTGTCCACAAAATAGCGGGCGTTCTGAATGGCTGCCGGAGCCGCAAGAGTAGAATCGCGGAACTCCATTTCCAGCTTATTCCCCGCAATTCCTCCAGCCGCGTTGATCTCCTCCAGAGCCATCAAGGCCCCCATCTTATGGAACTCTCCGTACCCCGCAAGAGTTCCGGAGAGAACCGCCTGATAGCCTACTTTGATGGGACCTTTGATCTCTGGAGTTGCCGCCCACAACCCGACAGGTTTCATGACCCCCGGCCCCAAGGCCGCTGCAGCAGCCGTCAGGAACCCAAGCTTGAAAAAATCCCTACGCGTCGTCCTCTGCTCGTCCATACAGTTCCTCCTTCGTTTTCGGCCAAATCAGGCCCACGACATAGTCCAGCACCCCCCAGCCGTGTGCTGCGGGTGATAACCTGCCGCAAGATCCGGCATTTCGCAATACTTCTTCATACATTACGCAGCCTTGTACTCATTGTAGGTCAGTTGAAAATCGCCGAAGGTGAAGTGCGAAAGTTACAGCGCCTCTTGCATGATTAGCCTTTTGCTTTCTCGTATGTCAAGATTTTCCTCTTTCTGGAGTTTCCCCAAAACCCTCTCGAGGGGGGAATCAAATCCACAACGTTCCCTTTTTCAGGCTTAATATTATTGAGTAAATTCCTGCCAAAGTTCTTCTTGACAAGAAATGGTTTCGCACTAGAATGTGAGTGACTACCCGGAATATGATCGATGATTCGGCAACCTTCTCGTGGACGGATACGTGAGCACAATTCCCACCACTGTTAAGAATCCTGAATTAGTGGAAAAACGGCGGGAGCAAATCGTCCTCGCCGCCATTAAACTCTTTGCCAAAAAAGGATATCACAAAACCACTCTCAGAAATCTCGCGGAAGAAACCGGTCTGAGTCAAGGTAATATCTATGACTATGTCGCATCCAAAGAGGACATATTTTTCTTGATCCACCAGTTCGCGGCCAGTTCTGCGATGGAGGACATGAAACAGGCACTCAAAGAGGTTTCTGATCCCCTCGAAAAGTTGCGTCGCATCGTTCGGGCCGAGTTCAACAACATGGACAAGCTTGCAGACGCCATCATGCTCATTTACCAGGAGGGGCACATCCTCAAGAAGCCCCTCTTGAGAAGCCTCTTGAAGAAGGAGCGGGCGCATCTGGAGGTGTTCGAGTCAATAATCGGGGAATGCGTCAAGACCGGAGTGCTTCGCGAGTGCAATGAACGGGTGGTCGCAAACCTCATCAAGTCCATGGTCGACGCTTGGGTTCTCAAGAGGTGGGACCTCCGAGGGCACGCTAGTGCCCTGGATGTCGAAAAGACCATCCTCGATTTGCTCTTTCGAGGCTTCCTCAAGCCGGATCTTCATCCGGTGCAGCGTGAGCCGGAAACCCATGCCTTGGAAGGAAAGTCCGCGATTGTGGTAAACGGCGGCACGGTGTTGGGTATGGCCATCATATCTTTTCTTCTATCTCGCGGGGTTAGATTGGCAGCCCATATGGACGGCCTAAAGAAGACCCGCGAGTATCCTGTAATCAACCCCAAGACCTCCAAGAACTTCACATACTATTTCACCGCGGAACACGGACCCATGGGGCCGGAGCTGTACAAACGAATGGCAGAAGGAATTGGTCCCGTTGATATCTACATTCACGATACTGGAATAGGCAGTCTCAGAACCGGAGGAGCGCGACAGGAGGCCTTCGAAGCAGCAAAGCGCCTACAGGAAAACGTGAAATGCGCGGAGAACCTGGTGCCCGCGGTTCGGGAGAGCATGTCCGGAAGGTCCTCAGGGCGCATTATTTATATAGCGCCGTGGGCCTGGGACAGGCACGCAAATTCATTGAGTTACGAAACCGCAAAGGGTGCGGTGATCGCATTGACACATGCGTGCGCTAAGGATACTGCCCGGTTTCACATCAACGTGAATTGTATTGTGCCGGGGTTTATAAGGACTATACGTCCCTCGAAGATTCAGAATGAGTTGGCCCAAAGCTTGTTGGGCGAGATCCCTGCCGGGCGCATGGGAGAACTAACCGACATAACGGAAGCCGTATCATTCCTGGCGGGCGACTCTTCCAAATATCTCACCGGCCAAGTGCTGAAATGCAATGGAGGCGCTGACTGAGAGGCAATTGCGGAGAGAACCTTTTCGCACAAAGAAGTCTCCCCAGGATTTAGTTTTCCACCTTTTGCACGGGGGCATCATGCAATCGATTTACGAAAAAAGGCCTTGGTTGAGTTCCTATCCCGATGGGGTCGCTCACGACTTGGAGACGGCCTCGGCCACGGCCATAGACGACTTCAACAAATCAGTCCTTTCACGACCTGACTTCCCTGCGGTTTGTTACTTTGACCACTCGATTTCGTATCGGGAAGTCAACAGGCTGTCAGAATCCTTAGCGGCCGCGTTCAGGGACTTCGGCCTTCAACCCGGTGATCGGATTATTGTAGACCTCCAGAATATTCCCCAATTCCCTATCGCAATCTATGCCGCGTGGAAACTCGGCATTATAGTAGTTCCGCTGAATCCCATGTACAAAGATCAGGAACTTTCATACTTTTTCAAGGATTCCGGCGCGAAACTGTTTCTTACCCTCGACGAAATCGCGAGTACTCTGGATCTTTCGTTTTTGAAAAACACCGAAGTTGAGCGGATCATTACGACTTCTGCGTTGGATTTGCTCCCCGCTGAAGCTTCTCCCCCGGAAGCACTAAAGAATACGAAACGGGTGAGCGTTGCCGGCTGTCTAGATCTCCTGGAGATTCTGGATAAATATAAGAACGTAAGGATCGATTGCTGCGAGGTCTCTCCCGACACCGTGGCATACTTGACCTATACATCCGGCACCACCGGCCAGCCCAAAGGAGCCATGAATACGCACGGAAACATCGCGTTCAGCGCCCGGGTGTATCAAGCCATGATGGGCATCGACTCAAACGATGTGGTACTCGGGGTCGCTCCCCTCTTTCACGTTACAGGTGAAGTGGCTCACGCAGCCATAGCCGCGCTGGCCGGCATTCCAGTGGTCCTCTTCTACCGCTTCGATCCGGGTGAGGCTCTAAGGCTCATAGAGCGGTGGAAAGTCACCATGACGGTTGCTTCCACAACTGTGTATATCGCTTTGACGAATCATCCGGACATCGAGAAAAGGGACCTTTCCAGTTTCGTGAAGGCCTACAGCGGCGGAGCGGCGGTATCTAAGGCTGTGGTGGACCATTTCCAGGAGTTGACGGGTCTTCGTCTCCACAATGTTTACGGCATGACAGAGACAAATTCTCCGTCGCACATCACGCCGCTTGGCAAAGAAGGCCCGGTGGATGCCGAAAGCGGTGCTGTCTCAGTGGGAGTGCCCGTTCCTAATTCCGTTTCCAGAATCGTCGATCTTGGGGATAGTACGCGGGAGCTTGCGCCTGGTGAAGTCGGAGAAATAGTGAATCGCGGGCCTATGGTCATACCGGGGTACTGGAACAAGCCTGAGGAAACATCCCACGCCATAAGAGACGGATGGCTGTTCAGCGGGGACGTGGGAAAGATGGATGAGCACGGGTGGTTCTACGTTGTGGATCGAAAGAAGGACCTGATCATTGCCTCGGGATACAAAGTATGGCCCAGAGACGTCGAGGACGTGCTCTACCAGCATCCAGCCGTGCGGGAAGCGGCCGTGGTCGGTATGCCCGATCCGTACCGAGGAGAGACGGTGAAGGCCTTCGTAGCTCTGAAGGAAGGGTTGGAACGCTCGGTCAGTGCCGATGACATCATATCGTTCTGCAAGAGTCGTATGGCCGCGTACAAGTACCCCAGGCAGGTTCAGTTCGTTTCAGAAATTCCTAAGACTCTGACAGGAAAATTCCTGCGCCGAGCACTTCGCGAAAAGGAAAACCTGTAGCACCGTGAAGGCTACAGGCGGGCAGACTTAACTCCAACGTGGATTCATCGAAGCAAACATGGCGTGCACCCTGCGATCTGCGCGGGGCCGCCGCCAGTCAATGGTGGGGCCGGCTTCCCTGCCATCAATTCTCAATTCTTGTTACCTGGTTGAACGCGAACTGCTTTTACGGTTCGAAGAGGAGTATCCGACTATGACAATGATGACTGGAAAAGAATACATTGAATCATTGAGGGAATTGCAGCCCGAGGTCTATTTCATGGGCGAAAGAGTTACTAATGTGGTGGACGAACCCATGTTCGCGCCCCACATAAACACCGCAGCCATGACCTATGAGTTGGCGCACGACCCCCTATATGAGGAGATCATGACGGCCACTTCTCATCTCACCGGTGAGAAGATTAATCGATTCACTCATATACACCAGAGTATTGACGACCTGGTGAAAAAGGTGCGGATGATGCGCCTTCTGGGGCAGAAAACCGGGACGTGCTTTCAGCGTTGTGTCGGGTTCGACGGCCTTAACGCATTGTATGCCACGACGTACGACATGGATGCAAAACACGGCACTACCTATCATGAGCGCTTCAAGGACTTCCTCGGGTACGTTCAACAACGAGACTACATGTCCGCGGGTGCTATGACCGACGCTCGCGGGGATAGGAGCCTCAGACCTCACCAGCAAAAGAACCCCAAATTGTACCTCCACATCTCCGAGCGCAGAGACGACGGGATCGTTGTCAACGGAGCCAAAGCGCACATAACAGGTGTTATCAACTCTCATGAAATCATAGTCATGCCCACTCGAGCCATGGGAGAGGAAGACAAAGACTTCGCGGTTTCTTTCGCCGTGCCGGTAAATGCAAAAGGTATCAAGTTCGTTTTCGCCCGACAAACCAACGACAGTCGTCGCCTGGAGAGTCCGCTGGACTCGGGTAATCCGAAATTTGCCTGTGTAGGTGGGGAAGCGCTGATCCTCTTCAAAGATGTCTTCGTCCCCTGGGAAAGGGTTTTCATGGCCGGGGAATATGAATTTGCCGGCCAACTGGTGGAGACCTTCGCAGGACACCACAGGGCCAACTATGGGGGATGCAAGGTGGGACTGGCCGATGTGGTTTGTGGCGGATCTCATTGGCTTGCGGACGCTCACGGAGTTGCCAAGGCTTCTCATATTCTGGACAAGCTAACAGAAATGGTTGCCATGGCCGAAACATGCTGGTCTTGCTCTCTGGCTTGTTCCTATGAAGGCCACAAGACCCGTTCCGGCGCCTATAGTGTGAATCCGTTGCTCGCCAGTGTTACAAAGCTGAACATCACTCAGATGGTATACGAATGGATGCGGCTAGCGCAGGACATCGCGGGAGGGAAGATCATCACGCTGCCTTCGGAGAGCGACATGAACAACCCGGACGTCGGGGAAGTGATTGCGGAGTATTTTGCGGGTAGAGAAGGGGTAGATGTGCATGACATCTTGAAGATGCTCAGGCTCATTGAAAG
>JBKQMK010000161.1:0-36279 GCA_052146735.1 Desulfomonilaceae bacterium | reverse complement strand
ACAAAAAAAGAAGAAAAATGGCTGTTGCTCACCATTACCGACGCGCCTAAAGCCGCGGTGAGCAAGAGGACATAGAACTCCTCACGATCACCTCCATGCTTTTTCAGGTAACCGTATGACAACAGAGAGACCACCAAACTCGTGCCGAAGATCAAAGCCATAAAGAAGAGGGCGTACCCATCTATAAGTATGAGCGATGTTACCCGTCGGGGCGCCATGGGAGATATCAGAAAAATGGCAGCCAACGCCAGTACTAAGCCGGTCACAGTCAATAGCGCGGTCAAGAAATGATTGCGGTAAAAGGCAATCACCAACATGATCGCCACAGGTGTCGTTGCCACCACAAGGAATGGGGTGAGAGCCAGGAGGTCTGCTGAATTCATGGGTGGTCCCCATGAATCTCTGAGGCGAGACCGCCGCGTTTTTCAGAGAATTCCGGTGGAGGTGTTGCTTTTCCACTAAGAGCAACCTGACGTACTACGGCCGCGGTATTCTGGACAGCAGAAAGGGTGGGGCTTGCGGTGTCGAGCACCGGCTGCGGGTTAAGCCCCAACCAGAGCAAGCCAGCGGCCATTACACCGGTGATCGCGGTTTCTCGCAGCGACAGATCGGGCAATTGCCATACCTTTTCAAGAGGACCGTAAAACACCCGCTGAATCATCCAAAGCGCATAAATAACCGACAAGACCAAACCCAATGCTGCCGGTACCGCCAGGAATGCGTTCGCTTTATATGTCCCCATTAACACCAAAAACTCTCCCACAAAATTCCCCAGCCCGGGCAAACCGAGCGAGGCGACGGCAAAAAAGAGGGCTGTTCCCCCCAGTCGAGGCACCGAGGACCAGAGCCCGCCCATCTGATTCATGTCGCGAGTATGAATCCGCTCCTGGATCATGCCCACAAGAATGAAGAGGGCACCCGTGCTGAGGCCGTGGCAGATCATCTGCATCACCGCGCCCTGAAGCGAGATCGCGTTCAACGCAAAGATCCCGAGAAGAACAAATCCAAGGTGGCTGACGCTGGTATAGGCCACCAGCCGCTTGATGTCGGTTTGGGCAAAAGCCATCACCGCGCCGTAGATGATGCTGATTACGGCCAACCCCATGGCCACGGGTGCAAATGCTAAGGCCGCCTCCGGGAACAACGGGACAGCGAAACGCAGCAGGCCGTACGCTCCGGTCTTCAGCAGCAGGCCGGCAAGGATCACACTTCCCGCGGTAGGGGCTTCCGTGTGTGCGTCGGGCAACCAGGTGTGCAGCGGCACCACCGGCAGCTTTACGGCAAACGCGATGAAGAAACCGAGCATGAGCCACATAGATGTCGAAGCTGCGATCGATGTGCCAAACAGCTCAGAGTAGTTGAAGGTGTAAGTGCCTGTATTCTGGCCGTGTATGAAATAGAGGCCCAGGATCGATAGCAGCATGAAAAGGCCGCCGGCCTGGGTGAAGATGAAGAACTTGATTGCTGCATAGACCCTGTTCTCATGGCCCCATATCCCGATGAGGAAGTACACGGGTACCAGCATCAATTCCCAGAAGAAATAGAAGAGGATCATGTCCAGGGCCAAGAAAACGCCAATGATACCCGCCAGGACCATCATGAGATTGAAATGAAAAAAGCCAACGCGATCCTGTATCTCTCTCCAGGAACAAACTACCGACATGATCCCCAGAAAGACTGTGAGCAGAACCAAGAGGAGACTCAAACCGTCAATCGCAAGGTGAAAATTTATGCCCAGTTGAGGGATCCATGCATGATCCAACTCGATCAACCATGCCCCTCGTCCGGGATTGGTCACGCGGGCAAAGTGATCCAGCCAGATTTTCAGAATGATTCCTAGGTCTATGGTAAGCGCTATTAGCGCAGACCACCGGGGCCACCTGGAACCCCAACAAGAGAGAAGCCACGCGATAAGACCGCCTGCCACTGGAATGATGATGAGCCAGGCCAGTATCATGAGTACACCATGATTGCTATGACCAGGACAGCACCGATAGCGATCCCCATTGCGTACCGTCTCAGAATTCCCGACTGAGTGTTACTCAACACGCGGTGAATGACTTGAGTTAGGCTCGCAAGACCACGGTAGACCAGATCGATGACATCGGAACTGTTTACCCGAGCCAGCCAAACAAAGGGCCTAACAAAAAGCTTGTTGTAAAGCCAGTCAAATCCCCAGCCGTTGAACCATAGCCTATGGGCCGTTGCCGCCGAGGCATGACTCACCAGATCATCGGCATACCGGGGCTTATGAAGAAAAAGAACGTAGGCGATGTAGATCCCAATCAAACCAACCGTCGCACACAAGATCTCGAAAATTACTTCGGCCTGTAACGTCGCGGAAGTCCGGCTCGCAGTCGGGAGGGCAGTATCCAAGAAATCCGAAAAAAGCCTAACATTGCCCAATGTGTGAGGGAGTTCGATAAAGCCTATAACCACCGATAGGATCGCCAGCACTATCAAGGGGAGTCGGATTAGATTCGTAGGCTTCTTTGTCACAGTCGCTTTTGGCTCACCGCAAAAAGTCAAAAACACCATGCGAAAAGAGTAAATCGAAGTAACACCGGCACCGACCACGCTTCCAATGCCCAGCCACAGTCCGCCCTTCTGCGATAACCATGCATGCCAAAGAATAGCATCCTTGCTGTAGAAGCCCCCCGTTACAAGGGGCAGTGCGGCCAGAGATGCTGCGCCAACGAGAAAAGTCCAGAAAGTGACCGGTAGTTGCTTTCTCAGGCCGCCCATCTTGAACATGTTGCGCTCTTCATGGAGACCCATGATTACAGCGCCTGCGGCCAGAAACAGAAGTGCTTTGAAAAATGCATGAGTCACAAAGTGGAATATGGCCGAAGACCACGCCCCGACTCCGAGAGCCAGGAACATATAGCCGATCTGACTGATGGTTGAATAGGCCAGGACTCGCTTGATATCGAATTGCGTCATGGCGCTAAATCCTGCTATCAGCAACGTGGCGCATCCGATTATTGCAACGGCAAATTGAACAGGCGGTGCCAAGGTGAAAAGAACATTTGTGCGAGCAATAAGGTAAACCCCCGCAGTTACCATGGTCGCGGCATGTATGAGGGCGCTTACCGGCGTAGGCCCGGCCATTGCGTCAGGCAACCAGGTCTGGAGTGGCAACTGAGCCGATTTCCCCAGAGCGCCTCCCAATAGCAAAGCGGCCGCGGCAATGGCGGCAGTGGAACCCACAGGCCATTGCTCTACGGCCCGGCTCATGAGTTCCTGGATCTGTAATGTTCCAAGGTTGGTAAAAAGAAAGAAAAGGCCGATGGCCATAGCAGTATCGCCGATTCGGGTCACGATAAAAGCTTTCATAGCCGCTTGACCATTGGCAGCGTCCTTGTACCAGAACCCTATAAGCAAATAGCTGCAGAGCCCTACCCCCTCCCAGCCTAGATAGAGAAATACCAGATTATCGGCCAACACCAGCACGAGCATAGACCCGACAAAAAGGTTCATGTAGGCAAAAAAGCGACTGTAGCCATCTTCCTCGAGCATGTACTCCGCCGAGTACAAGTGGATCAGCAAACTTACAATGGTCACGACAAGTATCATGACCACTGACAAAGCATCCAGATAGAGTGCTATTTCTGGAGCATAACTCCCCACCTGCATCCACGTTCTGACGATCTGAGTATGGGCATGAATAGCAGGTGAGGAAGTGATGAATTCTATACTGGTTTGAATTGCCGCCAGCGCGGACAGACCAACTGAGGCGACGCCCACGATTGCTACGCTGACGCGGGAAAGCTTTGGGCCGATCACAAGCAATATAACAAAGCCGCCCAAGGGGAGCGCGGGGATTAACCACAGGAACTCAAACATTTCACCCTCGCATCGTATCGGCCGCATCCGCGTCCAGCGTATTGAACCGGTGGTACAACTGGAGCACAAGAGCGAGACCCACTGCCACCTCAGCCGCGGCCATCGCCAGGATAAAGATGAACATTATCTGTCCGTCGGCCTGTTGTCTGGCGGACCCCGCTACCACGAAGGCCAATCCCGCGGCGTTCAGCATTATCTCAATAGACATCAACATAAAAATAATATTGCGCCTGACCAGGACTCCTACAGTTCCAAGAGCAAACAATATCCCGGCCAAAAGAAGTCCATGTTCCATTGGGACTGCTGACATCACAAGTGTTTCCCCTCTTCAGGCATTGCGGCTCGGTTGCGCCGACCAAGGTGATATGCCCCTATCAGCCCGGCCAGAAGTAGCATCGAAGCCAATTCAACCCCCAAAATATAAGGACCGAACAGCGCAATAGCCACCTCTTTTGGGGTGACTTCCGCAATACCGGACAATTGTCGGCCCCCTAGGGCCAGGACGTATATGAGTTCAGCCAATAGGATTCCGGCTAGAATCGACGGCCCTACCCATATTCTCGGATTGAGCCATTGCTTTTCCCGCTCGATGCCGCGGCGGCCGGGATTGATCATCATGATCACGAAGACAAAGAGCACCATAATAGCGCCCGCGTAGATAATGACTTCTAGGGCTGCTACAAAAGGGGCTCCTAACGCAAAGAATATCAGCGCCACCGAAAAGAAGGATAAAACGAGGTATAGTAGGGCATGCACAGGATTCGCCCGCGTCACAACCATGATCGTTGAGATAACGGCAATCGCGGAAGAGATGTAAAATAGTACGCTCATGATCTCATCAACTCAGACGCTTAACTTCTATGGCACCAAGGTATGAATATCCACTGGGGGAGCTTCATTTTCAGCTTCACCTTTGTCTTTTCCACCAACAGCTAAACCGGCTACCTTGTAAAAGTTATATCCAGGATATTTACCTGGTCCGCTTATTAGCAGATCTTCTTTTTCGTAAACCAACGTTTGCCGTTCATATTCACTCATTTCGAAATCCGGCGTAAGTTGAATGGCATAAGTAGGGCAGGCCTCCTCACAAAAACCGCAGAAAATGCACCGTGAGAAGTTGATGCGAAAGAACTCCGGATAACGTCTCCCGTGCTCATCTTCTGCGGCCTGTAGCGCTATGCAATCCACAGGACAGGCCACAGCGCAGAGGTAACAGGCTACGCACCGCTCTCCGCCGTCCGGATCACGAGACAATATGATCCGGCCTCTCCACCTTGGTGGTATATAAGGCTTTTCTTCGGGATAGAGTATGGTCTCCCGCTTTCGAAAGGTGTGCAACAATATCGTCCAGATGGTTTTGAGCAAAGCCAAAGCGAACACTCCTCAGCGGCCGGCCGCGAGCACTATACCTCCAGTGACAAGCAGGTTCAGAAGAGTCAACGGCAGCATCACCTTCCAGCCGAAGGACATTAGTTGATCGTAACGAGGTCTGGGAAGCGATGCCCGCACTAAAATGAAACCGCATATGAAGAAAAAGGTCTTCAGGAAAAACCAAACAAGGGGTGGCAACACGGGTCCCAGCCAGCCACCGAAGAACAGAGCCACAGTCAAGGCTGATATTAGCGTAATGCCTAAATACTCGCCGACGAAAAACATGCCGAATTTCATTCCTGAGTATTCGGTATGGTAACCGGCTACCAATTCGTTTTCAGCTTCGGGCAGGTCAAAGGGCAGTCTCCGGGTCTCAGCAAGGCCGGCGATCAAGAAAATTACTAACCCCAGGAACTGTGGCACGCAAAACCAAATGTTTTTCTGAGCTTCAACAATGTCACAGAGATTGAATGAGCCAGCAAGCATTACCACACCCATGAGCGACAGCCCCATGAAAACTTCGTAGCTCAACATCTGGGCCGCAGCGCGAAGTCCTCCGAGCAACGAATATTTGTTGTCCGAGGCCCAGCCGGCCAACGCTACACTGTAGACGCTCAACGAAGACATGGCCAGAAAGAATAGGAGCGCAATGTTGAGGTTCACCACTTCAATGCCCGGCGCAAAAGGGATTACTGAAAAAGAAAGCAGCACCGTCACCATGATCACTGCCGGAGCAATCACGAACACCGGTTTGTCGGCAAAAGGTGGGATCCAATCTTCCTTGGTGAATATCTTGATCATATCTGCCATGACCTGCAGCAATCCGAAAGGTCCCGCGCGATTAGGGCCGTACCGATCCTGCCACAGGCCCAAAAGCCGTCGTTCCACCCAGATCAGTCCGGCAGCTATAGCGATCACAGCGAGCAGCACTCCCGCGATGGTTATCAGGGGCATGACGATTTCGTTCATATCAGCTTCCGCTCACTTTTTGCTCATCTTGCGGCGCACACTTTTCCCCATGAGGGCAGATCGACCCATTCCGATCCAGGCAACCCCACAGTTAAGCCGGCAACACCTCTGGGCAAAGAAGGTTCGAGTTTCACGGTGTGAGGCTGATATCTCTTTGCCAGATGGACATCCACCACCCCCCCAGCGGCTATGTGAAGATCCGCCGCATCTTCGTCGTTCAATAACAGAAACGGTTTGGGAACCCTCTCCTGGATGGCCGGTGCAATGGTGCTCAATTCCTCTGAACCGAAGATATGGTAAATCGGGACAATCAGCCATTCATCCTTACGGCGCTGAAAAGGTTGGGGTACCTCTCGGAAATAGGAGGCTTGTTGCGTTTGCGTCGGCTCGATGAGTCGGCGGCCTGGGTCACCTCCGCGCAACGGGCCACCGACTTCGCTCTGGAATTTGTTCAGCGCCTGCACCGAGTTCCAACCAGGAGACCAATAGCGAGGGATGATCGCTCCAGGTGGCTGGCCTTGGTAACCCTCCATTGAAAATGATAGGGCCGAATCCTGATCATCTGCCGGTTCAGGTTCGTGTACGCTCACATCCGCGTGCATCGAGGTACGTCCACTGTATCGATGCGGCTGGCGGGGGATTTTCATCCCGTCCGCTCTGAAGTTTGCCGCGGGCGCGATGCCCGGTACCGCTTCAAATACGGGCATGCTCCGAGCAAGGGCGGTGGTTGTTTCGTCCAACGTCCTCAACTTGTCCGCTTCGGGTCGTCCCAGAGCGGCCATGATTTCCGTCAGCCATTGCCGGCTCTGTTGAATCTCCTCTGGTGGGCTCACGACTTGAAAGAATCGTTGCCCTCTTCCTTCATTGTTGACCAGCGTTCCATCGGCTTCAGCAAAAGTTCCGGCGGGGAGTACAACTTCGGCTTGCGATGTACAAGGGCTTTCCAGGTGGTCGACGACGACGAGGTGCTTGGTGCGCGAGAGAAATTCTGTGACCAGTTGTGCTTCGGCCCGACGGTAAAGATCATTTTCCAAAATGACGACAGTGTCTACTTTTCCATCCAGGACTTCGTTGAAAGCTTCTGAAAGACGGCTGCCCTTCATTAAACCCAGACCCAGAGAGTTGCACTCAGGGACAGTGAGGCATAGATTCGCCCGTCCGCCACTACTACACAAGGCCCACGCAACATTAGCGGCAGCCTGCATCACTGACGCGGAACCACAGCTTGTGCCGGAGACCACGAGAGGCCGCTCGGATTCTTTCAAAGCCGAGGCGATGGCTTGGGCGAGAAGCCGGAATTCATCAGGAAGATCCTTGACCTCGGGTGCTTCCGGAGCCAACTCATGGGCAACAGCGAAACCGATGCGGGCCAAATCGTCTGGAGCGGCTCGCAAGGTGTGGGTGGCCACGTCATCGAGCTTTGTTGCCGTGGGGGTAGCAATAAAAAGCGGCCCCTTCTCGTCCTGAATAGCTTGCCGGACAGCGGCGTCGCTCCACATGGGACACTTCAGCTCTTTTGGGATCGCCATGGGCTTTTGACGGACAGACTGGCGCAATGCGAGGGCCAGCATGGGAGCGACATTCGTTACATCCGCGCCCAAGACCAACACCGCATCTGCTGTCTCCACGTCATGCAACGACGGGGAGCGAGCCGGCCCTTTTCGCAAGATTTCCAGAGCCAGGGAAACTAGCTGGTACTCTTCGTCGGACATTCCGGCGAAAAAACGCTCAGGGCCGACGAGAGTGCGGAGGGCGAAATTCGCTTCAAGCGAGGCTCGTGGCGATCCGATTCCGATAATGCCCGAGCTGTTCTTGAGCACGGCCTGCAAATGGCGGAGCACCTGCTCCTTACTCGTCGGTTCCTGCGGTCCGCCCTCATCGGACCTGATGAGAGGTTTACGAATTCGCTTATCGCTATTGGCAAATTCGTACCCATAGCGCCCGCGGTCGCAGAGAAAATAGCCGTTGACCTCGCCGTTGTACCGGTTGTGTATGCGCCGCAACAGGCCATAACGCTCGCCTGGGATAGTGTTGCATCCCACGCCGCAGTGTACGCACACCGATGGAGCAGTCTGCAAATCCCATTTGCGCGTGTAATGTTTTTTCAGGGTTTTGTCCGTGAAGACTCCCGTGGGACAGATCTCCACGAGATTGCCACTGAATTCATTCTCCAGAGTTCCATCCTGGAAGCGTCCAAAATAAACACGATTATTTATGCCAAAAACATTGAAATCGCGGCCACCCGCATAATCGCGATAGAATCGGACGCATCGGTAGCACTGTATACAGCGGTTCATTTCATGGTTGAGGAACGGGCCGAGGTATTGATTGCGATAAGTGCGTTTTTTGAAACGGAATGAGCGATAGTTGTGCCCGGTCATCACCGTCATATCCTGAAGGTGGCACTCGCCCCCTTCATCGCATATCGGGCAATCATGCGGATGATTCATCATAAGAAATTCGATGATGCCCGCTCGGCACTCCAAGGCTTCCGGATCGTCAATTGAGATGCGCATGCCATCCGCCGCGGGAGTCATGCACGACATCATTATGCGGCCGCGCGTGTCCTTTTCATCCTTGAACACCTTAACAGCGCACTGGCGACAAGCCCCCACAGAATGCATGGCCGGGTGCCAACAAAAATAAGGAATGTTAAACCCTAAAGAGAGGCAAGCGTTGAGAAGGTTCTGTCCGTCTTTAACTTCATAGGGTTTATTATCTATATAAATTGTTGCCATCTACGATCTCCACGGACAACGCTTCTCTCTGATGTGCCTATCAAAATCTTCCCTAAAGAGGACCAAAGCGCTCTGTAACGGTTCCATCGCCCCGGGAGCCAGTGCACAAAAAGTACGGCCCATGCCTAACAATTTTGTGTGGAGCGCGAGGCGGTCCAGATCTTCCGGTTGACCTTTACCGTCCTCAATAGCTTTGAGGATTGCTGCGGTCCATGGCAAACCGTCCCTGCAGGGAGTACACCAGCCGCAAGATTCACGTGCAAAGAACTGTTCCAGATTGTGTACCGTGCCTACGGGACAGGTCTGGTCGTCGAGCACGACCATGGTGCCCGTTCCTAGGCGGCTTCCCGCCTTTTGGACGGAATCGAAATCCATCTGAACGTCCAGATGGTCTTCCAGGAGAAACTCGGTTGATGCGCCCCCCGGCATCACACCTCTGAACTTGAGCCCGGCGCGCATGCCGCCAGCGTGATCTTCGAGGATTTCCCGTATTGTTGTCCCCATGGGCAGTTCCCATGCTCCAGGATTCCTTACCTTGCCGCTGGCTCCGTAGACCTTCGTCCCAGAGCACTCGGTGAGGCTCAGAGCTTTGAACCATTCAGCCCCGTTATTGACGATATGGGGAATATTGCAGATAGTCTCGACATTATTGGTAGTGGTCGGCCTGCCCCACAGACCCACGTGAGTCGGACGAGGTGTTTTGTCGCGCGGTATGGCCCGTTTCCCCTCCAGGGAATTCAGCAACGCGGACCCTTCGCCGCATATATATCGTCCCGCGCTTAGATGAAGAATCAGCTTCAGGCTATAATCCGAACCCAGAATATTTTTCCCCAGATAGTTGCTGTCATATGCCTCAGCAATTGCTTGGCTCAACCGTTCTTTGGCCAGCGTGTACTCCCTGCGCAGGAAAATAAAGGCAACGTCGGCTTGAGTCGCATACGCGGAAACGATCATGCCTTCAATAAGCTGGTGAGGGTCTCCGTCCATGAGGAGGCGATCCTTGAATGTGGCGGGCTCCATCTCATCCGCGTTAGTTATGAAGTACCTGGTTCCGGAGACTTCTTCAATCGACGGCATTGCGTCCCATTTCATTCCCGTAGGGAACCCCGCTCCACCACGGCCTCGCAGCTTGGACTCCTTCACTACCGTGACAACTTCTTGAGGGGTCATTGTTCTTAGCGCTTTGCGAATCGCGTGGTAGCCGCCTGCTTTTTCGTACTCCTTCAAACTCAAAGGCGGTTCATTCGGTCGGATGTTCTTTGTGAGCGGTCGTTCCATCAGTTCGCTTCCTAAGCGTGTCTTGCAAGAATTTGGTCCAGCTTGGCCGGGTCCAGGTGTCCGTAAAGTTCGTCGTCGATCATCACAGCCGGTGCCTGATCGCAAGCTCCCAGGCATTGTATTGGCAACACGGTAAATCGTCCGTCCGCGGTGGTCTGACCGAACTCCACACCGAGGCTCGTCTTCAGGTGATCCATGAGTTGCTCATACCCCATGATCCAGCAGGTGACACTATCGCAGACGAGGATCACGTGTCTCCCAACAGGTTTTCTGAACAAATGATTATAGAAAGTAGCCACACCGTCCAGTTCCTCCGCGGTCAATTCCAATAAATCAGCAAGCTCACTGATTGATTCGTCCGAGATCCAGCCGCGATGCCGCCTCACAATCTGCATAGCCTCAATGCACGCGGACCGTTTGCTCTTAAACCGACCGCATTCAGCATCAATTTCTCGTTTTATCTCTTCACTGAGCATCAATTCATCCCTGCTCGCGTGTATCTTCCCGTACTCATCTATCAACATCAGCCAGCACAAAATCTATGCTGCCCAGGATAGCAATCAGATCCGCAACCGCCAGTCCGCGGCTGATCAGGGGTATCATCTGCAGGTGAGCGAACGACGGCGTCCGAATACGTGTGCGATATGAGACGGTGTTGCCGTCGCTGATCAGGTAATATCCGTTATTCCCCTTAGTGGCCTCAATGCCGCAAAACGCCTCACCGGCCGGGATGACGGGCCCCCAGCTCACGCTCAAGAAATGGGTAATAAGCGTTTCTATGTCGTGCATTGTGCGCTCTTTGAGGGGAGGCGTCGCAAGAGGGTGATCCGATTTATAAGGACCATCAGGCATGTTATTCATGCACTGTTTGATGATGCGCAGACTCTGGCGCATCTCCTCAACCCGAACAACACCGCGGTCATAGCAGTCACCGTGTGTCGCGGTAGGAATATCAAAATCGAACTGATCGTAACCCGAATAAGGTCTCTTCTTGCGAAAATCCCACTCGAAACCGCACGCGCGCAAACCCGGTCCCGTCACTCCCCACTCTATTGCTTCATCCAGCGTGTAGCTTCCCACACCGACGGTACGGGCTTTGAAAATCAGGTTTTGCATTACCAACTTGTCATATTCGGCCAAACGCCTGGGGAAGTAGTCCAAGAAGCTTCCGACCAGCCGATCCCACCCCTTAGGCAAATCCTGGGCGACTCCGCCAATACGGAACCAACTGGGGTGCATGCGGCCGCCGCAAATGGCTTCTACAATCTCAAATACTCGTTCCCGGTCGTTAAACATGAAAAATACAGGGGACATTGCTCCTACGTCCTGAGCAAAGGTCCCGTACCAGACCAGGTGGCTGGCGATCCTGAAAAATTCGGCCATCATGACCCGGACAACCTTAACTTTGTCCGGCACCTCTATCCTGGCCAGCTTTTCAACCGCTAGGACATACGGCAGATTGTTCATCACGCCGCCGAGGTAATCGATGCGATCGGTATAGGGAATGTACGTGTGCCAGGACTGGCGTTCGCCCATCTTTTCAGCGCCACGGTGGTGAAAGCCGATGTCTGGTACGGCGTTTACGATCTCCTCGCCGTCAAGCTGAAGCACAATTCGCAAAAGGCCATGCGTTCCTGGATGTTGAGGTCCCAGATTGAGAAACATGTAATCGGTTTCCGGTCCCCCTGTGGCCAGGCCCCAATCTTCCGGACGAAACTCCAGTTGGCTTTCTTCCGACACCGCTCGTGCCTCCGACATCTGGAACGGCTCCATCTCGGTGGCCCGGGCAGGATGTTCCTTCCGCAGTGGATGGCCCTTCCAATAGTGCGGCATGAGGATTCGCCTCAGATGCTGGTGGCCCTGAAATCCGATCCCGAACATGTCCCACACTTCGCGTTCGTACCAATTGGCACAAGGCCAAATCTCCACCACGCTCTGTGTGGCAGGAAACTCTCCCTTCAGAGGTACTTTTATTCGGAGGTCTTCGTTGCGGTCGTAAGAAAGAAGATGGTAAACGACCGTGAAGTCGGAATCGGGGAGTTCGTGACGATTTGAGCGTACTCTCTCGTCAATGGCTGTTAGGTCGTAAAGCGTGCAGTATGGCTTCTCAGCGTCGCATTTGAGCCAACGCAGGATATCACGCACTTTGTTTTCCAATACCCAAACCGTGGGAACGGCATCGCGTGTTGTTTGTATTGCGATTATAGAGTCACTGAACTTAGTTTGTAATTCTTGAACTATCATTGAGTGATTGCTCATTAAGAGTGACTTCCTTCGCCCTGGGCGTAGGTCCTGACGCTCATACTACGAGTCTTATCAATCTGTCCCCACCGTAACATAATTAGATTTCGTCCGGTGATCGCAGTTCCGATATCTTGCGCCTTTCTTCCCTTTTTGAATCTCGAAGCGCCGGTTTTACAGGGCGATCCACCAGTTGCCTGCCTGCCACCCAACTTAGCGGCCGTCTTTCGTGGCCTACAGCCTGCTGCAACAACAAAAGGCCCTCCAAAAATGCGTCAGGTCGTGGCGGACATCCCGGTACGTACACATCCACCGGCAGAAACTTATCTACCCCCTGAACCACGCTGTAGATATCGTACATGCCTCCAGAATTGGCGCACGACCCCATAGAAATTACCCAACGCGGCTCCATCATCTGTTGATACAGCCGCTCGATTATCGGGGCCATCTTCACGAATACCGTCCCTGCTATCACCATCAGGTCTGATTCTCGCGGTGACCCCCTCAGAACCTCAGACCCATAACGCGATATGTCATATCTGCTCGTGAAACTTGTGGCCATTTCCACATAACAGCAGGAGAGGCCGAAGTTGAAGGGCCATATCGAATACTTGCGGCCCCAGGCCAGAAGGTCCTGCAGCCGAGTTAAGATGACGCTCCTGCGGACAGTATCTTCAAGAGAACCTTCTCGTTTATCTGCGGAAAGCGGACTTGTAGGTTTAATCAACGACCAACGCATACAGCATACAATCCTTTCACAACACTATGATTTATTAGGCCCCACGCGCCTTCTGCCTTGTTGTTCTCAGCTCCAACGCGCCAATCCGCCATAGATATACAAGTGCGGCCACAAGGACACCGATGAAAATGACTATTTCCAGGTAACCCGTCCAGCCAAGTTCGCGAAGCGCCACGGCCCAGGCAAATATGAAAAGCGCTTCCAGATCGAAAATCACAAAGAAAACAGCAACAAGATAAAAACGGATGTCAAATCGAACGCGGGCCGAGCTGGTTGGGATGATGCCTGACTCGTAAGGTTCACCCGTGGTCCTTTCCTTATGCCGCTCGCCCAGAAAAAATGAGATCAATATCATGGCCGTAACAAGAGCAATGACTACGAAAAAATAGACAGCCAAGGGCCAAAGAGCAGTATCCGCGGCCGACATATTCAATTGATCCGCCTCCCAATAAATTTCGGCTCAGATGGCAACCCTAAAAAACGGCATTATAGCTTTTCCCTTCCGAATTGTTCAACTCATGTGTTTTTTGGTTCGTGAACACGTGCACATACGACTGCCCGTTCCTGCAGCAGCTCAAGACTTCATTACTTTCTTCGACCTGGCTACGGACCGTGCCATTCTGTCCAGTTTGAAAATGGTGGTGAACTCCATGTTCTTACTTATCCAAAGCTTCTTGTTGATGACAGAGTCCGTGATTGCCCCCTTATAGGACAAACCATTGAGTAGAGTGAGCGGGTCCTCGGAGACCACGATGAAATCGGCATGCGCCGGATCTCTTTCCACCAGCCATATGTTCCCGTCATCTATAAAAATCGCAAAGCGCCCTCCCCTGGTCTTCACCAGAATGTCCCGCTTCCAACCCGCAATATCTTTCCGGGCTCGGTCGTTAGTGTTCATGGCCCCGATAACCGATCGCATCTCCTTGACCGCCTGTTGATGGACCGCGACGTCCTCATCCGAGGGCGCAGGTAGTTGCGGCTCCACAGGGGCCTCCCAATCGATCTCCGATTCCGTCAGCCCTTTCTTTTCAAGCTGTTCCTCTGTGAGTTCAGAGGATGGGACACAGAACACATCGGTCATCTCTCCTGTTCGTTTATCTCTGAAAACGAGCTTCACCTCGGTCCCTTTGGTGAAGATTCCCGGCACCAGAATCCCGGTGGTGGTGTAAAGGTTGACGCTCATAGCCGTATCTGCGCCTCTAAAGATTACGCGGCCTCGACCGTAAGGAGCCATGTGTTGAAAGAGAGATGTGGCAAAATAGGTGATAGGGGGTGTGCTGTTCATAACACCGTGCTGCTCGACTTCGAACAGTTCCGTGGGAGCGAAGTCACAGTCCGGGCAGTGCGTCAAAAAGGGAGGCACTCGCACCAATCCGCACTTTATGCACTTGCAGCCGAAAACCTGCTTATCATCCCTTAATCCAAGGAAGAACCTGGAGAATTCCCCCTTCGATCTCCTGTAGAAGGTGTACATAGCGTCGTTGGATATCAGGTAGTCCTCACCTTCGATGGTCACAACCTCGGATGCGACATCAGGGATATATTTTGGGGGAATCACTTTGGCTTTTTCGACAGTCATAATCGGCTCCTTTCCCTTATCCGTATAGGGGTTAATCTATCAGATGGCTCGCGTGTAATTCCGGTAGGTTATCACCCTCTCCCTTCCCCCTCCCGTCGAGGGAGGGGGATTATGAAAACCCTCGCCCCTGGCGGGAGAGGGCATACAAGGGGGGGGTAGGTGTGGAACATAGAACCGGGAAATTGGCTCCGGTTCGTTAGGTGTGGACAACCAAGTTCCGGACCTCGATTGTGAAGCAATCGCCAGGGCTTCGCTATCACGATGATCGCCTGGTTTGGCACAGAAGATTCAGTCCCCATCGGTCATAGGCTTTTTCTGATGGCGAGTTTTGTAGTGCACATCTATAATGTCGAGCTGGGATACCGGAGCATGGCAGTCGCGTGCTCCATGTAAATGTCATAAGGTCGGTGGATCCGATGCGGGTCGTGACATTGTTCTTCGACCGAAACATGAGAGGGATGGCTACGAAACTGAAAATCCACCGCGAGGCCGATCCACTTTATCTCGCGCTTGACGAATCGGATGTTGTTGACTCCGAAGAGGTATCCCCTGGTATCATCGTGGACTACAGCGCGGACAACAAAGCCGTGGGCATCGAGATGTTCTATCTGTCCAAGCGAACGCCCAAACTAGACACAGGGAAACTTTTGTTAGAAACGGTTCGCGCGTTGGGGCTGCAATAGGCGCACCCCCCGCTTGTTACCCCACTTCGATGCTCATATGGACTTGGAATCGTAGCGCTGGTCTACGGCGCCTTTGACACCTTGTTCGACCGAATGCAGCGGGTGCACACTTTCACCCTTTTGACTTGGCCTGATGATTCCATGACCCTGATCTTCTGAAGGTTCGGATAAGATATCTTCTTGGTACGGTTATGCGCGTGGCTGACGTTGTATCCCTTCAACGGTCGCTTGCCGCATATTTCACAAACTCTCGACATGAACCATTCTCCTTAGTCACACCCCTCGGATGTGAAGTCAGTAATCTCCTATTCTACTTGGAAGCTTCCACAAAAGCCATCCTTAATTGAAACAATGTTTCGGTTACGATTTTTTTCTCCTGATCCGTAAGGTTCCCACGAGTTTTCTCTTCGAGCATGGCGATGATATCGATTATCTGCCGGGCGCCTGGGAGATCCTTTCGGACTTCTTCAGACTCGGATGCTTTGATGAATCCAAGTTGAAAAAGGGCTGTGTTGGCAAGGCTCAAAACAAAAGTTGAAAAATCCAGTGGCCGTGGAGCTTCGGCGCTCTCCGGGCCGGTTCGAGGTTCCTCTGGGGTCGATTCCTGGCGCGCCTCTTGCCTCGGGGTCTCTTTTTCACCACCTTCAGGCTCTTGTTTTGACTGCCCTTCGGTGGTGAATCGTCGCTTGTCGGTCACCTTAAAGTCGTCAGGTCGATCAGACTCTTCCATCCCTATTTCTCCATGCCTTGCAGTTCCGTCCGCGTTAAAGGCCCTGCCTGGGATTAATCGGATTACGTCGCTCGAACTCCGCCAAAAGGTCTCGAGAGACGGAATCTACATGATGAGGAACCACTACTTGTGCCGTGACGTACAGGTCACCCTTCGCCGCACCTCTGAGAGATGGGAACCCTTTTCCCTTGAAACGAAAATTGGTGCCGGACTGCGTCCCCGGCGGAATTTTCAGAATCAGCCTCCCGTCAGGCCCGGGAATCTCCACCTTGGTACCCAGAATTGCCTCACCGATTGTAATCGGAACGGCAAGAAAAATGTGATCCCCTTCCCGCCGAAAAAATCGGTGAGGGGCAACGACTATATCCAGGAACAGGTCGCCCGGAGGACCGCCGTGCCTGCCCGGGGCCCCCTGGCCCGGCACCCGAATTCTCGACCCCGAGTCAACCCCACCAGGGATGTGTACATTGATTTTACGTTCCAGTATCCGGACTACAGCAGAAGCCCCCTGATAAGCCTGCTCGAAATCAATGGTCAGCTCGTATTCAAGGTCGTCCCCACGGGCCGGTCGACGCCTGCGGTTACGCGGATCGGAGTCTGCCCTAAAAAACTCGGAGAAAATGTCATCAAACATCCCTTGTTTTGAACTTCCGGTGAAAGAGCTAAAGTCAAAACCGAATCCGGGACGTCCAAATCCCGGCTGACCGAACGGGCCGCGGCCGCCGGCTGAACCGTAACCCCTCGCTGTTGCGTCTAGTCCCTCATAGCCGAACATGTCATATCTTCGGCGTTTTTCACCGTCCGCGAGTACTTCATAGGCTTCTGCCAACTCCTTGAATCGGCCTTCAGAAGCCTTGCTGTTATTATTAAGATCCGGATGATGGCGTCTCGCGAGTTTTCGATAAGCCCGTTTGATTTCCTCGTCGGAAGCTGAGCGGCTCACACCCAGGACATTGTACGGGTCGCGTTTGCCCATTTCAACTCTTTTCAGCGGAACCCTTCAAGGCTCTCGGACAGCGCCATCGAGCCTCGTCTCTCTCAAATTCTGCGACAGCCTCTTATATCCTGGCTGGCCCATGGATTCATAAGGATGACCTCAGAGCACAGGGTTTTCACGCCGGTTCTGCACCGTCGAGGCCAGTTTGTTCAAGAATAAATTCAATTAGCGGAGGAGAATCTCAGGGACGTGTCAGCGGAGGTAAACCACGTTGACGCTTCGGTTATGGTCTTCCTGAGATTTTGGTAGAAAAACCTCGAGAATACCATCAACATATCTGGCCTCGGCCTTTTCCACGTCCACTTTTCCAGGCAATTGAAAGCTGCGTTCAAAAAACCCGTGGACTCTCTCCATCCTGCGATAGGCTGTGATTCTCGGCTCCGATTCAATAGGCCGTTCACCGGACAACACCAGGCGATTCCCCCGAACTTCAATATTGATATTCTCGCGTCCCACCCCAGGGAGTTCGGCCCTGAACAGGTAGCCGTCAGGTGTTTCAAGTATGTCCACCGTTGGACACCAAGAGGCGGCGCGCTTACACGTTCCTTCTTCCCCGCAAACATCCAACAGCCGACTCATCTTCTCTTGAAAATTCAGTAAATCTCTCAGAGGATCCCAACGATTCAGTGTCATGCTGTCAACTCCGGATGAAAAAAGGCCAGTTTTCTGCTGTAATATTGAACTTCCTCGTGCAAACATTAAGGCTTTTTGCTTTCCTAGTCAAGACCAAACAAGAAAGAGGAACAACGGTTCAGTGACTGATGGGGAGGCATCTAGCTATATTGTCCCGCAGTCTTGTGCCCCACAAATAGGCTGCAAATCCGCGCGTCATTCGCACGAACGCGGGAATCCAGCTTAAGACTCGATGAGGTAATATGGCTTTTTGGCAAGGCGAGGGCCATGTTCTATCAGATCCAGGCCCAATCGCTCCTGGATTCCCGCTTATGCAGGAATGACACGTGAGTTAACTGTTCATTCGGGGGACAGGCCACAACGGTCAAGGCTTCGGCGATCCCACCACGTAGCCTCCCTTTTTTAGTTTGTCCACCAGGACCCAGCCTTTGCCTTTGGGCGCAGCAATTGTATGTGACAAAGTCTTGCCTCGTGCCGTTGCCGGTAATGTCGGCGATGTGGCTTTTATTCTTGGGTTCAACTCCAGGATCTCTCGTGAGGGGACACCAGTCATGTGAGCGATCTCAGCTACCGTCAGATCTTTGCTGAGGACCAAGCCGGTAACTTGATCGAATGTAAAGGGAGGCGGATCCTTAAACTTGAGACCGTAGATATCCCTGTGGCCATTTATAATCCATAGGGCGATCCACCTCACGACAAAATCTTCGGCGTTTTGGGGGAGCGGCAGGTCCCAGTAGTGGTCCGTATTCCAGCGTTGCCGCAGCTCCTGGACCGTTTTCGTAGAGGTGATGTAGGCCGCGGCAGTCGTCAGCCAGCCCACCCCACCTAATTCCTTGCGAGCATCTTTAAGCCTAGCGGCAAAGCAACGCGTGGAGAGTTCAAAGTCCATTCGGTCATCGTGCCAAGAGTCCTCCAGCATCTCGACACCGTCAGAGGCGGCGCAGGGTTTCTCCAGGGCCCACCAGCCGGCCATGGCTGACCGGGACGACGCTTTCAGACTCAACGCCGACAGAACCGGGGCAAACAGAACAAATTCGTCCGGGACGCCTTCTTTCCGCAGGATTTCGTCAAACATCCAAGCGTATCGGCTTTTCTCCGAGAGCCAATCGGTAAGAACGCTTCTCGCATCAAGCAGCAGGAAATTAATTTGATACAAAATGCGGGACTGCACATCGGGCCGTTGAATCGGAACCAACTCGCCCGCAAAGCGGAAGGGCTTTTTAAGAAGAGATGAAGGAAGAGCGTATCTGGAGCAGTTTGGCCTAGACTCTTTCGTCGGCCCAGCGGCTTTCGAGGATGTGGGGCAGAGTGCCAGGAGTAGGATGATCCCCGCGAGCAGAACCGTCTTCATGAGATCCGGATTCAAGACTTCAGAAAGATATCTAAGCAACGGTAGGAACTTATTCTTTTTCACCCTGAGTGTCTTGCTCCAATTTTTGAAGCTTCTCCTGCACCACCATGTTTTCCGGATTCACCTGGAGCGACCTTCGGTAGGCCTCTAGGGCGTCTTGTTTCTTGTCCTTTGCGAGCAAAATGTCTCCCAGGTGTTCAGCCACAATAGGATCTGTTTTAACTTTGTCTGCCGCCTTTTCCAGGTGCTGGAGCGCCTCATCGGTCCTGCCTGTTTTGAAGAGGATCCATCCCAAAGAATCCATGATATAGCCGTCGTCTGGCTTCAATGCTGCTGCCTTGCGGACTAGACTCTCCGCGCGTTCCAGATCTTTGCCGGCCACTGCCAACGTATAGCCGATAAAATTGAGAGCGCTTGCATCGTCAGGCTTTTCAACGAGTATCTTTTCCATTTCAGCCATAGCGCGGCTGCGCCGGGCGCTCTTCTCGAGCACATTCCCCAGGGAGTAACGGATCTTCACGTTCTTCGGTTCGATCTCCAAAGCCTTCTCATAAACTTGCAATGCCTCATCGTACCGATTTAGTTCTTCCAGAATTGAACCTTTGATGTGGAAAAGGTCCGTGTCTTTTGTATCCGGGTCGATTGCCTCGTCTATGTATCTGATGGCCTTACCGAAATCCTTTACCTTGAGGAACATGAGGGACAACATAACTCTGGAATTGAGAAATGTCGGCTGTCCTTTGCGAATCTGAATAAACTCCTTCTCGGCCTCGTCCAATTTCCCCTGTTCTCTGAGTACTCTCCCTAAATGAAATCGAACCTGGTCCCAGCCGGGCTGGGTTTGAAGGACCTGGTCGAGTAATTCTCTTGCTTTGTCAAACTGCTTCTGCTCCGCAAGGATCAAGGCCATCTTCATCTGGATGCCGAGATTGGAGGGTGCCAGCTTGGAAAGTTCCTCAAATACCTGGTACGACTCGGTGTATTTTTTCTGACTTGCCAAAACCTGGCCCAAGCTCAGTCGAGCGTTGATATTGAAGGAATCCACCTTCACCGCTTCCCGGAATTGCTCTTCAGCTTCAGGGTACTTTTTCTGGAGGTAATAGATGCCTCCCAGCTCTACATGGGCCTGAGCAGATGTGTCCGTTCCCTTATCCACAAGTGCCTTGAAAATCTCAACTGCCTTGTCATATTGCTTATTCTCGACATAAACTTTGCCGAGATAAAAGTATCCTTCCTTTTCGTCCGGAAACTGCTTTACCATCTTCGAGAAGGTCTTCTCAGCGTCCTCGAAGAGCTTCTGTGAGGCTTGGAGAGACCCGATAAAAACATAGAGGTCTCGTTCGTCCGGTTTTAGTTCCAGAGCCCTGTTGTACGCTTCGATCGCCCTGGTTCGATCACCGGTGATTGTGTAGATCTTACCCAATAAAGTGTATGCCTCCTCATATTGAGGGTCCAACAAGGTGGCATTTCGGGCCATCAGCAGCGCCTCGGCTACTTTCCTGTTCCGGGCCAACAGGTTGGCGATGCGGGTGTTGAGATATGCCGAACCGGGATCAAGCTTTAGGGCTTTGCGAAAGTATTCGAGAACCGCTTCCGTTTGCCCGAGGGCTTCCGCCTGCTCGCCCATTAGAAAGAACAGGCCGGGGTCTTTCTCAAGGTTCGGCAACTCGATGGCTTTGGGATTAGGTTCGCGCCGCTTCTCAGTCGCTGAAAATGCCTGGCCTGCGGCTAAAAGCAGCATTGCTGCGATAATCGCTAAAACAGCGCGTGTAAATATATTTTTTTGCATGAAATCTGTTACCCCGTGGCCCGCCGGGACATGTCACATGCCGGCCGGCCTAGAATATTTCAGTTTTTTGATGACCTCGCCGTAAGGGGGATGACCGAAAACAGCGCTTCCTGCCACAAATACGTCCGCGCCATTTCGCGCCAAATCCGGCGCGGTCTCGGGGCTCACCCCGCCATCCACCTCGATGAGAATGTCGTATCCCGACCGATCAACCATCCGTTTGAGTGCCATAACCTTGGGAAGCATGGTGGGGATGAACGACTGTCCCCCAAAGCCTGGATTCACTGTCATGAGCATGACCACGTCCAGCTCCGGCAGAACATATTCGATGGCGCCCAGACCCGTTGAAGGGTTAAGAGCGGCGCCCGCTTTCATGCCCAATTCCCTAATCCTCGTAAGAGTGCGGTGCAAATGGAATGTGGCTTCCGGGTGAACAGTTAAGATGTCCGCTCCGGAGGCTTGAAAGTCTTCCAGGTAGCAGTCAGGATTCGAGATCATGAGGTGAACGTCGAGAGGGACGTCAGCAACCTTCTTCACCGCTGCCACGATCATGGGTCCTATAGTAATATTGGGCACGAAATGGCCGTCCATGACGTCTATGTGTATCCAGTCGGCGCCGGCTTCCTGAACTGCTCGAAGTTCTTCTCCCAGCCGCGTGAAGTCCGCGGAAAGTATGGAAGGAGCGATCAGAATGTCTCTGTTTGTTCCCATGCAATCTCTCTTTTCATGTCACCGCCAGCCGAGAAAGATCTGCCTACTCTACTCGCATGAGGCTCGTCTCGGTTGATCCGCGGATGGACCGATTTTAAAGCTCAACACCCTCCAACCGATAGCCGCATTTGGGACAAAGCCCATCCTTCAAGGCGTATTTCTGTATCCTATACCCCTCTCGGTCGATCAAAACCAGAGAGCAGCCGGGACAGTATGTTTTTTCTCCGGAATCCCCAGGGACATTACCGGTATAAACGTAATGCAGGCCCTCATCAAGTCCAACCTGCCTCACCCGCCGAAGAGCCTCGACATCTGTAGGTGGCAACTCCTGCTCCTTGTACTGCGGATAATATCGGCTTACATGCCAGGGAGTCTCGGCCCCGAGATCAGTGCGGATGAACCGGGCTAACTCCAGCACCTCGGTCGGATCGTCATTCAGTGTCGGGATAAGAAGAGTTGTCACTTCCAACCATATGCCCAGTTCTTTCATGTACCGGAGCGTGTCTATCACGCCTTCCCGGCGAGCTCTGCAATAATGTAAGTAAAATCGGTCGTTGAAAGCCTTTAAGTCGACGTTGGCCGCGTCAATAAGACCTTTTGAGTCATCGAGCATGTCCCGAGTCATGTAGCCGTTGGTAACAAAGACGTTGAGGATCCCGGACTTTCTTGCTTCCACCATCGTCTCGCGCGCCAGTTCATAGTATATGGTGGGTTCGGTATAGGTATAGGAAATGCTCCTGCAGCCACTTGCGACTGCCATGGCGACAATGTCTGCCGGGGAATAGGCTTCTCCAATTATACGCCCCCGGTCCCGAGGCATCTGGGAAATCGAATAATTCTGGCAGAACGTGCAGAAAAAATTACAGCCGACTGTGGCGATGGAGAAAGATTTGCTGCCGGGCCAAAAGTGGAAAAGTGGTTTCTTTTCGATTGGGTCCACGTTCGTGGAAACCACCTTGTCGTATACGAGGGTGTAAAGTGTCCCTTCTTTGTTCTGGCGAACACCGCAAATCCCCTTCTTGCCCTCATCGATCTTGCATCCGTGGCGGCAGAGACGGCACTTGACAACCCCGTCCTTCAATCGGTCGTACAAAAGCGCTTCCTTCATTTTCCCGACTCCGTAAGGGATGCCAACAGCCGAGAATTGAGATCGTCAAAACTCCCGTTGGACATGGTCAGGACAACGTCCCCTGTCCGAAGCTCATTCAAAAGAAATTCAAGAAGTGCGTCGGTATCGACAAAGGCTTTGGCAGCTTTGCCCAGATGCCTCAAATCCCAAGCCAGCCGTTCAGAGCTGAATCGCTCCGTCTCAGGAATTCCGGCCACATCGCCGGGCTCTTTTACTACGATCAAATCTGCACTGAGGAAAGCCTGTACATAGGATTCTTGAAAAATAGCCCGCCTGCTCGTGTTGGTGCGAGGCTCGAATACAGCCACCAGCCGCCGATCCGAAAAACGGGAATGGATAGCATCGCACGTAAACTTCACGGCAGTTGGATGATGCGCAAAATCATCAATCAGAAGTATCCCTGACTTTTCTCCCAGGATTTCCTGGCGTCGCTTGACCCCCTTGAAGGATCCCAGCGCGTCCATGGCTCTCTGCGGCTCGATACCTACATTAGCAGCGGCTGCTATTGCCGCGACTGCATTTAAGACATTATGAAAGCCAAAGACCGGCAAAGTTCCCGCTGCCACCCTTTGACCGTCCTTCATGATGAGCGCCCTGATGCCCTCAGGACCTTCGTCAAGCTTGACTCCTCGCCAGTTCGTCGCCGATTCAGTCCCGTACGTCTGCACAGGCCGGTCACAGTCTCCAGTTATCTCCATGACCCGGTCATCCCCTCCGTAGGCTATAAGGCTCCCGTTCGAAGGGACAAGCTTCGCAAAGGACCTGAACTGGCTCTTAATCTCTTCCAGACTGTTGTAAATGTCCGCGTGATCGAACTCACAGGATGTCATCACGGCGATTTGTGGGTTGTAGTGAAGAAATTTCGGTCCTTTGTCGAAATAAGCAGTGTCGTACTCATCCCCTTCGATTACGAACAGAGGGCTGCTGCCCAGACGGTAATTTCTTTTGAAATTCCTCGGCACTCCTCCAATCATGAAGCCAGGATCACGCTGTTCTTTGTAAAGGAGCCATGCGATCATGGCGCTGACGCTAGTTTTGCCGTGCGTCCCAGCGACGACGATGCGGGTCTTGTTACCTGTAAAGTACCTGTTCAATGCCCCCGGCATGGAGGTGAAAGGAATGCCGGAAATTTCAAGCTCAACCGCTTCCGGATTAGTCTGCCGGATTACATTGCCGACCACCACCAGGTCGGGGGCCGGTTCGAGGTTCGAGGCCCGGTATCCGTCGATCACTTTGATCCCAAGGTCTCCCAGGAAATCACTCATGGGTGGATATACGGCCTGATCGGATCCCGTCACGCTGTAGCCGCTTTCATGAAACATCCCGGCAAGGGAGGCCATGCCAGTACCGCAAATGCCCATCAAATGCACATGAGCAGGGGGCGGCAGCAAAGGGATATCGTCAGCATCGCCTTTTCCTAAGCCTTTTTCCATGATTGTGAGTTGCTATCATCCCGTCGCTGTCCTGTCAAGCGCTAGATAAAACAAGGAGATTTCCGTGAAACGGAGAATTTTTTGTGTAGACCTCAGCGCAGGGGACCCAAAAGGCCCCCGCGCCTAAAAAAAAAGCCCGACCGCTGAGTCGGACTTTGGAGGGTATGAGAGATCCTCGGTCGGGCAATAAAAATCGGGGGAGGAAAAGGCTCGTACCGGCTACACGGCCATCAGAAAAGGAATCCTACCTGGACAAAGGGCCCGTCGAGAGATGTGTTGAACATCCTGTTGGGTCTGTCCTTCTTTAGAGAGGCATAACGGTAACCACCCTTGACGAAGCCGAAACGTCCGGTCTTGATGGGAATCAAGTAGCTCAATGCAGCCTCGGCATCATACCCGATCGAGTCGTTCAGGAAGGCGATGGAGCCTCTTCCACTGAGTGCCAAAGTGTTGCCGTGGTAGTTCTTCAGACACTTGTCAAATTCGAGCCCGGTGACGGCCATGTTCTTCGTGTCATTCATGGTGACTGCGAACGTAGTGCCGGCAGCTCCCCCGATGGTCAGTTTGTCCTGGACATTAAGCCATTCGGCGAAAAAGTTAGTGCTGCTGTAATTTGTGCGGCTCAGGGTGAATACAAGGCCGGCCCTGTGTTCGTATCGCTCCCATTTGGAATGGACCGGGTTCCCTGCCGCAAATGTCTGACCCGCGAAACTGAAGGCGGTGGTCGGAGAATTTGTGGCCTCCATTACCATCGGCGAAAAAGAGTACCTGATGCCCCACCGCGGGCGTATCTGGTAAAGGGCGTTGATGGACCAGATCGCGTTGCCGCTCTTTTTGAATCCCAGATGGTCGTCAAAATTGACCACCGCTGTTTGCACGCCCGTAATATCTGTGCCACGGCGAGCCTCGCCGGCCACTCGAGCGAAAAAGACCCTGGGTGCGATCACGAACTGCCCCTTTGCCGGCATAGGCAGGCAGCAATCCGCCCACCAATTCACAGGATTGTATTTGGACAATGCTTCGAATCGAGAAGTGAGGCCCCAAGGCTTCACCTTCAAGGCTGTGGGCGCTGGAGCCGGAGGCGGCTTCACTTTGGAGATTGCCTTGTATCCCGAGGCGCCGGTGCAGGGATCATAGGTAGCTTGCGTGGATTCTGCGAATGCGGCAGCCGAAAATGCTGTCACCATTAACGTCAACACAAACACGTACTTTAATGCGTTTCTTAACATAACACCCTCCCTCAGGGTTCTAATGTCTTGCGATCCCGACCTTAACAATATTTCACAGGATGTCAAGAAAAAAAGATCATTGAATCCAAATGTTACTTCAAAAATCTAGAAATTAGTTTAAAGATTATAGGCCGAAATCCCTTGAAAACACCCTTGGAGAGCCGACAACGTACGCCTCTGAGCCGTCACACAGACCCACGGAGCGCGCCAATATGTTCAACATGCTGATAACACGGCAGTTAGTTAGTTTTACACAGCCAATGTGCCGCGCGAGCGCGTACGGCTCATCAGCATTTAGTTTAGCAAGTTTGTATAACATATGAATATATCATATTAAATATCGTAAGGCATGGCGAATGAAGGCGGGCGGAGGACCCGTGTCAGGCCAGATTGAGCCCCATTTCGACAACAGGAATTTCAGTGGGATAAAAGGCCGAAGGGCTACAAGAAGGGAGTCCTGCGCCGGTGTCCGGCCATCAAGGAAAACTCACCCCCCTGACAGGCGCTTCACTTGATTTCAGAGTAGTAATCTTTCGCGGGAACCGCGTCGGAAATCTCGAAGATCTCAAAACTAGCCAGCCCCCATTTTTGGAGTCGGAAGCGCACGGAGGTCCACAAAACTCCAAGCCCGTAAACAACCGATCGCCTGAAATTGATTGAGGAGGCCTCAGGGAAGTACCGTGTGGGGCAGGATATCTCGCCTACGTTGAAGTTGAAGAAGATGGCCTGAGCCAGCATCTCGTTATCAAAAAGGAAGTCGTCCGAATTCTCATGGAACGGGAGATTCTCGAGCACTCTCCGGGAAAAGGCCCTATATCCGGTGTGAAACTCTGACAGCTTCGATCCGAAAGAAAGATTCTCCGCCAATGTGAGGGCCCTGTTGGCAATGTACTTGTAGGCCGGCATGCCGCTTTTTCTTGCTTTCCCCCCCAATATACGGGAGCCCAGCACCACGTCGTATTCTCCGGACACAACCATAGCAGCCATCGCGGGCACGAGTTTGGGGGCATACTGATAATCGGGATGGAGCATTACGACGACGTCAGCCCCGAGCTTGAGAGCTTCAGTGTAACAGGTCTTCTGATTGCGTCCATAACCATAGTTGCGGTCATGAAGGAAGCTCCGTATCCCGATTTGCCTGGCCAGACGCACCGTCTCATCCGCGCTGAAGTCATCGACCAGAAGAATGTCATCTACCACCTCCCGATCCAACTCCGAGACGGTAGTCTCAAGTGTTTGGGCCGCGTTATACGCGGGCAGGACTACTATTATTCTCTTTCCGTTGAGCATGCTCTGTCCAATAAATGCTTATCGCTTCACCACTGCCTTGAAACCAACTCAGTCCCTTGTGTCGGGTTGTGACCAAGGAGCCGTAAACATTAGGCCCCAAGTCGTTCCAAGCTTTCTTTGCGATGCCGAATCTGAATCATCTCGCCAATGATGGAAACTCCTATCTCCTCGGGGGTTTCCCCTCCAATGGGGAGCCCGATAGGCGCGTGGACGCGCTGGAGATCCTCCCGGCTGAACCCCTCTTTTAGCAATGCCTCCATAATAAGCTTTGTTTTTCTTCGAGACCCTATCATGCCAATGTAGCCTGCGTTTGTCCGCAGAGCTTGGGCTAGCACGGTTTTGTCGTGGGCGTGGCCTCGGGTTACGATCACCAGGTAACTGTCCTCATCCACGGCCAGATCCGAAAATGCCTGGTGGAATGAGTCCACGACGACCACCTGCTCAGCATCCGGGAGCCTCGTAGGTGAAGCGAACTCCTCGCGGTCGTCAAGCACGATAACGTTGAATCGCACGTATGCAGCCAGATGAGCCACGCACGCGCCTACATGCCCGGCTCCGAATATAAATGCCGTACCGTGCGCCTTCAACAATTCCAGGAAGACAGAGTATTCGGATTCTGGGGTTTTGAGGAGCTGAGCGGGCTTAAGAAGCCGCTGTTGGGGCAGGAATTGAATTACCGAATCGGCATGGGCAAAACCACCAAAGCGTCTTCCTTCTCCATCCATCAAGAGATAGTCGATTCCCCCCACTGCCTGATCACCTACCGCTATTGCGATGTTGGTGAGCAAGTACCCTGAGCCTCTATTTTGAGCCACGGCCAATAATTGCTTGAAGATTTCTTCTCGGGCCTTATCTCCTGCGTTGACAAATTCCACAAGGACTTCAGCCTCTCCACCGCAAATCATCTCTTTGGATTCTGCGCCTTCTCCGGTAAAGGAAAAGAGAGCGTGGTGAGACGTGCCTGCATGCAAAGCGGCTGCTGCAAACTCCTGAACCTGAGCCTCAAACAGCCCTCCCCCGATTGTCCCCACGATGGTTCCGTCCTGTTGGATAAGGAAACGGGTTCCCACGTGCCTGGGAGAAGATCCCTTAACATCAAGTATCGTGGCCAGGACAAAACTCCGGCCTTCTGTAAACTGTTCAACTGCAGCGCGCCAAATTGCCAGCATTGATCTGTCACTCGTCCATTGTATTTTCTTGAGGTATCCGTACCGCCCGGTACCCGCCTCCAAACTCTGGAAAACCTATCGAAAGTACGCGTTACTACAGGGTTTGTCAAGAGTGGGGTACCCCGAGAAATTGCGGTCTGTCGAGGGGCTTGACTTCATCTTTGGAAGTCGCCATTAATAGGGGTTTCCATTGGTAAGGGGCGGCGACCATCGGCGAACTAGGCGGTTTGTTTTGTTATTCCGGCAAAGAAACCCTCCGTCGAAGGGAAAAACGCTCAACCCAAGGAATCATAAAATCGACGAACGCATCTAAGTAGATAGGCTGGGGGCGCAGTAATGGTTCCAAAAGAGCATTATTGTCAACCCCCGCAAAAATTCTCGAGGAGATTCAGCATGAATAGGAGTAGATATTTGACCACCATTGCCGTCTCACTGTACGTCCTATTATTTCTGATTGCCTTTTGGTCTGTGTTGCCTTGGTCCGTCACGGGGAGCACGGCCGGCGTCTCAAGCATCATGGAACAACAACTGGCCGGTTGCAGCCTGGAGACAGGTGCGACAATAGACTCAAAAGGGGTGGAATTCCAACCCAAGGAAGATGCAGGGAAGCTTACGGGTTTCTGGTGTAGCTGTTGGACAGGCAACGGGAACCGAGATCTGTATGCGTGTGCTCTCGTACTCGGCGCTTTATATAACTGAGCGGGTACTTGGATGCCAAAACTGCCGGCAGCCCTTGTGGGGGTACGGGTTTAACGGATTAGGATTGAACGCGCTGAGATTCAAATCACCCCGCTCATCAAGTGACTATGCCTTCACTGCCCGGCGATGCCTCGTGGTTCTCTCTGAGGAGTACTTGTAGGCTAGCTCCTGTGGTGCTGGAAATCCATAGGACTTGTTCAAGTTACCTACAGCCCGAGTAATTACTCTGCGCTGCGCCGCTTCAGGCTATCACCCCCTCGGTCCTCACCCCGGCAGTTCGTTCTGCCAACGTGATCGCTGTGGCTACCCCGACGAGAACCCGTTTGTCGGAGACGTACGTCTTCAGGCCTCTTCTCCATTTATACAGCCGTTAGCCTTAACCCGAAATCTGCGCCACGGCCGGGAAGATTGATACCAGTTCGCTCTCAAAGTCTTGCTGCACAAACCGGTGATTTTCAAGACTGAAGGCACTAGCGGCATGCGTGGCCGCTACCTCTCCCCATGTCATTGGTTTCTCTGGAGACTGTGCAAAGAAACTGAACTTCACATCATAATTTTCATGTCCCACCCATGACCCGATGTACGCGAAAAAAATCTTGACATAAATCTCACAGGCTGAGAACATAGGCCAAACGATCAGGTCGTAAGGTGGTCAGACCATCAGGCACCTTACTTAAGCTAATACAGGCTTTATAGCATTAATAGTGAACTCGGATCAGAAATGAGTGTTGCGGTCATGAAGCACTTTTTGAATGAGATTGCCCGAGAAAGTGGAGTGGAAGAACGAATCCTGACTGAGAATTTCAAGAGGGGAACTTTAGCCGTCTTGAAGCCCTCCCCCCATGGTAAGGCGGTGGCAGTAGGTGAAGATCTCCACGTGAAGGTGAACGCGAATATCGGTACCTCTCCTGACCTGTACGACGAGGACTTTGAGCTGCACAAACTGGAGGCAGCGTTTAAGGCGGGCGCGGACACGGTGATGGATCTCTCGACAGGAGGAAATCTGCGGTCCGTGCGCCGAAAGATCGTCTCAGAATCACCCGTTCCCGTAGGCTCCGTCCCGATTTATGAGGCCATCGTAGAAGCCCACAAAAAACGCGGCAGCGGCGACCTGATGGAACCGGAGGAAATGCTCGATGCGATTCGTCTTCACGGGGAAGACGGGATAAGTTTCGTAACCGTCCACTGCGGAGTAACACTTTCTGCCTTGGCCCACCTTGAGCACAAGCCGAGAGTCTGCGGCATCGTGAGTCGCGGGGGTAGTTTTCTGGCCCGTTGGATGAGGACTAACAACAAAGAAAATCCTCTCTTCGACCGTTATGACGAAGTCCTGGACGTATGCAAGCAGTACGGCATGGTGATCAGTCTGGGTGATGGCCTCAGACCCGGAGCCATTGCTGACTCGCTGGACCAAGCTCAGGTGGAAGAATTGGTTACTCTGAGCCAGCTCTTCCGCCGGGCAAAAGAGAAAGGGGTACAGGCGATTGTCGAGGGCCCCGGCCACGTCCCCCTGGATCAGATTGCCACTCAGATGATCCTTCAGAAAAGGCTTTGCCAAAATGCACCCTTTTATGTGCTCGGACCGCTTGTAACCGATGTTGCGCCGGGTCTGGATCACATAACCTCGGCGATTGGTGGGGCGCTGGCGGCCGTTCATGGAGCTGACTTTCTCTGTTACGTCACCCCATCGGAGCATCTTGGATTGCCCAATGTGGAGGATGTGCGCATGGGGGTGCTTGCAGCCCGAGTCGCAGGACACGCTGCTGACCTGGTGAGGCGCAGGCCCGGCGCATGGGAATGGGATGAGAAAATGAGCCGTTGCAGAAAAGAGCGTGACTGGGCCGGACAAATTCGGCTGGCTATGGATCCTGATTTAGCACGCGACATCCGAAGCAGGACGTGTCGTGAGGATCATGAAACCTGCACCATGTGCGGAGATTTGTGTGCTTACAAAGCCGACTCGGGGCTACAAACCCCTGAGGCTGCGTTAGCAAGCGTGCCCTAAACGACAACCTTCTTGAAATGATTTACCTGTCTCAACAGAGGCTTCCAACGTGGACACCGACCTGGAATTAAGAGTCGCTGAGGCCCTATCTGACGATGTAGGCAAAGGCTGGGCTCGCCTGGACGCTGAGGATATTAAGGCACTGAGCGGCGTGTTGGGAGACCTCATTGAGATCAGGGGGGCCAAGACGACGGTCGCCCGGGTCACCGGCACCTTTCCGGAGTACTGCGGGAAAAAGGTCATTCAGATCGACGGCCTCACTCGCAGCAATGGCCAAACAAGCCTGGGGGACCTGGTTCGGGTAAGAAAGATTCCTCGTAAAACGGCTGAGACGGTGCTGATCACTCCGCTCGACTTCACCAGCGCATTGCCGGAAAAAAATGAGCTGGAGCAGTTTGCCAAAATCCTTCAGGGCTTGCCGGTGATGCCGGGGGATAGAATGAATGTTCCTTTCCTGGGAGGAAAGGAGCGCCTTTTTATGGTGGAAGCGACAGCTCCTCCGACCGGCGTAATCATCAATCAAAAAACCCGATTCGTTCTAAAGGAACCCGACTTCTCCATAGAGAGTCCTTCGCATGTCTCGTACGAAAACGTGGGTGGACTCGAAAATGAGTTAAGGCTTGTGCGGGAGATGGTCGAGCTTCCTCTTCGTTATGCGGAGGCTTTTGAAAGGCTGGGAATTGAGGCTCCTAAAGGGGTCCTGCTTTGCGGGCCTCCGGGAACTGGCAAGACACTGATTGCTCGGGCGGTTGCCAGTGAGACAAAACTTCATTTTGTCCGAGTGAATGGACCTGAAATTATCCACAAGTTTTACGGGGAAAGCGAGGCCAGGCTGCGGGAAATCTTTGAAGAGGCAACCCAGCACGCGCCGAGCATCATCTTTATCGATGAAATCGATGGCATCGCCCCAAAGCGCGCAGAGGTCTTGGGAGATGTTGAAAAGAGAGTGGTGGCCCAACTGCTCGCGCTAATGGACGGCATGGTATCCCGTGGACATGTCGTTGTCATAGGGGCGACGAATATTCCCGAAATGATAGATCCGGCCCTCAGACGGCCGGGCCGTTTCGACCGTGAGATCGTTCTCCCCGTGCCCAATGTCGAAGGACGGCATGAAATCTTGAGGATTCACAGCCGCCACATGCCTCTGGCCCCTGATGTCAATCTGCATCACCTTGCTCAAATCACCCACGGCTTTGTCGGAGCCGATTTGGAGGCATTGTGCAAGGAAGCCGGGATGGTTGCTCTAAGAAGATATCTGAGCCTGGACGGGGAAAATCACCTGGAGTCGATTCTTGCCACCGCGGGACAATTGCACATCCGAATGCAGGATTTTTTGGCCGCCCTTAGAGAGATTGAACCCACGGCCACTCGTGAGTTTTACACGGAGAGATCTACGGTGAAATGGGATCATGTCGGTGGATTGAGCAATATTAAGCAGACGCTTATTTCCATTGTCAATTGGCCCACGAAATATCCGGACCTTTTTGCCGCCGGAAAAGTGTTTCCTCCGAGAGGGATCCTTTTCTCCGGGCCTTCGGGTACCGGAAAGACGCTGATGGCCAAGGCACTGGCAGGTGAAACGGGCATAAATTTCATTTCCATCAGTGGACCAATTCTTTTTTCAAAGTGGCTGGGAGAGTCGGAGAAGGCCCTGCATAAGATCTTCAAAAAGGCCAAACAATCGGCCCCTTGCATCCTCTTTTTTGATGAAATAGACGCACTCGTACCTAACCGTTGCTCTGGGAGTAATGAAGGAGCCACTGATCGCGTGGCCAGTCAGTTCTTTAGCGAATTAGACAACTTAAGCGACCATTCCCAAGTGATAGTTCTCGGGGCCACGAATCGGGAGGATTTGCTCGACCCCGCTATGATGCGTGCCGGCCGGCTCGATTACGTTCTGCAGTTTCCTGTCCCTGATGAGAACGGGCGATTGGAAATGTTTCAGGTCCACACTCGGGAAAGACCTTTGAGCAGAGATGTAAACATGATGGAGTTGGCCAAATCGACGGAAGGGATGGTAGGTTCCCAAATCGCTTTCATCTGTAAGAATGCAGCCATGATGGCCATTTCAGAGTTAATTGACTCTCCGGAGGAAAAGTCACCAACGGAGCTTTTGATTGCTGCCAGGCACTTTATGGAGGCGGTGAACACACTACAGAAAAAAAAGGAGTTTCCTGCGTGCTAAAAGCAGTAATAAAAAAGAGAGCCTACGAGGACATCGTCCAACAAATCCGTGGCCTCATCGAAAAAGGCAAATTGAAGAGGGATGACCAACTTCCGTCTGAAAGAGAATTGTCAGAAACTTTTAAAGTTTCCCGAGCCTCCGTACGGGAAGCCATTAGTGCATTGGAAGCGATGATGCTGGTTGATAGGCGCCAGGGGAATGGGACTTATGTGATTGCGTCCAGTGAAGAGGCATTGGTGCAGCCTCTGGCCGCGGCCCTTTTTCATGAGAAGGATGATCTTATCGACATCTTTTTCCTACGCAAGATCATCGAACCGGGAATTACTGAATTGGCGGCAGAAAACGCCACTACTGCGGAAATCAGCGAGTTGGAAGAAATCCTCAAGGAGCAGGAAGAAGAGGTAGCCGCGGGGAGGGATCCTTTCCGAAACGATACCCTTTTCCATCACCTTTTGGCGCACATGGCCCGCAACAGGGTTCTAGAACGCCTTTTTCTTGCCCTTGTTGATCTTCTTGGTGAAACTCGGACCAAATCCACGCAAACAGAGCAGAGAAAGCAAAAATCTCTTCATGGCCATCGTAATATTCTCGCTGCAATCAAGAGTGGAGACGGAGTGGAAGCACGAAAGGCCATGCGTCGGCACTTGGAGGAGGTAGAGAGTACTTTATTCCTAAAGAAGAAGGGTGGTGGGAAGAAGCAAAGTTTTCGCTTGGAAATGTGATGTCAATCGGTTTGCATACTTTACCCAGTGAAGTAAGCATTTTGCGCATCAGCTTTTGACGACCCTGATGTGTGATGCTGATCCAAACAACAGAAGGAGGTGAAATACAGAGATTTTATTAAACGTATCTTTGGACCCGCAAAACGAAACCCACGCTGGTCTCTCGCCAAAGAAATCGCGCGTGGGCTCGTTGGAACCGGCTTGACGTTAATACCCCAGGATTGTGGGGCTAGTCAGCCTGCTCGATAGGCTTATATAACCATTTCCGCTCGTATTCTCAAGTGGACTGGTTTGATTTCGTCATTTCTCAGATCTCTTACCTATCGAATCCGCTGACCTCGACCGACAATCCCTTTGCTTGGCATTGTTTTTGTGTCCTAGCTTGGTGACACAGGGCAGGCGTAGCTGGTCAGTACCGAGGGCACTGCTTTTCGGAACTGGACACCATGATCACGGGCTATCACAAGATCCACGTGAGGCCTCGTGAGTAAATCTAATTGAGCGCTACCATCGAAGAAGGAGGGCCTTATGGCTAAGGTAACGGAAATAACAGTTTGGACGCGAGGGGTCGTCATGGATAAGGAGGCCCGGGATATCGCCAATGGCTTCGGTCAGGGGGCGAAAATGGAGGGCAAATTTATCCAGGCCTTCGACAACTACGAAGATCTCCCTGACCGTGTGCTGGTTACGACCCGGAAATATGTCCGAATCAGCGATGAAGAAATAGAGATGAAATATATCTATACCAATGATCATCCCGACGTCGTGGTGGTCGTCGAACCGACCATCGTCAAAGGGATTAACATCCTGCGGGGTATGCCCGAGGGGGGTCTCTTGATCATCAATACGAACCGCCCAATCGACTATATGCTCCAATTCATTCCCAATCGCGACAGGCTGGGCGCGGTTGCCACGGTGGACGCCGATGCCATCTCGGGGATTCGCACGGTTGATTTTTCCGGTTCGGAAGGAGGAGTCGACGCATCAGGTCTGGGCGCCGGCATGGCCGCTCCCATGCTTGGGGCCATGGCCAAGGTGACCGGCATGGTTGAGAAGGACACCCTGGCAAAGGTGGTCTCTGACGTCGCAGCCATGGAACGTGGATACAATGAAGTGACAATCCAGAAATTTCGTAAGCCTAGGGCCTCATATTTCTGGGGTGGCTGAGAAGTGCGGATTCAACCGTAACTAAGAAAAGGAGAACGCTATGTCGACGATAAAGGTCCCCAAAGATAGGGAAGTGCCCTTCGGAGCGGTCACGCCCGCTCCAGTGACCTCGCAGGAGTTGTTCATCACCTCCAACTGGAGGATTGTCCGTCCAGTCCTTGATCGTGAAAAGTGTGCCCTTTGTTTCCAGTGTGTCATGAGCTGCCCGGATTCATGCTGGTCCTTTAATGAAGAAAAAGAGGAAGTGGAATGGAACTGGAGGTATTGCAAGGGCTGCCAGATCTGTATCAACGAATGTGCCGCCGAGGCCCTGACTGCTGTCCCGGAACTCGACTTCCCTGATGGTGTAGTTCGTTTGGAAAAACCCTTCTAAGAAAGAGGAGCAAATATTATGGCTCAAGAAAGACTATTGAGCGGCTGCGCTGCGGCAGCCCAGGCCGCAAAACTCGCGGAAGTAGAGGTTATCTGTTCCTATCCCATCCGTCCCTACACCGCTATCATGATGGAACTGGTGAGGATGATCCACAACGGTGAACTGGACGCAGAATTCATCCACGGTGAAGGTGAGCATTCCCAGCTCTCGGTCGTCCTGGGAGCGTCTGCCTGTGGCGCCCGTGCGTACACCGGAAGCGCAGGGGTGGGAGTCACCTATGCAGGCGAACTCTATAGCCCGATAGCGGGTGGGCGTTATCCTCTGCAAATGGCCATTGCCGACAGAACCCTCGACCCTCCGGGAGATTTCGGTTCCGAACATACCGATGCCATGACCTTCCGTGATCAGGGCTGGCTGATCGGGTGGGCCTCCACACCGCAAGAGGTTTTCGATAACACGATGATCAACTACCGTGTCGGAGAAGATCAACGCGTCATGCTGCCCCAGATGGTGTGTCAGGACGGCTACTTCATTTCCCACATACCGGATAAGGTGTTGTTGGCGGAACCCGAGCAGGTAAAGGAGTTCCTGCCGCCTTACAAGGCGCCGCATCCTCTTAGTCTCACCTGTCCGGTTTCCCACGGCCCACAGATTAGGCCGGATCAGGGCGCGCCGATGGATGCCCAGAGGGCGGCGGTCTTCCTGGAAGTCCCCCAAGTGATCAAGGAGGCCGTGGAGGATTATAACCGCATTTTCGGCCGTAATTATGACCCATTCGTGGAATTATATATGATGGAGGACGCGGAAATCGCCTTCTTCGTCCAGGGGGCCCATGCCACCACCTGTAAGGCCGCCATCAGAAATCTCCGAAACCAGGGAGTAAAAGCAGGATTGGTGAGGCCGCGCTGGGTCCGTCCTTGGCCTACTCTCGAGATTGCCGAAGCCCTGTCCCGAGTCAAAGCAGTGGGATGTGTTGAAACGAGCACATCTTACGGTGGTGCGATGCGGGGCGGAAACCTGATCCATGAAGTCCGAGCTTCCCTCTACGACCTGCCGAACCGTCCCCTCGTCACGTCCTTCATGGGCGGCCTGGGCGGAGAGGTCATTTTACTGGACGATTTCTACTACATGGCGAAGGTTCTCACCCAGATGGTGAAAGACAAGAAGACCCATCGGCACGTCTACTGGATAGGTTTTGAAGAAGAATAGTCCCATTTCGACTA
>JBKQMK010000160.1:0-3675 GCA_052146735.1 Desulfomonilaceae bacterium | reverse complement strand
GCCAACTCGTTGCCCTTTTTGTCGAATTTATGAAAACTGTAAGTTTCATCCTTGCCTTTCACTAAAACACCGAATCCCGAAGCAACGCAGGGTGGCTCTTTCAAGCAGGCAACCGTGTGCTTCTCCGGGTGCTTCATCATGTCAGCACCATCCAGGGCAGTACCCCTCGTGGCGCATAGGACGTCGGCCAAATAGCCCTCGTATTTTGTGGCTTGGGCCTGGGCAAAGGCTGGATTGGCAACCAATACGGCCCAAGAGCCCATAACCAAACCCAAAATGGCCATGAACAGCAAGCCTCTTCCAAATCCCTGTGCTAGACTCTTCATAGTGAAGGCTCCTTTCTAATTTGGGGCCGGTTACAATTGTTCCGGCGGATTGCAATAATGAAAAACAGATCTCTCCCCGGATTATTCGGCGGGTAAACAAAGAAAAGTATGTTCTTCGGGTCAACTCCATGATATGGTGAGGGAAATAGACCGTTATCGAGGGAAATCGGATGGTTGGGAGTGGTGAAAACGAAAGAGAGACAATTCGACCTGAATTTGATCGTTCAATCATGATCGATTTTCAGGGGGCCAAGATCACTTCGGACACAGGCTTTCTCTTGCTGAGAGAGATGGACGAGCGTTTCGGGATCTTGGATCCAATCGAGGGTGAGATAGAGGATTCCAGGTCTTGGGTCCACAGCACACACACCCAACTACAAATGGTTCGCCAGAGGGTGTATCAGATAGCGGCGGGGTATGAGGACTGCAATGACGCGGATTTCTTGCGGATCGATCCTGCTCTACGCCTTGCCACAGGAAAGGGCGACGAAGCCGGAGCCGGTCAGTCGCGGCTATCGAGGCTTGAAAATGAGGTTTTGGGGACTGATGAGGGATTGCGGGCGCTCGAAAATGCTCTTACGAGGTCCAATGATGCGCTGATCAGGAGAAAGAAGAAGCAGCGTCTGATCGTGGATGTTGATTCAACGGAAGACCCCGCCCACGGCAAACAAGAGAACGTGGCCTTCAACGGTCATTTCGGAAAGAACTGCTTTCATCCGCTCTTCGCCTTCACCAGCGACGGGGACTGTCTTGGTGCCAAGCTCAGGCCCGGCAACGTTCATTCAGCCGATGGCATTCTGCCCATCCTTGATCCGATTGTGAAGCGGTATCGGTCCCGATTCATCCTGTTCTGGTTTCGGGGGGATGCGGCATTTGCTCAACCCGAGGTTTATGAGTATTGCGAGGGTGAACGGGTCACGTACTTCATCAGGCTTTCGGCCAATGCGGTACTGAACAGACTCATCGGCCCGTATCTGACGCGTCCAGTGGGGCGGCCTCCCAAGAGTGGGATTCAGATCAGGCTGGTTGATCTCCGGTACCAGGCAAAGACTTGGGATAGAGAGCGCCGGGTAGTTGCCAAAATCGAATGGCACGACGGTGAACTCTTCCCAAGGATCGGGTTCATCGTGACCAATTCCAAGCTCCCTGCGGGGAAGGTGGTCAAGGTGTACAACGGACGTGGGGACGTAGAGAACCGAATCAAAGAGGGGAAGAATGCGCTCCGCTGGGACAAGACCAGTTGCCGGCGCTTCGCGGCCAATCAGGCCAGGTTGCTCATGGGAGTGCTGGCCTACAACCTCCTCCACATGCTTCGGCAATTTTACCTCATGGGCGAAGAGGTCAAACGGTCAGTGGAATGGCTCATCAAGCGTCTCATCAAGGTGGGAGCGAAAGTCGCGTATCACGGTCGGAGGTGGCAAGTTCATGTGGCATCAGCCTTCCCCTTGGCCCGGTACTACCAAGCAGTGTTCCGGTGAGGGTCAAGAAATCTGGTTGACGGAGGGGCGGACGGTAAGGTACGCTTAGAAACAGGGGAAAAGAGGCTTTTTCACTTACATTACGACGGTCTTGCCGTCCTCCTGCCTCGTGAGGGACCATCCGGGGTCGTTGCAGGTGGCAAGAGCACGCTGGCGAGACCGGATTCCGGGGGAAACACCCCAGAATCGGCAAGACCGCGGCATAATTCCGGCTCTCTTGTCAAATTAGGCCATGATCAATCGGTACCACCTTAGCATAGCCTACGCTTGCCGCCAACCAATGGTTTTTTCTCTAAATTCCGACAGATCCTGTGGTCATCAACATCTCGAATCACTGCGTTTGTTTCTCGAAGAGCTTTCTGTACTGGCCGTAGCCCTCCTTTTCCAGGTTCTCCTCCGGGATAAAGCGAAGGGACGCGGAATTCATGCAGTAACGGAGTCCTGTCGGTTTGGGGCCATCATTGAAAACATGCCCCAGGTGAGAGTCCGCGTGTTTGCTTCTGACCTCCGTGCGTGTCGTGAAAAAGCCTCTATCCTCTTTTTCCACGATGTTTCCCGGCTCCAGCGGCTTTTTGAAGCTCGGCCATCCCGTGCCGGAATCATACTTGTCCAAGGAGCTGAACAGAGGCTCCCCGGAAACGATGTCCACATAGATGCCAGGTTTCTTGTTCTCCCAGTACTCGTTGTGGAACGCAGGCTCGGTGCCCTCTTCTTGAGTCACACTATACTGTAACGGTGTTAATCTCTTCTTGAGTTCCTCTTTGCTCATCTTTTTGTTGTCCTGGCTATTGTTTTTCCCCTCTGCTTGATTCCGGTCTTTACCCCATATCTTATCCAAGTACTGATCCCGGCCGGATCGAAAGCGGTAGTACTTGTAATGGATCGGATTCTTTTTGTAGTAATCCTGGTGATAATCCTCCGCCTTGTAAAAGGTGGTGGCTTTGATGATCTCAGTGACTATGGGTTTGTCGAACCTCCCGGATTTTGCCAGTTCCTCCTTGGATTTTTCCGCAAGACCCTTTTGTTCTTCGTTCTGGTAGAAGATCGCTGAGCGGTATTGCGGTCCGCGATCAACGAATTGTCCGCCAGCGTCCGTGGGATCAATTTGCCTCCAGAACACGTCCAGAAGTTGCCTATACGATATGATTGACGGATCGTAAGTAATCTCAACTGCTTCAATGTGTCCTTTTTGCGCGTAGTCCTCGTATGTCGGGTCCTCACCGGAACCGCCCGTGTAACCAGATATCACCTCGATTACGCCTTTGAGTTTTTCAAAAGGCGGTTGCACACACCAGAAACATCCCCCGGCAAAGGTAGCCTTCTCGTATTTCGTCTGGGCGGTTGCGATTACCGCCTGCAGGGCAAGCATACAAAGACTCAAAACGGATACCTTTATCAATAGTGTCGCCATTTTAACATCCTCATTTCTATATCTGTGCCCTCTGGAGAGCTTCCTATCCTGCCACAGCCTATGCTTGTGCAGTCGTCTTTCTTTACTCTTGATCCGATAATGTGCACGGGTTGTAAAGACCGGATAAAGGAATCATAAAGATTAAGTAAAGATCGGGACGGTCGTGGCTAAGTCAGTTTGCAGCAAAACCCGGGACCGCTTGTCTTAGCGCTCTCTCTTAAGTCCGTCCACCGCTTCCTTCAGATCATCATCCGTCGGACGCCTCTTGAAGTTCTTGTCCGTGAACCGCCACACCTCGCGCCCCTCGCGATCAATCAGGATTGTAGTCGGGTGCGGTATGGGCTTGGTAGCCTCCCGGTTCCGTATTCCGTACGCGTCGATGCACTTCAGATCCCTATCTGATAGGAAGCGATGGGTCAAAGAGATACCTGTGGATGATTTTAGTCTCTGCAATAAGCCC
>JBKQMK010000159.1:0-13954 GCA_052146735.1 Desulfomonilaceae bacterium | reverse complement strand
CTGAACCCAAAGTGGAGTGAGTATAGCCAATACGTATGGGTTTTACCCTTTCAAAAAGTGCTTTTTCGATAACAAATGTCACACCTCTCTCCGTGAAAACCTCATCATCTTCCTTTTGCTCATCCAGAGCCATCACGAGATATGGACCTCTCCACCCGCCTTCGGTCATCAAGACTCTGATGGCTTGGAGTTCTTCGCGTCCTTCCAGGAACTGTTTGATCTTTTCCGATGCTTCTTCACTTACTTCAAACACGTAGCGCTCCTTTCAGTAGACTTGCCATTCCCTTTCGATCAATCAACAGGAATTATGCCACTTTAAACGACCTGGATCGTCATTAACACCGACATGGCTGCGGAGACGGGGTTATGCAGTTCTCAATAAATGCTCGCACCTCTTGTTTGGTCTCGATAATGCCGAAATGGCTTTCGAGAAGGAGATCGGCCTGCAAGTTTAAGAGTCTTGCCAACGAAGCGAGATACTGTTTTTCATCAGACAACAATTCCGAATGGATCGGACCGTGGACGTCTTGCCCGAAAAGGATAAGCTGACCGTCAATTTCCGTAGTATACGCGACCGAACCGGGGGAGTGACCCGGGCAGTGAATGGCTGTCACAGTACCGCTACCGATAGCAAGGGTCGATTCTTGGCCCTGCAATTTGATATCTATGGCGATCGGTTCGAGGCTTGCTCCATACCAGGCGGCTCCGGTTACACGGTTGTCGCCTGATTCAAGATAGATCGCATCCAACTCATGAGCCACGATTCGGCAGCCATGTTCGTCTCTCACGGCTTGGGCCCCGCCGGTATGGTCGAAGTGACAATGAGTCAGCAGAAGGTATTCTAGTTGCACATTTGGTTCCAGCCATTCGGCAATGTTCTTTCTCAATTGGGGCTGATCTCGCCCACTTCCGGCATCAATAAGGGCTGCTTTGTCGCCGAAACGTACAAGGTAGATGGCGGCGTCCGCTGGATCAGTCAGGCCCCTTCCGCCCACTTGCCAGAGATTATTCTTGATTCTCGTGGTCACTCTGCCCCCCCATTTGTCCGGTGCAAATGTGCCATGTCACTTCATTTCTTTCACCATATCAGATGGTTCACCGGAAGTACATTCATTTCTCTGTGTTGCCGCCGAATAATCCGGGATCAAGAAAGATGGAATTCCGCTAAACCCATCTTTCCGGTATTCCAACATTCCAGCTGCGAATCTTAGCCCTTCTGCGACATTCGGGAAACGGTATCCATGACCTTCTGCAATCCATATTTGTCGATCATGGATTCCAGTCCTATCTCTACGTCCTCCAGCTTCACTTCTTCTTCTACTTCCTCTTCCCTTTCTTCGTAGACCAGGACCTCATTGAGGCACTTCTGAACACAAATCGGCTTTGATAACGGCGGATCGCTTTCGCACATATCGCATTTCAGAGGGAGACCGGAATCGGGTTCCTTGAAAAAGTCCCTGGATGGGCAAGAAGCCCTGCAAAAGGAACACTCTTCGTATTCCTTTCCGTCAATCAAGTATTTGTCTCTGCCCATACATTCGGCTGGAGCATACTCACCCGCGAATACGGGAAGCCATATGTTTTTCAGTCGATGACTGATCACTTGAATACGAGCCCTTGCCGGATTACTGCTGCTGTATTTCGGTGTAGCGTGAAAGGCGGAGCAGGCTACCTCACAGGCCCGGCAGCCATTGCACTTATCAGCATCAATCTTGATGGTCTTGATTTTTTTAGTCATTTTGGCCATCTTTTAAGATCCCTCTCTTTTCTAAGTCTTCGGCAACATAACCCAGATCCAATTCCACCAATCTTTCTTTCGTAGGAATACCGTCCATATTCCATCCCTTGAATTTGTAATACGTAGATAAGAGTTGTTCCTCGAGCTCTGGGAATCTCCTTTTCCAATGGTCTTCAGGCGGCTTCTCATCAGCCCTGGTCAAGCCTCTTCTATTATTGAATGCCCTGTGCAGATTCCGACTCCTATTGACTATTTTCTTTAGTCTGGCTTCATCTATGTCCATTCCGGTCGCCGCCGAGATGAGTTTCGGGTAATTATGTATATGGTAGGGAGGCTTCAGGCAAAATGATGCCATACCGGCGCACAATCCAAGGGCATCATCAATGTTGTGCAGCATTTCCATCCAGTCCACAATTTCACTGCACATCTCCGGTGTTGGGAAATATGGTATCGCGTTATCTCCCCGTGGTTCCCAGTCCAGAACGTATTGTTTAAATCTTTCGTCGGGAACCTGGAGCCAATCCTTTACAAACGCTTCTCTCTGCTCTCTAGTCGGAAAAGCCGCTTGTGGGAAATTCCCTTCAATTTGGGTAATGCTTATCTTCTCGTTGGTAGAATACATGAGGAAATAGATCGGATCTAACATTCCCAGCTTCAGAGGGAGTTGCTCATGTTTCTTGATCGTATTATGATCAAATTTTTCTGCGCCCTTGCCGATCTTTCGGGCCGCATAATAGACGCCGTCAGCCAGAACATCTCCGATTCCTTCCCTCCGGACCACTCTGTCAAGTAACCAGAAAAACCGTCCTTCCTTATCGGACGGACATCCTTCGAAGTCTTTATCAGTGAGAATGCCGGCTTCATAGAGCTCAACAGCGAAGGCCAAAATCTGCGGGGTTGAGAATGAGTCCACCCCATACTCAGTGGCTCGTTGAAGGATTCTGAAGTTAAAGCGAAGGTCGTCTACATAGGCCGCCATAGAATAAGTGAGTTTCTCGAAGCATTTCATCATATATTTCGGACCGTCCTCACAAGACGCCACCAGTGCTCCGCATTGCTGAGGACAGTTAAAACAGCTTATTAACCGCTTCACCGCATCCAATTGAGCCGTCGTCCAATTCTCTTCATTCGGCTTGCTCCAGAAGTCTCTTCTCCGAGTGCGAGCATTACCCCACATGAAGTTTTCAGTGTGCCACTTCTCATCGGTGTGCTTCATTTCCTGCGGCGACCCAATCCCTGACAAAATAGTCATGACGCCCTGAATGGGATTTGTGTTTCGGAATTTTATATATTCCGTCACTTCTTCCATATGTTCCATGAATTCAGCGCCCCGGGCAAGATTGAGGTCTTTTGTTCCACGAACAGCGACCGCCTTTATATTTTTGTCTCCCATCACGGCTCCTCCGCCGAGCCTACTGGCACTAGACCTGCTTTGCTCGATGGAAGCAGTAAAGACCCGATTTTCACCTGCCAGTCCGATAGCGGCCACCTGGGCTCTCGGCTCTTTCAGCTCCTCTCTGATAAGGTCTTGAGTTTCAAGAGCGCCCTTGCCCTTCAAATGATAGGCATCACGGATTTCCACCTCATCATTGTGTATCCATATATAGACCAACTTGGGAGACTTGTTGCGAAAGATCACTTTGTCATAACCGGCATATTTCAATTCGGCGCCAAAGAACCCCCCCATCATTGGATACGCCAGTAATCCCGACTGGGGAGAAACGAAAGAAACAAGGGTTCGGTTAGCGCTAAAAGCCGGAGTGCCGTTGAGAAGACCGGAGCTGATTATCAGGAGATTCTCAGGATCAAATGGTTTAGTCTCAGGGAGAACCCTATCCCAGTGTATCTTGACGCTGGTACCCAGCCCCCCCAGATGTAGCTCCGTCATTCTCGGGTCGGTTTCTACCCGTTCAATGTTTCCTCTCGCCAAATCGATTTCTAAATTATATCCTGTCTCTGCGTATCTCATCTTGTTTACCCCTTACAGGTCTACTTGCGATATGCTCGTCCGCGGTTCTGGAACCAAAAAAAATGTTAATCCCTGCTCCCTTAGTGGCCGAACCAAGCTTTTCCCGATAATGTTCGGGTCGAGGCGCTCCGAAGTACATGCGGTCGATTAGTGCAATGGCATTGACATCTTCTTCTTTCATAGGACGGATCCGAACATTCGCCGGATCAATATCCTTTTTGTTCACGCTGGCCTGCCTTTGCTGAATGGCCTCGGAGCCCCGATACTCAGTAGGATCATAGAACCTGTTACACCTGAGCCTGCAGATCATACTGATTGAGACTTGGTAAATGACTAACACCTCTTTTCTTTTATGAACCCGATTTAGCTGGGCCATTTTTTCAAGATGCTTATGTCAGTTGAGACATAAGTGATATGAATATCACTTATATAAAAACTATGTCAAGCCTTTTTGCATTTTACCAAAAAAGAATTCAAGGTGATTAGCAGTAGCTTTTGTCCTGAACCTACAGCCGAATGCGGATAATTTATTAAAACAAGTTGTGTGACGTCCACGTCCACGTCCAATTTAATTGACTAAATAACAGTCGCTTGCCGACAAAACATCACACTCCCATACCCTACGCACGACGCGCACAAGAAAGTTCTTGAGCCTTTCTTGTGTGAGTGGCATTCGGTTTTGAAGGAAGGTATAGCCATCATTGTGTCCGCTTCCCCGGAGTCATATATGGATTCTACAGGATCCCCCGGAAGCAGTATCAAGAAGGCGTCCTCCACGAAGCGAAGGAGCCCTTCAGCAGATAGAAAGCGCTCACTTATCATAGAATTCGTGGAGCGTATCTTTGCCTCAAGCGGTTTTCCCCCACTGGGGTTCTACCGACTTCGGGGAGAGCCAAATTCTAAAGGGATTTTCACTATTCGTCTTTGGCGCTTTTCACAGGTCTGTAAACAGCCCAGAAGTGTCAGCACCTGTCCAAAACTCCTCGTCCGAATTAGTCCCCTGCCGCGTCGGGGAAATAAAATTGAGTTGCCTTGCCTGGGATTTTTGATGAAGATTTTACGATTTAGAGCTTAGAAAGCAATTTCATCAACTTTTCTGAATAATTTTCCCCCGCTGGATTCAATCCAGTACAGAACCTGCAAATTGATGGGAATCCCATCAAAGTCACCACTGTTGCGGAAATCAGTCCGCAAGCCATAGCATTTCTTGCCCAGCCCGGCCCCAAAACCCATTTCGCTGACCGCCCCTGAATCCAATTCGGCTCCATCCAAAACCCCGAGGACAATATCAGAGTCACGTATTGCCTCTTCGTTTGCTTTGCCGATTTGGGTGGCTATTGCTTTGAAAGCCGCCACACGAGCACACCAATCCTCAATGGTGCTCGCTTCTTCAATTGTCGGACGGAACGGCTGATCCCATGGATCAAAAACACTGTGGCCTAACTCATTCAGCCGTCGCTTGATTTTGTCTTTGTAAGTCTTCCACTCTGAAGAAAAGCCGAGAGGGGATGCCAAGTACACGGTGAGCATGAGGATCTCCGTCAATGTCTGACCGTCTAAGGGAAGATTCCTGGTGAGAAGGAAGCGTCCAGCAGATCACTCCCCATATATCATTTTCCTTGTCATGCCGCCGTCAACAACGAAGTTCTGGCCGGTGATGAATCCAGCTCGGCCAGAAATCAGGAACGCAACCAGAGACGCAATGTCTTCTGGTTTTCCGACACGCCCTGCGGGATGCTGTGCATGATCCCTTTCCGTGAGGTGCGGCTTCTTGACTTGTTTGGCCTCCTTCCACTCGCTTACATCGATCCAGCCAGGGCTGATGCAGTTGACACGAATGTCTGGCCCCAGGCTCATGGCCAGAGAATGCGTGAGAGCCAGTACGCCTCCTTTGGAAGCTGAATACGCCTCGGTGTTTTGTTCCGACTGGATTGCTCTGGTGGAAGCAATATTGACTACGGCCCCCTTGGTTCGCTGCAGCAATGGAACGCTGTACTTGACGCAGAGGAACATCCCCGTGAGATTAGTTCCAATCACTCTGTTCCATTCCTCCAGTGACAGCTCATGTATTGGTGCGTTACGTGGATGTGCTATGCCCGCATTGTTTACGAGGGCATCCAGCCTTCCAAAATGTTCCACTGTCAGACGAACCGACCTTTTCGCAGAGGCTTCGTTGCTGACGTCTGTCTCATAAAATTGGACTGGGCCGAGGTGCTGGAAGCTTTCCTCAGCCTCTCGCCCTGCTTCAACATCGACTTCCGCTATGGCCACGGCCATGCCTTCATTGAGCAAGTGCCTGACGATACACTTGCCTATCCCTTGGCCGCCGCCAGTCACCAAAGTAACCCTTTTGTCAGTGGCCATGGAAAAATGCCCCGAAAGGATACTCTTTGGATACCGCTTCTTGCACAGTCTTACACGGGCATTGTTGAGCCCGAAAGTCCTGTGATAGAATCCCGCCCGATTCTCGGTCTAGGGTGTCAACTGCGAGTCACCTAGTCAGCTCACCTAACAATTATGTCAGGACCCAAGCTCTTCAACTAAATCCCTATATTTTTGGTGAATCATGTTCCTGTCGAATTCCCAGAACTCACCTAACATTCTGTCCTGCTCTTCCGCAGGCAGATATTTCATCATGGCCGGGAAGAATACCTTGTCTTCCTTTTCGATGTGTCGGGGATAAAAGCTCACCAGGAATTCAAGTTTATCTACTACGATTTCAAGGGCGGAATTGTCCCCGGCGAAATGGCGTTTCTTTGCGTCCACTAGGTCGCCGACCGTCTTCCGGCCCAGAACATGCTCTTGAATGAGTTCGCCCATAATTCTCTTTTCCTCGCTGGCCATGTTCTTCTTGGCGAGATCGCGAAAAAGGATGTCTTCCTCTTTGCCATGGTGGGTCCTGTCTGCATAAACTCGGACGAAATCAACGGCGTTGTCTATGAAGACAGGATTGATCTCATTCGTGTCCCGAATGCGTTCGGCCTCCCTTTTTATAAGCTCAAGCATTCGTTCGATAAGACGGTGTTCGATCATCAAGGGGGCTCTCGCCTGCATGGGCCATGTCTCCTTTCCCGTTGGTGTAGGTTTGCTGAGAGTTCATAACGGCTCTATCTCTATCCATTGCAAGCCTTCTTCAACTCGGGCGAGTACTTCCAGGTGACAACCCTTCGGGCGTCAAGGACCATATGCTCTCCAGTCTGGGGATTCCTTCCTCTCCGAGCGTTTTTTGACTTCACGGACCATTTTCCGAAGCCCGAGATCATCACGTCTTCCCCAGCTGCAAGTCGTTTCTTCATAATTTCCAGCAACTTTTCTACGACCTCCATCGCCTCGCCTTTCATGAAACCGCAATCATCAGCGATTTTCGTTGCTATGTGTGCCTTGGTAAATGTCATGAAAACCTCCTGAAATTGAAAGTCAAGAAGCACAGAGTCAGGAGGATATCAGAAATGTCACCTTAAAGGCAATGATATCAAGATATTCTTCCAAGAGAGTTGCCAATCATCACGGACATAGCGCCTGAACATGGTTGGTAAGAGTGGACAACATGTCAAAACCACCCTGTCCACTTCATTGCACCCGATAGTTTATGACTACGTGCTTCACTTCGTCGGGTCGTATGAAATATAGGAATACTCTCTGTAACAGGCCGCCTCCCCTGAGCTCTGCTCTTTCTGAAGATAACAATACTCATAGCATTACTCACGATCAGTGCTCATGAATGTATGGATGAAAAAATGCTTTGGCAGCCTTGAGGGGAGTCTATGCACCTCACAAAAAAAATACCCCCAACCAGTTAGGAGAATAGTTGGGGGCTAGGTTTGGATTATGGATACGAAACGTGTGACCCTTTCGCTATATCGTCTCAGGCGCTCCCTAAAACGGAAACGCCGTTGCCGATCACGCTGAGATTACACAAATTGGGCAGGGCATATCCCCTAAAACCAAGCGCCTCACAAGGGTGTAGTGAAAGCCAGGCTGAAGCTGCCACCGAAGGTCCAGGACTGCCGATCAAAAGCGAACTGGTACCCACCTACTAGTGGAACCCCGGCTAACACATCACTAATGTCAATTCGTTTGGCATTTCCATGTAGCATGTTCCATCTGCCAAACACACCGACTCGACCGCTGCCAAAGACGGCTCGGCCATATTCTGCAAATGCTTCAAAGAAATGACCTTTACCGACTCCTTTTGCCAATTCAATCCTGTCCTGTTCTAATACGCCAGAGGTGCCAATCGAGTCGTGGAATTTCGCATCACCCCCCAGCCAAGGGAAACCAATAACCCTGAACATTAGCTGGTTCCCACCGGACGTCCCTAGGTCCGTTTGGACCCCCACAAAAGGAATGTAACAATTGATGGTGACGTCACCCGTGTCGGAGGGTGATCCAACCGCACCCGAAAAATTGCCTGGGTCCTTAAAATTCGTCGCGAATCGATCATAACGAAAACCTGCAAGCAGCTTGCCGAGTCCACAGGTGTCGTAGCTCAGTGCTCCATCCACGAACCACCAGTCCGTGTTGGTACTCCAGGTTTTGCCTCCCGGGGGACCGTCGGTAAGAGAAAAAGTCTCTCCGGAAGACTGGTTGGTGGGGATAAGTATCCAATAGTCCGCTAGAAGGCCTATTCTGCCCATGAGGTTCGTCTGAGCTGCAAGTCCCAGCCAAACCCCTCTGATTCCGTAGCTGTTACTTATCGACAGCAAATCGTCACCAAAAGGGCCAAGATTCTGGCGTCGCAGATCAGCCGAAAGTGCAGTGCCTTTTCGGTCATCTCCCCACCCGACATAAAATGCCAGAGGTCCGCACACTGATTTTGTCGGAGCACAACTGAAGGGTTCTCCCGAAAATCCCCCAAAGGAAGGTAATCCAGGCAAACCCATTCCAAACAGCCCTTGTGCGCTTACGGAACCGGCTAGAACGAGAATAATAAGAACCGGCAGCGCTGACAAAACGCATCTTGCCCGACTGTGAAAAGACTCCATAGCTCCCTCCTCAGCCAACTGCAGAACAACCCCTACAGCGCACACAGTTCATTGGGATGGGGGTGCGTTTGCAGACAACAATGTGATAACAATATGAAAATACTTAGTAAGTGTATACGCACAAGAAGGAGATGAAGTCAACAAAATTCATCGCCGAAGTGGCCACTTCATTGCACACGATAGTTTACTACTTGCATCTTCTATCAAAACCTTAGGAATATTTCTTGACCGCCGCCTCGATGTCCAGGCCAGCCTTCATTACATCTTCAACCGCCATGGCCGGATGTATTTCGATACTAGCATTGAAGGCAAGCATCCACGGTTCAGCCACCTTCGGGATTTCAGAATTGTGCTGTATATAGAAGAAGATGAAAGCGGTTCTCTGTCCGTTTTCATCGAGAAAATATGCTGCCTCCGGCTTTAAGTCCGCGAGAATTGATTCGATGGTCTTGGCCAACCGACCTTCGTTTGCTGCTCTGTTGCCTGCCTCAACTGGAATTGAAGCCTTGAGTAAGAACCTCGTGGGTGACCTCCTTTTGGTAAATACATCCCACCCGTCTCATAAAATAAACGGCAGTACCCCTGCAGGAACTTTGCAATGAAAAATGGGCTATTGCCAGAGGAATGCAAGGAGTAATACCGCTCCAGGCCGAGATGGCTTGACAGCCGATGCACGTACTGCTAACTGCGCGCGAATGGCTTGGCTGGTACGGTCAGGATATCGTGCCACAACAGGGGAGAAGGCGAACGACTGGACTGAGTGGTACCTGGGTACGTATAACAAGGAGCTACAAACCATGGATCGCCGCGAGATGCTCAAGACCTTAGGCGCAGCCGCAACAGGCATGGCTGCAGGCGCTCTGCCAGTGGCGGAGGCCGCCGACGTAACGAACCCCGCTACAGAAGAGAAAAACCCGTATGGGGCACCGCCTGGCACCGGCATATCCATGCCTCCCTATTACCTGCCTACCTCCTCGGTCAAAAACCGCAACAACTATTTTCCGCAGGGCGAGGAACTTGGTAAAAATGAGATGCGAATTACCTTTATGGGCAGCCAGCCGTTCCCGCCACGCCTTGACCAGGCTGGCACCTGCATCATGGTGGAGCTGGGCAACGGTAAGCGGTTTTTCTTTGACTTCGGCTCCGGCTGCATGCGCAATATCATCGCCAACCAGGTCCCTGTGCCAGAGATCAACGACATCTTCATCACACACCTGCATGTGGACCACTACGCCGATTTGCCCTACCTGTGGGCCTTCGCTCCGTTCAATGGACGCTCCAAACCGCTGCGCGTCATTGGCCCGTCGGGCCGGACGCCCGAGCTGGGCACAAAAGCCATGTGCGAGCACCTGAAGAAGATGGGAGCCTGGCACGAGCAAGCCTTCTCTGGATGCGCCCCGCTACAAGACGGCTACGAGATTGAAGTTGCTGAGTTCGACTTCAAGGAGGACGGCGGCATCTGTTACGACAAGAATGACGTGAAGGTGACCCACTGGCGCCGCTCGCACGCAATGGACGGGGCCAGTGCATACCGGCTCGACTGGAACGGCCTCAGCTTCGTCTGGACCGGCGACGGCAAGCCCGACCAGCTCACGGCCAAGTACGCCAAGGGCGTGGACGTGTTCGTGACCGAGATGGCCGTGGATATCGTGAACCTTTGGGCTCTGAAGCAGGGTGTTGCGCCGTTTTTCGGCGCTCTCACGCTTGATATTCACCACACGTCGCACTACGGCTTCGGCTATCTCGCGGACCAGGTACAACCGCGACTCGCCATGGCAAGCCATCTGTCTTTCGACCGCGAGCTGATCGGAGAGATGGTGGCTGGTGTGCGGATGCATTACAAGGGGCTGTTCGCGTTCGGCATTGATCGCAGTGTGGTCAACGTCACCAAGGATCGCATATGGATCCGCGATGCGGCGCTCCCGGAATCCACCAACGTCGCCCGCCCCGATCCGCAGTGGATGGTGAGGGAGATGTTCGACGGCAAGATGCCGACGGCGTTGCCCAAGTTGAAATACACGGTCGCGGGCAACCAGGAGCAGGCGGTCCGCGACCTGGAGATCCATCCTGAGGTTTTCACTCCCAAGGACCAGATTCGTACATGGGTTCGTGAGTGGCCGGAGAACCTGAGCCCAGCCGTTTTGTTCGGCGGCTCGACTCCAAAGGAGTAGAGGGCCTCATCGGCTCCATATAGATGAGGCCGAAGTCCTCAGATTTCGGCTCATGCAGACACCAGGCGACCATAGATATCGCTAACGACAACGCCACTGCCGTTCCGAATGAAAATGATGGACAACCGGAGGCAGTAGGTGATATGTCGAAGCCATCTTAAAATCAGCAACTGTGTGCGGACGAGGGGTCAAAATGAAGAGGGGAATCTTGTACGTTGCGTTGAGTTCGTTTGGGTTCGCATCACTGATGGCTATGGTAGTAGCCTTGGCATGGGCCGAACCTCTGAAAATAGAGGGCCAAAAAGGCTACAGGCACCCCAACCAGTATAGCGCAGTTCAAGCAAATAAAGTGGCCGACAATATGGAACCGGTCATCCCCCATCCCGAGCAAGAGAAGCGAGCTCGGGAGAAGTTGGCTGCACTGGAGAAGAAATTCGGCAAGAAACCCAACATCGTATTTTTCGTCATGGATGATGTCGGCTGGCTGGATCCCGGATTCAACGGCGGTGGCGAGACAGTGGGTAACCCCACCCCGAACATGGACAGGCTCGCTACATCGGGACTCGTTCTGACGTCCGCGTACTCGCAGCCCAGTTGCTCTCCCACAAGGGCGACTATCATGACCGGTCAGTGGCCAGTGCATCATGGGATCATGCGCCCTCCAATGTACGGTGAGAAAGGTGGACTGGACGGCGAGATCACCGTTGCCAAGCTATTAAAGGATCTAGGGTACGTGACTCAGGCGGTCGGCAAGTGGCACATGGGGGAGAACACAGGCTCTCTGCCGCAGAATGTCGGTTTTGATGATTTTCGTGGTTTCCTGGGTGTTTCCGACATGTACACGGAATGGCGGGACGAGCACGTGAATCCCGAGGTTGCTCTAAGCCCTGATCGGACTAAGTTCATGGAAGAGTCGCCATTTAACCACAACGAGGTCCACTGCGTCAAAGGCCAAGGGGAATGCCGTAATCTCCGAGTGATCGATCTGGAAAGCATCAAAGATTTGGACCAAGGTTGGGTGGCTTATGGCGAGCAGTTCATTCGGACCATGGCCAAGAGCGACAAGCCCTTTTTCTTGTACTATTGTACCCGAGGTTGCCATTTTGACAACTATCCCAATGACTATTATAAGGGACGTTCCCCTGCGCGAACATCGTACAGCGACTGCATGGTCGAGATGGATGACATCTTGGGACGTTTGGTCAAAGCGCTCGGAGAAACCGGTCAGTTGGAGAACACCTTGATTGTGCTAACGTCGGATAATGGGCCGGAAGAGGAAATACCGCCCTGCGGCCGAACTCCATTTCGAGGAGCAAAGGGCACGACATGGGAAGGAGGTGTACGAGTACCCACCTTCACGTACTGGAAAGGAGTGATCAAGCCCGGAAGATCTGACGGACTGTTCGACTTGTCTGACCTTTTCAGCACTGCGTCATCCCTCGCTGGCGCCCCAGGCGGAGAACTGGCCAAAATGCTGCCCAAGGACCGTTACGTTGATGGCATTGACCAGAGTTCATTCCTGCTTGCCGACAACGGCCAGTCGAATCGTAAGAGTATTCTGTACTGGCTGGGCCCTGAACTTGCGGCTATACGAATTGACGAGTTCAAGGGCCACCAAATTGTCCATATTGATGATGCCATCATGAAGAAGGGCGATATTGGAGGGTTTAGCGGAGGAATATTTACAAAGACTGGCGGCGCAGTGGCTGTCAACCTCTACACAAACCCAAAAGAGGATGCGAGTATCGGTATTCGCCACATTCCCATGATGATGCCTCTTGGAGCTGAAATGATACGTTACAAAGAGGTATTGAAGAAGTATCCTCCCCAAATCAAGGTCAAGTTCTAGAGAGGAAATTGCCGAATTTTTTTTGGGGGAGCACCAAGACATATATTCCCAGCCGTGGGTTCTCGCGTTCTCAGAGCCACATAGCAGCGCGCCAGACATTCTGATAACCGAGGTTAATCATGCGCCATCAGCTCGCGGTGACGCATTCGCGGCGAGGAGACCGAAGAGCGAATTCCATGATTATATTAGGATCGGAGCCAAAGCTCCCGCCGGAGAACTACCATGAGAAAAAATAAGACGAGAGGAAAGAGGCTTACTACGGAGAGAAGGTCAGTCCAAAAGTCATTTTGTTGCATCAAGAGCTTTTGCGCGAAAGTGAAAGCCGAAGACGAGCCAGCCTGCGTCCAAGCTGGGGGCTTCCTGGTCACTTCGTGCACCGACTGCAAGTGATTCACCCGCGGCTACCCCTCTCCAAATTGATGTGAGATCAGCCCCGGTCATGGTGCGTTGGCAATTATGTTGGCTTCACATCCAACTCTTTGATCTTCAGTTGACAACAGCATTGGGCCTACCGTCTCATCCGGAATTATGCCGCTGTCTTGGCATTTCGTGCGTCTCCTTCCAGCGTCATGCGGAAGTCCTCGTTAATCCCCGTCGCACAATGTGGTAGACTCTGAACTGTTTTATGGAGGACAGTCATGGACGAGGATCAGGAACAAGACAAGCGTGCCGAGCTGCTGAAGCTGTGGAGCGATTACGGCAGGACCTACAATGTCTTCATGTCTGCAGAGCAACCCGACCCGCATGACTTGGATCGTGAATTACCCAAACCCGATGACAACGGAACGCTCGACCCTGAGACCCATGAAAAAGCGAATTTTGCTCGTCACCCCTGAGAATCTGGAAATTCATGCTTACCGCAAAAAACAGTTCAACAACTTTGTTCAAATCACTATGCCATATCTGGCAGGTTTTATTGATGAAAACAAATATGAAGTTACCCTCGTTGATGAGTATAATCAAACTGTTCCCTATGAACAAGAATTTGATTTAGTGGCGATCACGGTCAATACGCCCAATGCTAGCCATTGTTATAGAATCTCCCAGAGGTTTAAGCGACACGGAGTCAAGGTTGTGATGGGCGGCCCTCATGTGGCGCTTCTGCCAGACGAAGCTAGAAGCGGTTGCAAAACCTCTGGGCGGTTGTAAGCGCGCGAAATCGCGACTGAATTAAATGCTTGTTTTCCCGTAATAATATGTATATTTAGCTCGCCGGAGGTAAGTCCGGTGAGCAAACGCGTC
>JBKQMK010000158.1:0-48738 GCA_052146735.1 Desulfomonilaceae bacterium | reverse complement strand
AAGTTCCTCCCCGATTCTTCCGCTTTTGATAGCCAATCCGTAACAACCATACTTCCCTATTCACGCGCCTCGATGCCCGATTCTTTCAGGACATCTGCGCACCTGAGGCAGACATCTGGGTATTCCTTGGCCGCGCCTACGTCGGTGGTCCACATCCAGCACCTGGGGCATTTGTCGCCCTCGCTTCGCGAGACCGCGACTTGAACTCCAGCCAGCGCTCCTTCAGCTTGAGCCTCCGCGGGCGCCCTTACGGTCTTGACCTCCAACCGGGAAACAATGAAAAAGCCTTCAGGATCTTCCATTTGTGAGATTGCTTCAGCAATCGCCTGCGGGGCCTCAATGACTACTTTCGCTTCCAAAGAAGAGCCTATGAGTTTCTCAGCCCGCGCCTGTTCCAGAGCTTTCGACACTTCCTGACGCAGAGCGAGCATGTTTTCCCATCGGCCGCGTTCCAGGTCGGTCATTTCCAGACCCGGGATTTGCTCCGGAAACGACGCCAGATGGACGCTGGAGGTACCGCCGCTTTCTTTGCCGAAGATCGACCAGACCTCTTCAGATGTGAACGATAGAATCGGGGCCATGAGCCTCACCAGTGCGGAGAGAATGTGGTATAGGGCGGTCTGGGCGGACCTTCGCATTGGGCCGTCGGTTTTTTCCACGTAGAGGCGGTCCTTGAGAATATCCAGATAAAGAGAGGATAAGTCTACGGTACAGTAGTTGTACAGCGTATGAAACACCACGTGGAATTCGAAATCCTCGTACGCAGTCTGGACCCTCTGTATGATCCTGTTGAGCCTCTCCAGAGCAAAACGATCCAACTGTCTCATCTGTGCGGGCTCGATCAAATGCTCCTCGGGTTTGAAATCAGCAAGGTTCCCTAGAAGGAATCGGCATGTGTTGCGGATTCGCCGATACGCTTCGGAAAGACGCTCCAATATTTCAGGGGAGATCCTGATGTCGTCGCGATAATCTTCCGCTGAGACCCACAACCTCAGTATATCCGCGCCGTATTTGTTGATTATCTCTTGTGGTTGAATAACGTTGCCAAGGGACTTGGACATTTTCTTCCCCTGGCCGTCAACGACAAAGCCGTGGGTGAGCACACTTCCATACGGCGCCCGGCCCCTTGTTCCCACTGAGGTCAGCAGTGCGCTGTGGAACCAGCCGCGGTGCTGGTCGCTCCCCTCCAGGTATAGCTGGCACGGGTAATCCAACCCTTTGCGCTGCTCGCACACAGCGGCCCAACTGACGCCCGAATCAAACCAGACGTCTAGGATGTCCGTTTCTTTGACAATGGAGGAACCGTTGCACTTAGGGCAGGTCACCCCTTGGGGCATAAGGTCCGCGACTTCGGCATCGAACCACACATCTGCGCCTTTTTCCTCAAACAGGCGGGCGACCTTCTCGAAGAATTCCGGCGGAGCAATGATCTCGTCACAATCCGCACATCTCATAGCTGTGATAGGGACGCCCCAGCTCCTCTGGCGCGATATGCACCAGTCGGGACGATGCTCGATCATCCCATAGATCCTGTCTCGTCCCCATCTCGGTATCCAAGCAACTGTGTCTATGGCCTTCAACGCGTTGTTACGAAGCTGAGTTAGTTCCATGGAGATAAACCACTGATGTGTAGCCCGGAATATGACCGGCTTTTTACACCGCCAGCAATGGGGATAGCTGTGTTCCATGGTCTCTGAGGCCATCAAAGCCCCCACTTCTTTGAGCTTCCGGATCACGTCTACGTTGGCGTCAAAGACGAATTTGCCGGCGAAAAAATCCACTTCGTCGGTGAAGACGCCGTGGTCGTCAACCGGGGCATAGACCTCAATGTTGTATTTCAGGCCAACTTCGTAGTCCTCTTGGCCATGACCCGGGGCGCAATGAACACACCCCGTGCCCGTGTCCAGCGTGACAAAAGGGGCCAGTATGATCACCGACTCGCGATCGTAGATCGGATGTTTGCATTTGAGCCCTTCCAGCAGTCTTCCTTTGAACGTGGCCAAGATGCGGTATCCCGTGATTCCGAATGATTCCATGTTGATCGCCACAAGTCTCTCGGCCAGGATGAAAACCTCGTCCCCCGCTTCTACGGCAGCATACGACTCATCAGGATGAAATGCTATGGCCAGGTTTGCGGGGATCGTCCAGGGAGTGGTAGTCCAGATGATTACCGACACTCGCTTTTCCTTGAGTTCCGGGACGCGTGTGGAGAAATCATCGATTGCCGCAAACTTGACGTATATTGAGGGCGCGGAGGAATCTGCGTACTCAACTTCTGCCTCAGCCAGCGCCGTCACGCATGATGCGCACCAATAAACAGGCTTCTTACCTCGATATACGGAACCATTGGCAAAGAACTGCCCGAGTTCCCTTACAATGGTGGCCTGGTATCGGTAATTCATGGTCAGGTAGGGATCTTCCCATTCGCCGAACACCCCAAGCCTCTTGAACTCCTCGCGTTGCACATCTATGAACATCTCGGCATATCGCCGGCAGTGCTGTCGTATTTCTACACTTGTCATCCGTAGCTTTTTTTCGCCCAGCTCTTTGTCCACCTGATGCTCGATGGGGAGGCCGTGACAATCCCAACCGGGCACGTAATCCGAGTCAAATCCGGCCATGAACTTCGATTTGACGATCATGTCCTTGAGAATCTTGTTTAGAGCTGTTCCCAGGTGTATGTGACCGTTGGCATACGGGGGCCCGTCATGAAGTATGTACTTTGCTCTGCCGCGGCTCGCTTCAAGGATCTTGTGGTAAATATTATTTGATTCCCACTCGTTCAACATGTCAGGCTCTCTCTTGGGCAGACTGGCCTTCATGGGGAATGAGGTTTTGGGAAGATTAAGTGTTTCCTTGTAATCCATTGGCGCCTCCCAACGAGCGGTTTCCACTGCCGGCGTTTGCTTGAAGGGGCAGTAGCTCGCGTTGCTTCGTATAAACGTTTTACTTTAGCAGGGGACAATGCAAAGTCAACTCAATTCCGGCGCGGCACAAAACGCCGCGGCCATTGCCAGCCCCTTTTGCACGGAGTATATTGATCGTCGGCCTCTCGCGCCTGCATGAACGGGCCAAGTTGGCGCGCATAGATTTTAGGAATTATACATTTGGCATACCCTGGTAAGACTCGGGATAGTTTCGTCTCAAAATCCCCCCAACACTCCGTTGTAAAGGATGGGAAATGGGGGATTTTATCCCTTGTGGGAGGAAGAGATAGGCGCAGGCGATTTCAAGTGAACCATCCCGCCGGGTTTTTCCTCCTCCTCCTAATTCTCACACAAACTTCATGTGCACTGCATTCCGCTACGGAAAGCAAGTCTGAACCTGATACTCCTACCAGCGGCTATGTGACCGTCGACAAACTGCCTTTCCGGGAGGCATGGTACGGGACGTACTTAAACGAAGAAAAAATTGGGTACAGCCACCTTAAGATTGAGCCATCAAATCAAGACTTCGTCATAAGCAATGACTCCCTGATGAAATTCACGCGAATGAAGAAAGTCGAGGAAGTCAAGATGAAAGAGAGGGTGGTGGTCCGGCCGGATCTTACTATGGTGTCGTTTCAGTCCGCAGTCCGCAAGAACGGCAAAGATATGATGATGACCGGAAGGAGTGATGGGAAACGCTTTCTTGTGGAGGCAACGGTTGACGGAGAAAAGCTGAGCCGCGAATACCCTCTGCCTGCAAAAGTGTATCATTCAAGCGCGATTGGTTTGATGCCGGCATTGCGAGGATTGAAAGAAGGGCTGACCTACACTTTTGAAATTTTCAGCGAAGGGAAACTGGAAATAGAAAAGATCGATCAGCAGATATATTCGGTCAAAGGGCCGGCTGGGCCCAACGGAGCCATTTGGAAGGTAAACACCACTGTCGGGCCGGCTGTGGTAAATTCGTGGCTAAACAAGAAGGGGGTCACGGTGCTTGAGAGGGCCAAAGAAAGCTCTCTGATCATAGTGCTCGAAGACGAAAGTACAGCTCAAAAGTTTCTTGACCAAAAGAGCCCGGGCAAAGACCTAGTGCTTGACGTCAGCTTGATCCGAATTTCCAAACCTCTACCGCATCCGGAGAAGCTGAAGTTCTTGAAGGCGAGATTCCAGGGGATAGAGCAATCTCTCATTCCGGAGGATCAGCGCCAAAAGATTACTACTCCGCCGACCAACGCACCAAAGGACGCATTTGACGTCACGGTCCACGTAGAAGATACCTCGAGCTCCAAAGCATCCGCACAGAATTCCGCAGCCGCGGTTTCCGACGCGTACCTGGCTTCCACGATGAAGATTCAGTCGGATCACAAAGAGATTGTCGATCAGGCGAGAAAGATCGTTTCGCCCAGTGATTCACAGCTAGAAAAGGTCACAAAGCTCACCCATTGGACCGCGGAAAACATCAAGAGCGAGATAAAGGAGTCCTTTACTGCTCTTTCGGTTTTGCACAGCAAAGAGGGGGAGTGCAAGTCCCACGCGGCCCTCTATACCGCGCTAGCCAGATCGCAGCACATCCCGACCCGGGTTGTAACAGGCATTGTGTATTCTAATCAGGTAGGTTTTCTCTATCATGCATGGTGCGAGTCGTACATAAATGGCTGGGTAGCTGTAGATCCCACCTTAAACCAGATCCCTGCGGATGCTACTCACATCAAGACAGCCGCTGGTGATGCCGAGGAATATGCTAGTGCCGTGCTTCAAATGGTAGGCAAAGTGAAGCTTGAAGTGCTGGAATACAAATAAGGCGGAACTTGGTACTCTGTTTGGCAGGTTCGGAGACGCAACTGGCCGCTGCCGCTGTTGGATCGGTAGGGCCGGCGTCCCTGCCGGCCGTAGTTCAATGACCGGCACGGAGGCCGGTTCTACTGCGCCACTGGCACCATACTTGTGAAACGCGGCACTTAATGATGGTCAGCATTCCTCAATCTTGTATCCGGAAACCCGTCCGACTATAATTTCGTGACGGGAAATGAATAGATGTGTGTGCAAGGAGGTCTCAAGCGCTATGGATATATGCAAGATCACGTACTGCGGACAGTGAAACTACAAACCAAGGGCCGTCGGTCTGGCGGAAGAACTGAAGAACGAATTGGGCCTTCAGGCAGAGCTGATTCAATCCGGAGGGGGCGTGTTCGAAGTTGAGTATGGCGGCGACCTGGTCTTCTCGAAAAAGAATCTCGGTCGCTTTCCCAATGAGGGAGAGGTCCTGGGCCTGATCAAGAAAGCTACCTGAGCCCCGTGAGTTGAATGTTGCTCAAGTGATAGCCGAGATTTGAACGCGTGCTGTGCTGATCAGCCAACTTCACAAGGGTACCAGTAAGTGAATACCACCGGAGGGTTAGCGGGTCGACTATTGCCCGCTCCATTCTACGTGATCCGAGGGGCCCTCTTTCTTCGGGCCCACCGGGCGCTGTGGAAATATGCCGCGGCTCCGACGGCTATCGGCGGCTTGATCCTCGGAGGTTCGTACTGGCTCCTGTACCGTCTCCTCTCCCGTTTCTTTAATACTTACGCAGCGGGGGCCTGGTACCAACTGGTACTGTACTATCTCTTGCTGCTTGGCGCCACCGTGTTTTTGTCGGTCCTCTTTTTCTTCGTGCTCACTCGGGTGGCTTCAGCCTTGGCATGGCCGTTCAATGATCTCGTCTCGCAAAAAACAGAGGAAATAGTCAGGGGAACTTTCCAAGACACACCGTTTTCCATACTGCAGCTACTGAAGGATTCGGCCCGGTCCATAGGCCATTCATTCAAAGTGCTAGGAATCTACCTGGCCCTTTTGATTGCAGCGTTGCTTCTTCTTTTGATCCCGGGGGTCGGCGTACTTTTGTACACCGGGGCAGGAGCACTGATCTCATCTTACATGTTTGCGTATGAATACTTCGGGTATCCCATGGACCGCAGGCGCTTCACCTGGAAGCAGAAGCAGAATTTCCTGCGGTCCCGGTTCAGATCAGTGATAGGATTCGGGCTCGGCAACCTCGTGGTGGCCTCGATACCCGTCTTGAACCTATTGTTTATCCCCGTAGCCGTGGTTGGTGGAACGCTGCTCTTTCTCGACTTGAGTGTCACACCGGAGAGCGGACCGGGTCAGACACATGGGTTTGACCTGACAAGGGCGCCAGGACCATAGAAGAATAGTCCCTTAAGTTTTCAATAGTGTTCTACGGCTTCTATGGAAACGAATAGCTCCTAGGGCAACCGCCACCAGCGATTGACACCTATTGCACAGATACGGTAAGAACCACAAAGCAGAAGGTTACGCGTGTGGCGCGAACCGACGTACAGTCCCTTCCCCGAAGCATCGCTAACGTCTGAAAGGCGTTAAGATTCATGATTATCAAGTGTTCCCATTGCGCGGGCAAAATGAGAGTAGACGACAGCCGAATTCCCAAGGGGCAAAGAGTTAAGGTACGGTGTCCTCATTGCAAGGGGATCGGGATCGTTCAAGATCAGTCAACAGTCGATCAAGCTTCGGCGCCTGAGGTTACTACCGGCTCCCCAGGAGTTCCAGAAGATGCCTCAGCTCCGCCCCGGACTGCCAGCAATGGGGTTTCGGAACACACGTTGCCGTCGGACGCTTTTCACAGCTTTCGCTTTCCCTCAGAAAGAGAAGCCCCTTTGGTTGAGCGAACGCCTGCAAGCCGCGGCTTCGGGATTGTAACGTGGATACTTGTGTCGCTGGGTGTGGTCGGCTTGTTCGCGCTATTGGTGAACATAATCCTGTCCGGGCCGGCCAAGTGAGAACTCGTTGACTGATGGGCCACTCGGAACGGCAGCGGCCGGCGTCCCTGCCCCTCGTTGCGGCGATTACTAGTTCCCACGAAAACCACGTTCTACCGTCTTGGCATCAGGATGTTCGATCAGCAGCAGGATAAAACACCGTGATTATACAACGATCAATCCAGGAACAGAGGGAACGTTCATTCCTGGCGCCGTACGCTCTCCTTTCGGAGAACAGCCGGGGACGGATCTATCGGGAAGAGGAATGTCCCTACCGGACTTCTTTCCAGCGCGACAGGGATCGGATTATTCATTCAAAAGCATTTCGCAGGCTCGAATACAAGACCCAGGTGTTTGCCTATTACGAAGGGGACCACTACAGGACACGGCTCACGCACACTTTGGAAGTCGGACAGATTGCCCGCAGTGTGGCCCAGTACCTCGGGGCCAACGAGGACCTCACGTACTCAGTGGCGCTGGCGCACGATCTTGGTCATACCCCCTTCGGCCATGCCGGAGAGCATTCTCTCCAGGAACTTATGGCCGACAAAGGAGGATTTGAACACAACAGCCAGTCTTTGAGGGTGGTAGATGTCCTTGAAGCCCGGTACCCCGATTTCCCGGGCCTGAACCTCACTCACGAGACGCGAGCCGGGATCATTCGCCACTCAACAGTGTATGATCAAGCGCCGGAGCATGTCATCAGCGAATTTATGACCGACCCTCAACCAACCTTGGAAGCCCAGATCGTTAATTTCGCGGACGAAATAGCCTACAACTGTCATGACATCGAGGACGGGCTTAGATCGGGATTCTTTGACGAGAGCGATCTTGAGGATTTGGACTTGTGGAACGAGGTGACACGGATCATTCGAGAGAGGCATCCGACGTTGGATCGTGATACCTTCCTGTACCAGTGTATTAGAGTGCTTATAGATACGTTCATACGAGACCTGGTCCACGGGACCGAAGAACGTCTCTCCCATGGCAATCTGGGCAGCCCGGAAGAGATAACGCAACGGGATGGACCTGTGGTCGGATTTTCACCTCGAATGCAGCGATGGAAAGAACAGCTCAATAAGTTTCTTCACTCGAGTTTCTACACGCACCACAAGATCTTGCGAATGCAATACAAGGCAAATCGCCTGCTCAGAGACCTGTTCCGGGAATACGTCCGGAGACCGCCCCAGCTTCCTCCCAGTGTTCACAAAAAAATTTTGGAAAACCAGGACCCACCGGAACGCATAGTCTGCGACTATATAGCCGGGATGACTGATCGATTCGCTCTTGACGAGCACAGGAAGCTGTTTCTGCCGTATGAATATTAGAAAGGAAAAAAACTTCTCTTCAGCACAGGGTGTGCGAAACCTCAGCCTATTTGCTCCACGTCATCTCGACGCGCTATGTAATCTTGGGCTCGCTTCAAGTCCTCCGGGGTATTGAGGTTCATGATAAAGTGAAGCTCAGGATCAAACCGTCGCAAGTCCTTTTCGGACACCTCTCTCACTTTGGCTTTGTCGTAAAAATTCAAGATCTTGAGATCCTCATGTTGAAACAGGTCCTCGATATAGGGGAGACACTCACGAGAATATGCAGCGTGGAGCGGTTCCAACATGCCGGAGATCCGCGGTACAACAACATCAAATCCCTCAATCATATCTACCATGTGTCCGATAACGTCCGCGGAAAGAAAGGGCATGTCGCAGGCCGCTAGGAACCCGTAGTCGCATTTACAAGCGCTTAGCCCGGTGTACAAACCTCCCAGGGAACCACGGCCCGGCACTAGATCTTTTAACATGGGCAGACCCAGAAATTGGAATTCGTCGGGTGAGTTGGTTATGAGCAGGACATCCGAAAATACACGGCACAAAGCTGAAGCCACCCGCTCGATGATCCGCCTGCCTCCGACCTCCAAAAGGGCCTTATTTACCCCGCCCATTCTTCGGGATCCTCCGCCCGCCAGCAGGATACCGGATACTGATGCCGACGCCCGGCCATGAGGCAAGTCTCGGCAATCGGTAATTTGATGGGGCTTGGCGTTTGTGTTGGCCACTTCGCGTAGTCCGTCGATTATTGCAGCCGCGCTTTGAAAGCAGAGCTTTGGAGCGCGGTAGGGGCATACCGTCGAACGCGGGCACATGCCCCAACCCCGATTCGGGGCTCTTTTCAACAGACCGCGCTACTGTACGGAGTGATTCTCACTCAAACCTTAAGAAGTTGCACCGGCCCAGGTTATCTTCGGCCGGGATAGGGCGGCGACGGAGGCTGTTCCTCCGTTTTCTTGCTCTCGGGCTGTTCCCCGGAGGCTGACTTCAGTTCCTGGGCAAACTGCATAGCCCTCCTGCTCAATCGATCGTAATTCTGGCTCAGTTCAGCAAGCCGCCTAGAGTACAATTCAAGCGTTTTTTGATACTCCGCCTGGCGATCAACGCAAGAGCGGTCCCTGACAAAGCGATTAAGCGAGTTGACTACGAGTTCGCGCAAGAGCAGCAGTTTCTGGTATACGGTCAATTGCTGGACAATATTCTCGTCAACGGCCTGCAAGGTAGGGAACCGGCTCTTATCGCAGATGTTCATCAGGCGCAAAGCAAGCTGGTCATAGCGGCCCAGCACACCTATGATCCCGCTTATCTTGTTATTGACATCAGCGAGGAGTTCACTGAACCTCTTGTATTGAGGGAGTTCCGTCACAGGTCTGTCAAAGACCTTGAACTCAATTTTGTCTACCCATTCAGCCTCGTCAAACGCAAGATACCCTCCGGTTTTGACTCTATACAGAGCCCCCGGATTTAGGCCCCGGTCGCGGACCAGCTCGTCCACTATCATCTTCCGTGGCTCCTGCGACTTCAAGGTTATTTCAAATAAACCATCTCGCGTCTTCTCCCGCGCCTTCATCTCTTCTTGAGCGCCCACACCGGCAGGCAGGCAGGCCACAATAAGGAAGCTAAGGGAGCAGATCAAGAAACCGGCTTTATTGCTCATCATACTTCTCCTTCCCGCTACCGCGGGCGAGAACGCTCACAAGACTTTGCAACTCTGATAGTTAGCCGAAATATATCAGATTATACATGATAAATTGGCGGGATGTCAAGATTTATCGGCAAGCCGCCTGGGCCATGGCAGAGACTCTTGCCCGCTTCGGAAAATTGACATTATTCATTATTTTCGGTATACTTAGGCATTCCGAACTCTTCCTAAGGGGGAAGCGATGAGAGCAAACAGCCTGCTCCTGGCATGCTTTCTAGTCTTTTTCTGGGCATCAACCGGCTCACACACCGTGCTTGCCGCGGAAAAAACCTCCGCCGACGACCTTCTCTTGGAGGCGTTCAAGGCCGAGAAAGCCGGCGGAAATTCCATCAAGGTTGTGGAAAAATTCGAGGCGGTCGTGAAAACCGACCCGGAGAATTATTACGCCTTGATCAAGCTCGGTTTGATGAAGATGGGTGACGGCAAGAACGTGGGCAAAGAGCGATCCCAAGAGATGGATGCGACTGAGTATTTCCTGCGGGCTGCCCTCGCCAGGCCGAATAGCCCAGAGGCGTACCTATATCTGGCTCAGTTGAACTACCGCATGGGCTACATCACGGAAGGCGACCGGTATTTAAAAATGTGCCAAAGCCTGAACAAGCATATAGTTTACGACGACGTGTGCCTTACCGGGTGGCGCTACGAGGACACAGGCAATTATTACGCGGCTGTACTCACCTACGCATCACCGGCCCTCTCCCCGGATTCCAGATTTATGGGCGATCCATATCTCGTGAAAAGATTGCGTGTCTCCGCGCTGCTCTCGCCGCCTCCGTACGACTGGGCAACTCTTGTCATGAGACTAATTCTCGGCGACGACAGCAAACTCGTACTGGAAAAGCTGAGGAGTGGTGTGAGTGAGTTGCTGATCAACCATCCCGCTATTGCCAGTACTTACAGCCCCGATTTTGTAGTGAACATGGTGGTGCGTAAGTTTATATTGGCCGCACTGGAAAAGGAAGGGAAGCAGGACGATCAAATCCCGGATCGCCATGAATTGCCTACAGTTATGTACAAGCTGTTTTTTTGCAATCCAGACGAAATACCTCAAAAGCGCTTTTCTGATCCTTATGAAGCATTCGTAAAGGCTTCAGCGGGGACCCCGCAAGAGCATCAACGAGTTCTGGCCGAGCTTCAAAACTTGAGAGACAAAGCCCTGGCTGCAGTCGGCAATACCCAGAACGATGAAGAACGTGCCAGGCAGCTCTTTGTATGGTTAAAGAGGAATGCTTTGCAAGAGTATCACGCGCTTGACGGCATTTCAGCGAAGGGTGTGGTCGAAGATAAAAAGTACCTTTGTTTGAGTGGAACCATTTTGTACACGCTCCTTGCACGTGACGCCAAATTGGATGTTAAGGGTTTCTTGTTGCCTGGCCACGCTTATGCAGAGTTAGAAGGAGCTAGACCGATTAGAATCGAGACCACAACTGAGGGTCCTGAGGGGTTTGACTTGAAGCCCGAAACTTCGGTGAAGACGCACGAACAGGACCGCGCTCTCTATCAAACTGCCTTCGAGTCATACGGAGTGGTCAATGAACCTATGAAGCTCATTGCGCACCAGTTCAGCAATACCGCTATTAGAAGCATAGACGAGCTTGTTCTGAACAAATATGAGCCCTTATTCAGGCAAGTGCTCAAGAGCGAACTGGGTATGGATGACATGGCGCAGACTGAGGCGATCGAAATGTGGCGACGCTACGGGACCTTGGTTGCCTCTACTAAGAGGGGACAGATCGGTATCTCCACCGGTTCTTCCGCATTTCGTCGACTGGTCCGGGCCATGGCTGCCAAGGACAGCAAGTTCAGAGAGGATCTGATCAAACAGCTAGATAGGAATGTGGAATTGATGAAAACGGCACGGGGACTGTCGCCGTTTGACTTCAAATTCCGAAGTCTTATCGACGCATGGACATTGGAGGCAGCGAAATACGAGTATCTCGTGGCCCAAACGGCGATGATCGAGAGAGACAAGAAGCGCATGAACGCTCAGCTTCAAAAGGCGAAGATCGAAGAGAGTGTTCCCACTGCGCCCTCGGCCGGTAAAACCGCTAGCGCTGACAAAAAGGCTGGCTCGGAGAGCAAGGTCGCTAGCTCGGATGATGAGAAAAATATCCAAGGTAAGGCGTCGATAGATACTGAGTTGGAAAAGATAGACCAGGAAGAAAAACAAAATTGGCCAACCGAGAGACAATATTGGCTGAGAGGTTTGAAGCGGCTTTCAGCGGCTGTTAAACAATACCCGTGTAACGAAATCTTGAGAGAACAGCTTGAAGTGGTCTACCGTCAAGCTCGTGGGTTGGCCGAACAACGGCTGGACGTGGCTGCCCTTGATGAACTGAAGACCTACGCCATAGGCTTGCTTCCATAAATCATGATTCATAGGGTCCTTGCTCACTGAAAGGGTGCACCCACGGGTGCGCCCTTGTTCGTTGAACGGCAAGATTCACTTGACAGTTACACGAGTTTTGCCCTCGGTATCTTGTGCAATTGTCTAATGATGGCCCGAACCCAGTGCGGAGGGATCCCACTTGTCAGATACCGATATTACTGTTGCAAAGACATGTGCCGAATCTTATAATGAAAAAAAGACGGCGAAGGAGCCTGACTTGGACGATCAGACTATTCTCTCCAGCGAGGAAAACTTCGGTACCGTCTCCGTGTGCCCGGGGGGTGTAGTGCATATCAATCTTCCGCACTGCAGCCTCAAATTCATGCCATCGGATTTCGTGAAGTTTTCAGATCTTATCGGCCAGGCCCGTTTGAATTTCAATGCCCCTCCTCGTGGCGCCAAACCTCACCTGCATGTAATCTCTTCTGAAAAGGAGAATAAGCCGTCAGAGGAACCCACGGACTAATCCTCCTCCGCTCCTGACGCTGTCAAGGCTTTCTCAGTCCCCTGCTTGCTTTTCCCCGGCTGTTGTCCTATTATTCGCCGCATTGCGGCGGATGCCACGGAAAAGAGTCGGTTATCCGTGATTAGTGAAGCGTGTTGAACTCCTGTTGCGCTAACGAAGAGGTAAGAAATGAAGTTCATCGGGTCTTTTTTCATTCTAATTACGCTCTTGATTGCTAATGCTTTCGCTATTGACCCGTCAGCGACTGCCCAAGGCGGAGACGTTCTTGCCAAAGTCGGCAATCACCAAATTACCAGGGAAATGCTGGACAACATCATCAACACTATCCCTGAGGAAAACAGAGTACCCTTTCTGACCCCCGATGGTCGAAAGAAGATTCTGGACGAGGTCGTCTCTTCCATGCTGTTTGCCGAGGCTGCCAAAGCTGACGGAATAGACAAGGAAGACGCAGTTAAGACACGGCTGGATTATGCTCAGACCGAATACCTCGGCGGAGAATACTTCCGGAGACAGCTTGCAAAGAATCCTCTCGTATCAGAACAAGAACTTCTGGCCTACTACGAAGAACACAAGTTCGAGTTCACCCCGCCTGAAGAGATAAAGGCCCGCCACATTCTTGTGAAGACCGAAGCGCAAGCGAATAAGATCCTCGATGAGATTAAAGGCGGCAAGGACTTCATAGAACTGGCAAAGAAGCACTCGATTGACCCCGCTGCGGCCATGGGCGGTAACCTGGGATTGCCTGATGGCCGGGACTGGCTTCCCAAGGGATCTTTTGAAAAATCTTTCGAGCAGGCCCTGTTCAAAATCCCCAAGGGACAGGTCGGCGGACCGGTCAAGACACAATTCGGATGGCACATTCTGAAAGTGGAGGATCGCCGTAAGCCTGAAACCCCGGCTTTTGTCCAGGTGAGGAGTATGATCTATAGGAGACTCCAGGACCAGAAGGTCTCCCAACTCCGCAATCAGCTTACCGAGCAACTCAAGAAAACTATCCCGGTAGAAATCAAGTAGTGAGGAACAATTGGAGCAGTCGCGGTCAGAGCGGAGTTAGGTACCCCCGCCCAATGGGCGCATACGTAGGTGCGCCCGTCCAGAGACTCTCGGCATTGCGCATGCGGCCAAGCTCAATGGGAAACCGGCACAGCGTGGAGACCAATTATGATTTGCCACTTGAACCTCGTCTCGAATTCAGCCCGGACCAAATCGGCAAATTGGTCCCTGTCGCTCTTGATTTCGGCTTTTCTCTTTCTCGCGTGTTCGGCTCACTTGGCATCCGCCGGTCAAGGAGACCGTTCCCCTGTAGTGGGGGCCATTAGCGAATCCTCTCTACGGGATCCTGACTCCTCGGAGAACAAGGAAGAAATAAGCGCCTCAAAACTCTACGAAGCGGTATCGGGGTATCTGGAGGGGCTCCATCGCAAAGGCCCGTCGGAGGGCAAGAGTGTGGTGCCCATACGGCAGCGGCGAGAGTTTAGGCATTCCCCCACACCCGATTCCGAATCCCTGAGAATTTTGCAACGGGAAGAGAACCTTGCAACGATACGCGAACAAAGAAATGAATGGGACCTTGCGGTACCACCTCTGGAAAGAGCTCTCAAGGTAGCCTCTCGTTCCGGATTTAAGGAGGATGCCGATAGAGTGGAACAAGCGCTCCGGACAGCTCGTACCAAAGCCTCGGAGCCTCTTACGGAAAAGTCTCTCGCTAACGGGGAAACGATAAATGCCGTAGGCATGAGGATGGTTTTGGTGCATCCCGGAAAATTCGTTATGGGGAGTTCCTCGGCGGAGACACGACGCATCCAGAGTGAGTGGAATGTCGAAGAGAGCTTGCTCCAGCCCGAAGCGCCAGCCCACACAGTGCGTATCAGCCGACCTTATCTTTTGGGGAAGTTTGATGTCACCGTCGGCCAATTCAGGCGGTTCGTCAACGAAACCGGATACCGAACGATAGCCGAGAAACAGGGTTGGGGATGGGTCTACGACGATTCCAGAAAACACTGGATCAAGAAAAGCGGAGCATCTTGGAAGAATACCGGAACCGAGGATGTGGATGATTATCCGGTGGTCCTCGTTTGTCATGCTGACGCAGAGGCATTTTGTGACTGGTTGGAGAAGAAGGACGGGCGCCGATATTACCTGCCCACGGAAGCTGAGTGGGAATTCGCCGCACGCGGCGGAAAAGAAGGGGAGAGGTTCCCGTGGGGCAACGAGTATCCGGACGGCAAAAAGGCCAACCTAGCCGATAGACGATCTCCTGTTCCTTGGGCCGACCGCACGATTGAAGACGGCTATGCCAGGGTTTCTCCGGTTGGGAACTTTGAACCGAATAGGTTCTGGCTGTACGACATGGTTGGCAATGTGTGGCAGCTATGTTCGGACTATTATGATCCCAAAGCTTATGAAGAAGGCGCATCCAAAGAAACTCCTGACCCGGCAGGTCCCCGAACAGGCAAGAAAAAAGTCGTAAGAGGAGGCAACTGGGCATTTGGAGCAGGAATTGCGAGAAATGCCTTTCGGTTCGGGATTGAGCCGGATCTTTGCACGGACATGTCGGGATTCCGGGTAGCGGCCGTCCCCACACCGCGCGATGAGAGTCCGGAACGGGTGGTTGGCGGAAGCTTGTTGAACAACGAGCAGGTCACGCGTGTTATTAATCAGGTGAAGGAACTTGTGTCTAGCGGCCGACGACTGGAAGCCCGGAAGCAGGTGGAAGAATTCATCTCGTCTGCTGCCAAGGGAAAAGGATACCCAGAGGAATCTCAGTTTTTCGTCAGGAACATCCTAGAAGATTTTATCGATCTGACCCAGGACAAAGGTATTCAATCGTTTGCGAATTCATTGGGCATGTCGATGGTCCGCATACCGGCCGGCTCCTTCGTGATGGGAAGCTCCGAGGCCGACATTGCTTGGGCCATGACTACTTTGGCCCAGGGGCAGCCGATTTCTTTGGAAAATGAGTTTCCTTTCCACAAGGTTCGCATCTCTCGACCGTTTTGGATGGCTTCCACCGAAGTAACAGTCGGGCAGTTCAAATCTTTCGTGAACGAGACCGGTTATATTACCGATGCGGAGGACGAAAAGGGCGGCCAGGTGTTCAATTCGCAAAACAATCGGTTTGAGAAAAAAGACGGTACCTCATGGAGAAACCCGGGGTGGAAGATTGCGGACGACCAACCGGTGGCTATGGTCTCGTACAATGATGCTCAGGCCTTCGTAGAATGGCTGACCGCCAAAGAAAAGCTCCCTTACAAGCTCCCCACTGAGGCCCAATGGGAATATGCTGCGCGTGGCGGACTCCCCATGGCCCAGTTCCCTTGGGGAGATGAGCTTCCCGACGGCCGCCGAGCCAATTACGCTGATAAGAATAAAGACTTCCCATGGAGGGATCGAAACGCTGATGGCGGGTACAAATATGTGGCTCCAGTAGGCAGCTACGAACCAAACGCATTCGGACTCTACGACATGGCAGGGAACGTCCTGGAGTGGGTCAGAGATTACTACGGCGAGGACTATTACCGATTCACCCCCGAGGTTGACCCTGAAGGGCCCGGGCACGGGGAAAATCGCGTCATGAAAGGAGGGGAGTGGACCTTCGGCCCTGTCAATCTCCGGTGCGCCTTTCGAGGCTGGTCGAGGCCGGACATGGCCACTCAGAACTTCGGCTTTCGGGTGATTGTCGAAACAAGCACCCCCCAACGAATCTTTCATTTCGCCAACGATTTCTTGACTAAGGAGTGGGTGCCGGGACCAGACCAGAGATCGGTGGTCACTGCGATTGCCAAAGAGAAAGAACGCAGGTCCGGGTCCCTGCCCGGGGATGAGAAGGTTGCTGAGAAGCCCGCAACCAAAGCAGCCGCGGAGACCTACGTCAAGGGGGTCATGATCCTGGACTTCTCACCCAAGTCCGATGCTCGAAAGGCGGGTATGGTCAAAGGAGACGTTATCATCGAATATGACGGCGTCGGTAACCTCACCGAAGGCAAACTCCTCGCTCTTGCCGCGAAAGCTAAACGAGGAAAGATCAGACCCCTGGTGGTCTTTGTGCGCGGTGGCTATGAATACACAATAAGGTTGGCGCCGGGGTCTCCTGGGATTTCTCTGATGGATACCACCATCCGGGGACCTTTCAAGAGGCCCGAATCGAGCCCCGACCGCGGTCCTCGAGACGAAAGGGACAAGAAATCCAAGCCCATGGACTGGACATAAGGTGAGTGACCCTTATCTATAAGGGGCTATTCGCGGCACTTCCATATCGCGCACGGGCGCTGCCCGGCATTGTTCCCTCCTCCGATTTTCTCCAGCCGCGCTCAAAAAAAAATCTGGCTTTTTGAAAAAGATGTGATAAAGGGTCACGAAATTTCCAGGCCCGAGGTGGTTTTCATGCGCGCGACTCTTCTGATTTCGTTTCTGGTCCTCTTATGGGTGGCTTCTCTCTGTGTAGCTCAGGCGGAAAGCACCGGAAAGAATCTCATTCCGGTTAAACCCAGCTACCATGAAGCCGCGTATGTGCCGCAGGCGGAACAACCCGCTGCAGATCCTACCATGCCCCCTCCCCCTACCCCGCGGGAGCAGATGTACGTGTTCTGGATCCTTGGCAAAATGCTGAGTTACCCTATCGACAAAGCAGAATCCTACGTTTACAATTTTACGAAGAAATCGAAACCCCAGGCAGACGGCGCGCCGACACCGGCAACGGCTACCGCGACCCCTAATCCGTTCAGTTCCGTTAACTGGAGTGAGATACCCCCTGCTCCGCCCGCTTCAGGGCATACGGGTCGAACTCGCTGAGTTCCGAACCAAAGGGCCTGATGAATTAATTCGTCAAGTGCTTTGTTGAGAGGAGAAAGGGCGAGCAGGCACGCAAATTTTGGCGGCCCATGCTGTTGCCGGCTTTTTGTCAGGCCCATCCATTCACCACGCAATCGCTTCCCGTGACAACTACAATTTGCGATCTAGTTGCCGCTCACCAAGATAAGCCGCCAGTGCCTCCTCCCAAGCCCTTAGGCTCGACCCTGTAAGCTCATTGAACCGGAAATTATCCAAGACTGAATACGTAGGCCGCGGAGCAGCCCTGCCCAATTCCTCTGTCGTCATGGGTTCGACGCGGACGCTTGAGAGCCCTGCCAACTCAAGGATATGGCAGGCGAATTCACGCCAGGTAGCCTCCCCGGAGTTGCTGAGGTGAAACGTGCCTTGAGCCCGCAATTCACAGAGTTTGAGCACCGCTTTCGCGAGATCCTGTGCGTAGGTGGGGCATCCTCGCTGGTCGTCCACCACTCGGAGCACGTCCTTTTCATGCGCCTGGGAGAGTATAGCCTCCACAAAATTCTTCCCGTATGCTCCGAACAGCCATTGAGTTCGCACAATGCAGTGATTGGTCGGGAGGATCTCCCTGACGTGGTGTTCTCCCTCGGCCTTGGATCTGCCGTACGCTCCTAGCGGGTTGATCAGATCGTCTTCAACGTAGGGAGATCTTTTGGTCCCGTCGAAAACGTAATCAGTACTGATTTGCACGAGGAAAGATCCGGATTCTAACGAAGCCCTGGCGAGATTCTTGGGACCTCGCGCGTTGACGCTGAAAGCCCTTTCGGGCATTGATTCACACCCGTCTGCATCGGTGTAAGCCGCGGCATTAATCACCACATCGGGCTGATACCTTGCGAAGGCATCCATCACCGAATCCGCCCCACGGATGTCCAACTCATCTACGTCTAACGCTACGGTCTTGGTGCCGCATTCGTGCATGATCCTTATCAGATCCCTGCCTAGCATGCCTTTGGAACCTACTACAAGGTACTGGTGACGGAGCTTCACCATGAGCGCCTCCAAACGCATCTTAGCACTTAAACTTGCGACTGGTTTTCAAATTGTGGGTGGGGATCACTTCTTTTGCCAATTCCCTGTAATATGCAGGAGTTCGACTATGCAATGCCCTTCTAGCGGGTCGGCATAAGAACCCTCTTGACGTAAGATACGTTCTTGGTAAGCTAGCTTTGGTTTTTCTTGCATGGGGAAAGATTTTCCAGCACTAAGTTCGTCTGACGATAAGGACTCACCTGGTCAGAATTGGCGTAGACAGAGGCCCGCATGAGTAAGCGTCATTGGTTGTTTTTACTTGTCGTATTGCCGCTTTTCATACTTGGGGCCTTGGCGCTTCACTATAGCGCCTTCAAGACGCCCATGTATTACGACAGTGTTGGATTTCTGGAGCTAAATGACCACATTTTCGCTTCCAAAAATGTCTTCAAAGTCATCCAGATTTTTCCTCAGCGGCCCGTGTCGATGCTAACTTTCTATCTCAACTACTCGATATGGGGGATGAATCCGTTTTATTTTCGGTTGGTCAATTCGGTGATGCTGGCAATGACCGCGTTCATAGCGGCCTTAGCGTACATTCTTATACTTGAGATTGCAGGGCCGCCAGCTCCCGGTAGATCGACGGAAAAACAGGTTATCGGCCTGTTCCTCGGCATTGTCTTTCTCGTGCATCCAATCCAGACTTACTTCGTTGACTACATCTGGCAAAGGATAGCGCTGCTGTCTTGCTTTTTTTACGTCTCTGCCCTTACCGCATATTTGGCTACTCGCTCGGGTCGAATTCGTCACACGGCCGCAGGCTACGTCCTATGTCTGGTTTTGTTTTGCCTAGCACTAGCCAGCAAGGAGAATGCCGTCACATTGCCCGCGGTGTTGATACTGGCTGAAATCGCGTTCTTCTGGGCGGGATGGAAGAGCCTCCTCAAGCGTGCGACCGTCTTTGCTGTCATCCTGCTGGTGTTGGTGGGAATTCTATCCTTTCTGGAGCGCGCCCACGGCTCGGCGGTAGAATCGCCGGGTATCTTCGCCACGGTTGCCGAATATTATCGGGAGAGCGGTCTAACCCTCCCTCAGGTTGTTGTTTCCCAATGCCGGGTGCTGTTTTCTTATCTTGGGCTCATTCTGGTCCCAATTCCGTCCAATGTGCGGTTCGCCGTTCCTCAAGTCATATTCAGCTCACCTCTGGAATCTCCCTCAATCATGGCCGCGGTCCTGGGAGCGCTTGCGATTCTCGCTATCGGTATTGTCTTGATCCGAAAACGGCCGCTCATCGGATTTGGGCTGCTTTTCTTTCTCGTCAATTTGGCGCCGGAATCGCTGCTGCTCCCCAAGTTCCTCTTCTTGACTTACCGAGCGAGTCTACCGATGTTTGGACTCTTGTTGGTGTTGGCGGACGGACTTCTGGAAATCTTGGCAAGAACCAGGTCTGTCCGCGAACAACCGTGGTATTTGAGGCCTGCTCCCACCGCCCTTTTGGCCGCGGTTGTGGTCGCAGTAATGAGCTTGACCACTGTGTCCAAGGCAAATTTATGGAGGGACCCGGTTCTGTTTTGGTCGGACGTTGTCGAAGGGTTTCCCATTTATGACGAGAACGTTGAGAAACAGATCGGTCTTCACGCTCTGGACAGTCTTGGTGTCGCACTCCATAAACAAGGTAAGAACGTTGAGGCGGTTGAAACCTTCAGGCGAGTTCTGGAAATCAGCCCGCTCTACATGCCTTCGTACGTGAACCTGGCGGCTGCTTACGCCGCGCTGGGGGACACCGCGGAAGCAGAAGCATCTGTGAAAAAGGCCGTTGAGATTGAACCACAGGCCCCGCGCGCCCAGTTCGCGCTGGGAGAATTTTATTTAAAGCAGGATAGGCTCTCGGAAGCGTTGTTTTATATGCAAAAGGCCGCGGACCTGGCGCCGTCTGATCCCAGATGTCTTACTGGACTGGGGACGGTATTGCTCAGTCAAGGTAGCGCCTCAGAGGCCGCTTCTGTCTTTCTGCGCGCGATTGATCTGACCCCCGGGTTTGACGAGGCTCATTACAACTTGGGAGAGGCTTACGTGAGCCTCGGGATGGACCAAGAAGCGGCGGTCCAGTTCAATAGTGCCTTAGAACTGAAAAGAGAGAACTGGCAAGCCCACAACAGTCTGGGGCTGCTGCTGGCTAAATCCGGCGACTTGAAGGGAGCCGCTGCTCACTTCCGTCAGGCACTTCTGGTGAGCCCCCGTAACTGGAGGATCCACAACAATCTCGGCGTCCTGCTGGCAAAGTCCGGGAATTATGCGGAGGCCGCTGCGCACTTTGAAAATGCCGCGAGACACAACCCCAAAGATGATTCGGCTAGGAAGAATCTTGAGAGAGTTCGTGCTTTAATGGGAAAACAATCCGCAAAATGAAAGAAGATCGTTTCGTGGCTGATTCTTCACCGACTGAATGTTCTATTCACAATCCACCCGGAGACTGTCAAGATGACCAAACCCAGGACCGGGCATCCCACGCGAACATGAAATCGATGTTGCTGAACTCTTTGATATACTGGCTCTTCTTCGCATCCGGTGCGAGCGCGTTGATTTACCAAGTGGTATGGCTGCGGATGCTCTCAAGGACTACGGGCGTAACGATGTACGCTACGGCCATAGTTGTTGCGGCATTCATGGCCGGGTTGTCGGTGGGAAGCCTGCTTGCGAGCCGATTCATTGATAGAAGAAGTGACCCTCTCAGAATATATGCTGTCTTGGAGCTTCTCGTAGCCGGAACCGTCTTGCTGATTCCACATTTATTCTCGGCTTCAGTTCCTCTCTTCAGTTATATCTATCAGGCCAGCGGGGAAAATGTGACCATCACTGCTATTGGAACCGGCCTGGTCTCCCTGCTGACCCTGCTCCTTCCCACAGCCCTTATGGGAGCTACCCTGCCGGTTCTCACGGCTCATCAGGCTAGAAAGAACGTTCTTTTCGGAAAGAGTCTCAGCCTGTTGTACGGCATTAACACGCTGGGGGCGGTGGTGGGTATAGGGCTCGGAACATTTTTTGTAATAGGTATTTTCGGGGAGCTGGTAGCGATCTACGTGGCAGTGGCCATCAACCTGCTTGTGGCAGGGACCGCGTTTCAGATCTCCAGGACGGAGCCCCGGTACCCGCCCGGAACCGTCAGAAACGGCACAACCAAGGCTGCCAGGACCATTTCACACTATTCGTCCGGCATTAGAAGCTTTGTCCTGCTGGCGTTCGCGATAAGTGGGTTCACGGCGTTGGCATACGAAGTGATCTGGACCCGCCAACTCATTCTGTTCCTGGAAAATTCGATCTACGCGTTTGCAGCCATGCTGGCCGTATTCCTGGCCGGAATATCTTTAGGGAGCATGTCTCTCCAGAAACTGGTAGATGCATTCAAATCTCCTCTGCTCGGTTTTGGCATTCTGGAACTGGCGATAGGAACGCTATCAGTTCTGAATTTATACCTCTTTTCTCCTCTCGATAATTTACTGGTGACAGGCCGGATGGGTTGGGGCCTTCTTCCCATAGTTGCTACAGTAATCCTGGTTTTTCCTATGACGTTTGCGTTCGGCATGATACTACCGATCGCTGGCAGATGTTACACAAGGACCGATGAAGAGACGGGATCCTCTGTAGGACGGCTGTATGGCTTCAATACCGCTGGATGTATCCTGGGATCTTTGATAGCAGGTTTTGTGCTCATTCCTGCAATCGGCTCTACAAGAACTGTTCTCTTGCTCGCGGCGGTGAACACCCTCCTGGGACTGCTACTGGTTGGACTGGAAACAGAACGGTCGAAGATGCGCAATGTGGCGCTGGTCCCGTTTTGCCTCATCTTCGGGCTTTTGGTTGTCGGGAACTTTAGCCAAGATCCCTTCATGGCTACGATCGAAAAAAGGATCCACGCTGCTCATGGGAGTGCAACAATATTCTTGAACAAAGAAGGCATCGAAGGCACTGTCACGGCGTTCGCAGCGAAAGACTTGAAACAGTTGTTGATAAACGGGATTGGCGTGACATTCCTGTGTACCGAGACCAAGCTCATGGCACACCTTCCTATGATGTTCGCCAAGGAGCCAAAAGATTTTTTGGTGATATGTTTTGGCCTGGGAACGACCGTAAAATCCGCGTCAGTATATCCGGGGCTGAAGATAACTGCTGTTGAACTGGTTTCCGAGACTTTCGATACTTTCAAGTTCTTCCATCCGGATGCAAAAAATACTTTGAAAAACAGGAATATTAGCCTTGTGGCCAATGATGGCCGAAATCACCTGCTCTTGTCGCCGAAGAAATATGACGTGATTTCGGTGGACCCCGCCCCCCCTGTCTGGAGTGCGAGAACAGTGAATCTTTACACAGAAGAGTTTTTCAGGCTGTGCAAATCAAGATTGAACCCCGACGGGGTCATGTGCCTGTGGACTCCAGGAGGGCTTGGAAAGGATTATCTCAGTCTCATCAAGACATTCGGTCTTGTTTTTTCCAACACTACAGTCTGGGCTGGTCCGAATGGATGGGGACTGTATGTCGTCGGACCACTCCGATATTTACCTTCGGATGAGCTCCGGAGCAGAATAAATGATGCCTTCGATGACCCTAAGATTGTTAATGATCTACTTGAGTACGATCGAAGTTGCGTCTCGGCGGATCAATTATTTTCATTACTCATGTTCGATAACCTCGATGTCAAGGCGATTACGGAGAACCCTGAAATTGACCTGATTACCGACGATTTCCCTTTGACGGAGTTTTTTCTCTGGAGACATTACTCTGCGCCCGGATCCCTACCGGCCAACTTTAGCGCTTCTGGAGCCCTTGATAAAAGATGACCCCCGCCAGTGCCCGGTGGGAAGGTTACTTTTCGTGAGAAACTCGGCAAGACTACATTGGCCCCTCTTTACCGCCCATCAAAAAAAAGCTTGACCTTGACAACATTCTCCAATAAGATTAGGCAAAATCAGAAGGTGTAATTTCTTAATTTGCCCGCGGACCTAGCCCCCTGAGAGCGGGTTTGTTGGGTATGTGCGTGGGAGGTATGGTTATGAAAAAGGGCTTTATTCTATTTGCCGCTCTGCTAGTAGTGGCGACATTCACTGTCTCTGGTCACGCTCAAAGTCCATTCAATATCTGGCCCGGCAGCATGCCGGCGTTTGGAGGCGGCTCCGGTCCGTGTGGCCCCTCCGGTCCCCCTCTCTTCGGGAGCCCCACTTTCTACGTCGGTTGGATGGAATCCGTAAGGAGAGCAGCTTGGAGCTTCGCCGACCCAAATCCTGGGAGCAGCTTCGGAGGCGCGCATAGATACCCTCTGTCGGGCCTGTGGCTGGGTTTGGAAGAGAAAATCAACTTCAACGAGACCTGCGGCCTGGATCTTGATGGCTGGGTACTGATACCGTCGAATCGGCAAGGTTCGGAACAGGAGCCTACCCTGACCATCAGCACAAGCTCGGCTGTCGTGACGACAACCCCGGGGGTAGGAAACAGAACGTGGAATACTCGTACGGAGTGGTGGTACCTTGACGCAGCGGCAACTTGGGCATGCTGCACCCCGTTTAAGCTACTCGCGGGCTTTCGTTACGATCATTTTTCAACGCGTTTCGACAACCCCACCAACGCATTCGGCGTAGTGTTCACTCCGGACGATACGGCTGACCTGACTGTCAACAGTTACCTGCCGTTTGTGGGTCTACAAACCAGTGTCGGTGGCCCTGCGAGTAACGTGATGGTGAGATGGATCGGCTTCCCTGTAGCGCCTGCCAATCTGACCTTTTCTGAGACAAACGCAAACACCCTCGGCACGAGGGTTGATTCCACGGGTAACTGGAACCACAGTTATTGGACGGAGATTTTTGCCGAATACAACCGAAACTTTGCTGCCGGTATGGGCATCGGCGCCTTCTTCAGGTGGCACCTCTATCACGGGCAGGCGAATCTGACGACTAATCCCCTTGGCCTTGTCGGCGTAAGCAGTGATGCCTCATTTGACCGGAATGCCATTACGCTGGGTGGAAATATTCAGCTCAATTTCGGGAGCCCGTTGTAGTATAGCCAGACCAGGCGTTCCCCTCCTCCGGGGAGAGGAGCTTGGGCTCCTTTCAGTTGCGAAGGAAGAGGAAGCCAGACGAATATTTTTCAGGGAAGGGTGAAGCCAACGTAGAGGCACCCGTCTCGTATCCATGTGACCCCCAATTATCCTCCTAACGATTTTGGGTTTTTTTTTTCGGATTTGCCCTGCCATTCTCGCAACTTTAGTAATTACCAACATTCTTGTACGTTTTGCGAGAATGACACCGTCATCCTGGACTTGATCCGTGGTGAAGACTCTGGATTGCCGTGTTCGAGGGGATGACGGGTAAAACACCTGTCACGGGGAGTCCTCCGGATTCTCCTTCTCGGGTGGCCAAATGGGCATCATTTTTGGCAACTACTTCAGTTCTAAGCAGCCTCATTTTCAAGTTTGGTTTTGCACTTTGGGCATTGGAGAAAGGCATTGTCCTTCTTGCCGGCCCGTTCCTCCATGATCACGGAGTCGCAATCGGGATTGGGGCAGGCCACGCTCACCGGCTTGTACCATAACGAGTAGTCGCACTGAGGATAGCGGCTGCAAGAATAAAAGGTTTTGCCTTTCTTGGTTCGGCGCTGGGCAAGTTCTCCGGTACCGCATTTGGGGCATGTCACACCGGTGGTCAGCGGACGGGCGGCCTTGCACTCCGGATAACGTGAACACGACATGAACGGGCCGGTGCGGCCCGCCCTTATGACCATGGGCGCACCGCATTCGGAGCATTTTTGATCTGTGGGGATAGGCTCGGCACTGGGTAGTTTTTCAGCGGCTAACTTCTGAGTGTAAGCGCATTCAGGGTACGCAGAACAGCCTATGAACAAGCCGTATCGTCCTGAGCGGACCAGAAGCGGCGCGCCGCACTCGGGACACTGGGCTCGTGTTGGGATGCCTTCCCGTTTGACGTTCTTCATATTTCTTTTGGCATGCTGAAGATCTGATTGGAAAGGCCCATAAAAATCTTCCAGCGTGTCCGTCCAAGATGCTTTCCCATCTTCAATCCGGTCCAGTGAGGACTCCATTTCTGCAGTAAACCGTGTATTCAACAACTTGGGGAAGCTATCCACCAGGAGCCCGGCTATGATACGGCCAAGAAGGGTCGGCCTGAATTTCTTATCTTGAAGTTCTACGTACTTTCGCTTTTGGATGGTGCTGACAGTCTCCGCGTATGTGGAAGGCCGGCCTATGCCCTGCTCTTCGAGTTCCTTGATAAGCGAGGCTTCGTTAAAGGCCGGTGGCGCCTGAGTGAAGTGCTGACGCGGCAACAACTTCTTCAGCGCCAGCTTGTCGCCGGCTTTCAGTGGGGGGAGTAATCGACCGGCATCCTCTTTTTCGCCATTACTCTGCCCTGACTCGTCGTCCTTCTCTTGCGAATAAATCCTCATGAATCCATCGAACTTCATGACCGATCCGGTAACTCGGAAGAGCAACTTACCAGACCGTATATTGGCCGTTGTCAGGTCAAAGACGGCCGGGGCGGCTTGGCTGGCCACGAAGCGGTTCCATATCAGGGTGTAAAGAGCGCTCTGGGCTTTGTCCATAAATCGCGAGACTTTGTCGGGTGGAAGATCCATCGAGGTGGGACGAATGGCCTCGTGAGCCTCCTGGGCGGTTTTTCTTCCTTTGTACGTGTGGGGCCGTTCAGGGAGGTACTCGGGGCCGTACTTGCTCTGGATGTAGTCCCTGACCGCGGCCAAAGCCTCAGGGGCAATCCTGGGAGAGTCGGTCCTCATGTAGGTTATGAGACCCACCGCCCCTGCATCGCCAAGCTCGATTCCCTCGTAGAGCTGCTGTGCGATCCTCATGGTGCGGCTGCTCGTCATTCTCAGCTTCCGGGAACCTTCCTGTTGAAGTGTGGAAGTGATAAAGGGAGGCGCAGGTTTACGGGTTCGTTCACGGTGTTTGACATCAGCGACCTCAAATGGGAACTCCCGTGCGCTGGCTGCCAACCGAGCGGCGGAGCGAGCGTCCAAGATCTCAATCTTCTTGCCGCCGTCTTCTATCAGTTTGGCCTCGAATGAAGGGGGAATGCCGGCAACGAGAGTAGCCGTAATGGTCCAATACTCTTGAGGAACAAACGTATCGATCTCGTTCTGCCTATCGACGATAAGTCTGAGAGCTACGGATTGCACCCGTCCTGCGCTCAACCCGTACTGTACCTTGTCCCAGAGCAGGGGGCTGATCTGATACCCCACGATTCTGTCCAGTATGCGGCGAGTCTGCTGGGCATTGTACTTGTTCTCGTCCAGCCTTGAGGGATGCGCGATCGCTTCTTTGATTGTTTTCTCCGTCAGTTCGTTGAACAGAACGCGGAAAACACTTTTTGCAGGTTTTTTCAGTTCTTCACGCAGATGCCAGGCAATCGCCTCTCCCTCCCGATCCGGGTCTGTCGCCAGAAAGACCCTCGCGGCCTTTTGGGCGGCAGCGCTGAGTTCCTTAACTATCTTCTCTTTTCCGCTGATAATCTGATATTCCGGTACGAATCCCTCGCTAACTTTGACGCCCAATTCTTTCTGAGGCAGGTCCTTGATGTGTCCTACCGACGCCTTCACCTCATAACCGGTACCGAGGTACTTCTTGATAGTCTTTGCTTTAGCCGGTGATTCAACCACTACCAGCGTTTTGTCCATGAAATGTCGTCCTTCCTAAAGCTCGAAAGTTCAATCGCAGGTTGCCACAAAATTTGGGACAGCGGGCAGACGCCTTTACCCATGCTCTCATATCGGCGTCGGGCAAAGGGCCATTTCCAATGAGAGTTATTGTAACAATCCCTCTATCTTGTGAATCGACCGCCCCTAAATTGAAGCAGATTCCAAAAAAGTCAAGGGCGGTGGTCATCATCCGTCATTCACACGTACGCGGGAATCCAGGTTAGTGCTCCTTTTCATAAATTCGGTGACATATTTCGAGCAGTATTGGTGGGACAGGCAAAATGGCTGTCCCACCAATACTGCGATCTCGAACCGTCCCTCATTTTCTCCAGTCGGAGAATGCGTCACCCGAATTACGAATTGGGCCACTTAGGACCCGTTACCAGCCGTTCTGGATGCCCGCGTGCGCGGGAATGACGAGAGGATTTCTGCGGCAGGCAGCTCGTAAACGGATGATTGCACCGAACCCTCTTACCGTCATCCCCGCGTCCACGGATGTTGAAAAAGCCTCAGTGGCACTAACGCAAAACTCGAGCAAACATTTTCCCTGGATACTGACGGATGAGTCCGTGCAACTCCAGTTCCACCAGGGCGCCGGATAGTATGCCTGCGTCGATTTTCAAAGTTTCGCCCAAGAGGTCTATTGGCACGGGGTCTGGATCCAGAGCTTCCAGGACCAGGCGCGCGGTTTCAGAAAGATTCTCTCCCTCCTCAGGCGCTTCGAACAGAGAAGGCTGTGGCTTCGCAGCCAGCGGTGTAAACAGGGCCTGCACAATGTCATCCGCTGATTCTACCAGACCGGCCCCTTGCTTCAACAAGTGGTGCGGACCCGACGAGCGCTTATTCATTACGCTCCCCGGAACCGCGAACACATCGCGGTTCTGATCCAACGCATGAGCGGCCGTGATAAGAGAACCGCTGTTGCGAGTGGCTTCCACCACCAGAATTCCCTTTGCGAGGCCGGATACGATCCTGTTTCGGCGATAAAAATTCGTTGCAAGAGGAGCCACGCCGGGCCGAAATTCGCTGATCACTGCGCCAGTCTTCACCATTTCCTCTATGAGATCTTTGTTTTCACGGGGATAAGGCACGTCTAGTCCGCAACCAAGAACGCCGATAGTTCGACCTCCTCCCTTCAAAGCGGCCTTGTGACAAGCGGTGTCGATCCCTCGGGCAAGACCGCTGATAAGAGTAATGCCCTCGCGGACAAGATCTCGGCTGATCTGCTCTGTCACGTCCAGACCGTAACGCGTTGGATTCCTGGCACCTACCACGGCGACAGCCCTAGTGTCCTGCGAGACAATTGCTCCCCTTACGAAAAGTAGTGCCGGCGGATCGTAAATCTCCTTCAGATTAGGGGGATAATCTTCATCCCAACGCGAAACGATTCGAGCGCCAAGCTTTTGAAGAATCTCCATCTCCCGGATAATATCGTCCCGCGGAGGCTTAAAGTCTGCGATCACATGCGCGAGCTTCTCACTTAGGCGGGCTCGTTGACAGATTTCCCGAGGATTAGCTTCCATGGCCGCTCGCGGACTTCCGAAGGCATCGTACAATCGGGCAATGGTCAGCGGGCCCACCCTCGGGATTCGCTCTAGAGCCAACCAGTTAAATATACGAGCGTTTTCTGTAGGCATTCGTCGGCTGTTAGTCGGAACTCCTTGCCTGGCTCCAGGATGAGTCAAAAAAGGGCCTTGCCGCGCCGAAAGGGGTCGGAATGGGCCATTCCTCATTTCCAAGCGGCGCTCTCAATAGTCCAGGCCCAAAGTAACGGATTTTCTGTAGCTTAACGGCGGTAAGTTAGAGCACGGGGTGGGAGGTGTCAAGGACTTTGCGGGATCGAACACTCTACAAGGCTCAACTCGGGCGCGCTAATGCTTAGCCGAACGTGCTGCGGCAAACAAGATCTGAGCCGTAATTGGTAGGCTTCAGTCTGACACGCTCTTGATGACGTCTCCGGGCACTATTTCTTCACGCGACCTGGTTATGAGGAGAGTGGCATTTTTTTCAAAGGCCTTCAGAATCATTCCTTCCCCCACGTACCTGTCCGGTGTGGAGACCCACCGGTGAAAGTAGGGGTCTGTCACAGGATGTGGTGGCCGGTATATGTTGACCAGCATCCCTTCCCTCATTCCGTTGCAATCGCCCCGGTCAATGATCACAATGTCATTCTCGAGGCTGCTGGTCTCGTTGAGAAAACTTTCCCCCGTAGCACTGGCGAGAATTGTCCCCGTCAGCATCTGGTGAGTCTTGGACGGTACAATTTCGCGGGATCTTGGAGTGAAAAGACAGATCTTGTCGCTCCTTTTGATTTCAACGTAGCTGTCGAGTATTATCGCGGTCGCCAGATTTTGACCAGTGCTTGTGACCTCGACTTCACCGATTATTTCGCTCATGAATCCGATAGGGCGGTCGGGGTTCAGGGGATGGTTCAGAGGGCCTTTGTCTCGGTAGATACCGAAACGATCCCCCACCAGTATGGCCTGTTTTTTCGAGGGCCTGAAACGGATATACACGAGATCTCTTTCGAGATAGTTCTCTTTAATTTGGTCCGGAGCGCTTACGATATACCCCCAGAGCTGAGTGGGACGCAGGGTTAGCTTGAATCTGAAATACCTCTTGTCGTAGGGAATTCCTTGGTATGGGGTCTTAGTGATGAGGAAGCGTGCATCTTCCGGTAACCCGGTGGGAGCCACATAGCTCTGGTTCATTGCGGCGTACGGATACCTCGTTTGATAGAGATCAACCTTCGTGCCGGGCGTCAACGGCTGCTGCTCCGGGCTGCCCCCTTTGATGGAAAGAGCCGGATTTTGGTTCCACAAGAAAGGCCAAAGCGCTGGATTTGCGTAGTAGGCTCCGGCGATCCCGTAAAGGGTATCTCCTCGCTGCACCGTATATTGTCCTTCCGGCCTCGGGAAGAGTTCGAAGGCGGCCGCACTTTGCGGGAGGCACGAGATCACAACAGCGATAAGGGCCGACAGTGTGAGCAACTGGAATTTCTTTGACATCAACTGCCTCCGGAACCAATTACCAATAAAGTGGTTTAATGTTTTCATATAAATCTCTATTTTTGTATATAATTTTTAGACTATTTTGTCAAGAAGTATTTCGGCGCGAACTCGTCGTACGGTAAAAACCCCCAGTTGTTATGCAGGTGTATGGGAAGGGCGTAGAGTGAGCGGAAGCGGTTACGAAACCTCGAACACCAAGCGTCACGCACCCCTTTTGATTTGTAGAGGAACAGCATGCTGTGCCTCTAACTTACAAAATAAGGGACATTTCCTTAGTGCCGCGAGCTTCCCGCATACTGCGGGGAAATAGGTCAAAAATATTGGGAGCGGGTCTACTGGCTTTTCCGCGGAACCAGACTCCCCACGGGAGCGAGAACCAAATCCCTTGGAGACACCGCTGCCAGCACATCTTCGAGGCTCCGTGAGTTGGAGATCTCCTCGAGCCACTCCATTACATCGTGGTACCGCGTTCCCAGTGCCCGGAGAGCAGCCATTTTCTGTTGAACGGAGGTATGTTCCTCGAAAATGAGATGAAAGAGTAATATTCCTTTGCTGTCTCCAGCTTCTTCGTCAAAAAGAGGGAGGAGCAACAAATTCTCAGCCCCCTCCGGCCCGGAACTCCAGACGGCCCGTTCAACCCTTAGCGTGGTCCGTTTGCTGCCGCCGGCCGGCCGAGGCTGATCATATCGCGAGGTCTTGCCTACACAGGTCCCGAATCGTTTGGACACTTGAATCCATGGGGTGTCGTCACGTAGACCCGCCGATGCGCCTCGCACCGCTTGAACGATTTTGTAAAGCAGCCCGCCCTGAACCCCTAGAATTATGGAAGACACGGTGCGCAACATTCGCCGATCCTGCTCTTTGATGTGACTGGATAGTACCGACAGCGCCTCAAGAGCGCTCAGCAGGACAGGGGGCAGTACTTCGTGCGGCCGAGAAATGCCCACAGTGACAGTTTTTGCCTGATGTCGAATTGTATCAATGGGCCGGGTCATGTCTTCTATCGCCCGGTTGAGTATTGCGATCCCTGCTTCGACTTCGTCTCTTGCAGCTTCACGCCCATGCGGGCTGTACTCGAGTCTCCCGGCGTAAGTCGCCAGCGCGGCAACCGTAGATGCAGGAAGCGAGGCGTTCATCTCCCCCGACTCTATAAGCTTCATGACCTTGCCTAACTTTGATCGCAACGCATCCGGGTCCCAACTTTCCGGCTCTTCCAGGACCTTGGCCAACATAGATCGGACATTTCGCAGTTCCTCAGCACTGGCATCAATAGCCTTGGCCGCGTAAAACCCCCACAAGTGTCCGGCCACCGTCGCCAGGACAAAGCCCAGACCCGCCCCTATTGTCGGCAGTTCGATCACTTGCTCCGCATGTTCCCTGAAGCGCGTCTCGCCACGGGCACACAAGACCAGCGGCTTGCCGTTGTGGGCCTTGAAAATCGCCACCTCTTTTACAGTGTCCTGCACTAGCTGTTCCGGCAGATCGTTGGCCACTACTATGGTCAGGGGCTCTGCTGACAGATCAATGTGCTTTTTATCCTCTGTAAAATCGCAAGGAATTGATTTGTAACACAGCTCACTGAGTTTAATTCTGATTTCATCAGCGGCAATCTTATTGGCTCCGTTTCCTACCACCGCCCAATTTCGGCTGGTTGGTCCGTGCTTTTCCGCGGCCTCTTTGATGGAGTGGCACTGCTCCAGCACTGATTCGATTTCTGCAGGGAGTTTCTCCAGCTCTTGGATTCCGTCGTAGATCTCTTCTTCTGACAGGGTGTTGAATTCCTGAGCCAGCAGGAGGGCCGTGAGTTTGCCGGCAGAAATTTGGGCATAGAAAGCCTTGGTGGAGGCTACGGCCATTTCCACGTCGCGACCGTCGCTGGTATAGAGGTGGGAATTGGACTTGGACACAAGTGGCGAGTTGCGGCGGTTCACAATTGCATGAACCCACGCGCCCTGCGAGCCTGCCACGTCCACAGTACGGTTGGTGTCGGTAGTGGTACCGCTCTGAGAAATCGCTATCAGCAACATGTCTGCTAGAGGCTCTTCAGAAAGGAAGCCCGACATCTCCGAAGATTTGCGCCAGTCTACGGTGACACGAGATCCCGCAAGAGCGCGTTCGATCAAATAGGCGGCACCCATAGCCGCCACTGAGGCTGTCCCCTGACCTATAACCATGATCCTCCGTACAGGGGGCAACGCGGGGTCCCTCAAGCGGCCCAAAAGGCCGCCGAAGCTTCCGCGGCCTTCTTTGGAGAAGTCTATTCGACCGCCCACCTTTCGGTACTTGTGCTTGATGGTTTTCCTAATGCTGGAGGGGGCTTCGTGTATTTCTTTTTCGAAATAGTAGTCGTACGAGCCTCGAAAAATGTCCCTGGAGTGGATATAGATGGGTTCGCCCTTTATTTCGAACGGTTGGCCGTCTTCCAAGAAGCGGCCCGTCATCAGGTCGGGGGCGGAAGCGCCCGCGGTAATGACGACCTGAGTGCCGCCGCGCTCGGTACCGGAAAGCGCGTATGACCTGCGGGTTCGAGCCGCGAGTCCGTAGACCTCTGACGCGAGAATAAAGCCGTCTTTGACTTTGCCAAGAAATAGGCTCTGTCCGCTCCCCTTCTGGCCCAGAAACAATTCTCGTGGGCAGTGTGGGTGCTGCATGACCACGGCCAGAGACCCCTCGCAGGCATTCATGACCCCAGCAAACCTCTCCTCAGGAAATTTGGCCGGGTCCGTACCGAGACGATACAAAAGCGGCAAGATCTTGGTGTCTGTGGTGATGAACGGGTCAATGTCGTAACCTTCGCCTCTCACCACGGATTCCATGAGGGTTTGATAGTTATCTACGTCTCCATTTAGGACGAATTGCGCCCCTGTGTCATCAAGCGTTGGGAGGTGATCCCGACCGCGCAGACGGCCATCAACGGGATGGCAGTTCGACAGGCTGATAATTCCGTTTGAGGCCCATCTCGTGTGCGCTACGATGTTGATCTGCTTTGTCAGGCCTGCTATTTTCCACAGCAATTGGTCGCCGCAAACAGCGTTCCTCAGGCGGCTTGTGTTATCCCCAAGCCTGCCCACTAGATTCGCAATCTTGTATACAAACGTGTAAGAGATTAGGCCAGTGGCCAGTTTTGTTGTGTTGGTAAATCTCTGGACACCGCTTTTCAGTCTTTCAGGGTCAAGTGGGGCGGGTGGCGCGTCCGGCCCCAGAACCGTGCCCAGATCGGCATCTTCGAGCAGCAAACATTGGATTGCTATGCCCGCTGAATCTCTGCCGCGAACTTCCAGACGGTCAACGTTTTCCATGACCTGTTCCACTGCCCAGGCCACAAAATGCCTGGCACGCCCTGATTCGGACTTTGCCAAGCCCTCGGACAACAAATCTGTTGTCCGCACTACGTTGCCAAGGACTTCCTTAGTTATTTGCCACAGGCAGTCCCGCGCATCGTCGGCCAGTTGTTCAAGGACATCTGTCATTCCGTATGTTGCCGTTAAATCAGTGGTTCGTTTCAGAAGTCCGTCGAGAAGTTCTGCAAGGCGTTCCATTTTCGGCAATATGGCAGACCGCTCGACGAGCGCCATGTGACAGCCGAAAGACATCAGGTCGTCGAACCGGCTAACGAGGTCTTTGAGAGGCTTGTCAAATTCCTCCCACCGGCCTGAGTCGGTTGACAGCTCCTCCAAGCGGTTGAGGATACTGTCCAGCCAAGATAGATCAGGCGCTTCCTGCCATTGGCCGTTGCTTATGAAGCCTGCTATTCCGCACAAAGTAGGTTCCTTTCTGGTGACATGGCCTGAAGACCTTCCCAATCAGAATGTCAGACCATATAGCATACCCCTCTTGTTGAAAAAGTTGCACCGTCACTTTACGGAAGGAGAAATCTTCTGCGGGAGCGGGGTGGGTCTCGCTTCCATGGGTGAGGTCAGGGGCATGGGGCGAAACATTCCGTTGAGATCGGAGGTGGTGGAAGCCGAAACCAACCCTTCGGCTTTCAATTTCAGCAGCCGTTCCCTCTTGGCAGCGGTGTCAGCCTTCAGGAATGATGAATCAGATGCCAGCAACCGCCAGACCGGCAGCTTCTCAAGCTCCTTCCTGGTCTGTACGGTGACGAGGCCGTTTCGTTCAAGCTCTCTGAGCTTGACGAGCTGGTCGAAGGGAGATGCCTTCCGGTAATCCTGGTCCATGGCCAGCACTTCAGAGACCAGGATCGCTTCGGTTGGCACCCAGTAATGACGCCCGACCAATCCAGCGTCCCTCAGTTTCTTTAGAATGTTCAACTCTTCCAGAGGGGACGAAGAGTCGTGATCCTTTGCGCCTGTGATGATGTTGCCCGCATAAAGGCCGGCGTAAGCCAGGGCCACCGACCAATCGACTAGATTCTTTTCCGAAAGTTTTCCTAATATCTCCAGCTTCTTGCGTGGAGCACCTTTAAGATAGGAGGCTTGACTCACCAAGTACTCGGCAAGCAATACACGGTTCAAGAAATCTCTTGGAATCTTGATGTGACTGAGTTGATGATCGTTTGCCAACTCGGCCCACCTCTTCAACCGTTCCAACGGGTCAGAGGGTTCCCTAAGGTATTGGTCTCCCCAATCCAGGACGACGTACGCAACATCCGATTGCTTGATCCTGTTTGCTCGCAGCAGGTCCGCAACCAATCGGAGTTTTTGAATCGGGTCCTTTCCTTTGAATTCCGGGGACTCGATAACCCCCGGCACCACATCAAAGACATCAAAGGCTCGAGCCTCGCAGCAAAGTAGCGCCAGTGAAAGAACAACCACCGGAAACACCACGAACCTCGGGACTTTTCCGCCGGTATCCTTCAGATCCATTTTCTGAGTCAACCTTTCCATATCAAGTTGCACTAGGAGACAAGACCTGACGGGTCAGCTTTCCGTTTTCTCCCGCAAACCTTCCCAGAACATGAAACCATACAAAGTGGCCGTAAGAAAGGACAAGCGCCATGACAAGACCCGACACCAGAAAACCCACGTCCGGAATCTCAACCAGGAACATCGCCAGCACCGCGGCAAGCATGCAAATCAGCCCAGCGGCGAGCGAAACCAGAGCGAGCATGCGATAGGGTTGCCCGCCCATTTTGACCAAGGCCATAATCTTGCCGGGACTGAATGCGGTCGTCACCTTTTGACAGCTGCCCAAGACCACTAGAGCGGCTGGTACCATGAAAAGGGAGGCAGCGTAAACAAGTACGGTCAGGGCCATAAGAATGTACCCGACAAATGCCTCCGAATTCAAGAAGCAGGCTATCATGCCCAGGACGAGAATTCCCACGGGGAGGAGCGAACAGACCAGGACCACTAGCAAAATCTTGCCTCCCTGGGCCACCATATCCTTAGCCGCGCCAAAGTTCCAGCCAGGAGGTGGACTTGCCGGAGACTGACTGCTGAACTGCATGAGACTGCCCAAGTACCCGTAGAGAAGCACCCAGCCGACCAGGCTTATCGGCAACCCCACCAGGAATTCAAACGACAACGCCGCGCAGAGCACAAACGCAATCCCAGCAAATATGGCTAGCGGCTGCCAGCCTCCACCCGAGACCGGATACTGAATGATGGCCGGCAACTCTTTGTAGAAAGGTGGTCGGGAAGGTTTGTCCTCCTCAGAGGCATCAGCATCATCGACCAACGTCATCGACTCGAGGGGCCCCTTCTTCGAGTCCCGTCGCAATTCCGGAAACAGCTCCCGGAAATTGGCTATTTCAGCGGCTTTTATCCAGGGCCGCTCTCCCATCCTGAGGGAGGTCTCAGCAGTTATGTCGCCGTCGCGAATCATGGCAGCTATTTCGTCGTCGATAAACGGCCCCTTGACGATGTCGCCCGATAGAACGATCCATCGCCGGCTCTTGTCCTGTGCAGACGGGGGCTGCACAGACGGCGGCTGTTCGACGGCTTGGCCGAAGAAGTGCGGCTCCAGAGTGGGGCCACTCACTGATGACCCTTGGGCCTGGTCATCGTACGCGTCCGAATCCGGTAGCTGAGTGCGCTCAAACTCCGGCAGCGATTCCATGGGTGTCTGAAACGAGGGCGCAGTTGGAATGTCAGCTTGCGGAGCGACGGATTTAATCCTGAGCTTGAGAACCTTGCCGCATTTCTTGCACTTGAAGCTAACGGGTTTGTCGGTAACGGGAATCTTGACTTTGTAGGATGTCCCGCAGTCGCTACATTTTATTCGCGCTTCTTTCTTTTCCATCGCCTATCGAACCGTTTGAAAGTCGTGCATCCATAGAAATAATCGGCGTGACTCTTTTCAGATCAATTGCGGGTCGCCCGATCTACGTTTTTCCCTCAAACTCAGGCCGGCCATCGTTCTGGTCCTACTCAAGATCCGCATTAAGGGGCAGTGTCAAATTTACCTCAACTCCACTCTGGAATCGGCAGGACAAAGATTTCGCCAGCGGAGCCGATCTTAGAATAAAACCACGACCATTGGAAGAGATTTTTGGCGGGTGGCTCGCACGCGACCTCCCCCAAGCGGCAGCCAAAGGAAAAGGAAGTCGTGGAACACTGGTGTGCCCTTGGAGTTTTGGTTCCGCGCATGTATGTTGTAGGGACTAGCGAGCAAAGGTTGCGGTCGAGCAAAATCTACGGCTGCAAGGCACAAAAGAGTCGGAGCACTTCCAAGCAGCCGATGAATACAAAGAACGCCCCATCGGAGGTGAACGTGATCGACTTTCACACTCATACTATTCTGAGTGACGGAGCGCTTATTGCAAGCGAATTGGTGCGTCGGGCCTGCAATATTGGATATCGTGCCATTGGACTGGCCGACCATGCGGACGGATCCAACCTGGAATGGCTTGTCCCCAAGCTAGTCAAAGTCGCCAGGGAACTGAACCGCTTTCAAGAAACCTTCGTGATCCCAGGTATTGAAATCACTCATGCGCCACCGGCCCAAATCTCAGAACTGGTTGACCAAGCGAGAAGACTTGGGGCAGTATTTGTTATAGTTCACGGGGAATCTCCTGTGGAACCTGTCGCGCCAGGGACAAATCTGGCGGGCATCGAGGCCGGCGCTGACATAGTGGCCCATCCAGGTTTCATTACGCCTTCCGAGGCTCGGCTGGCCGCGGACAAAGGGGTCTTTCTGGAAATTACGGCCAGGGCCGGCCACAGCATCACCAACGGCCACGTAGCGCGAACGGCACTTGACCATGGTGCTAGACTGGTAGTTGACACAGATACCCACAGTCCCGGCGATCTCATAACCGGTGAAGCTGCCCGCAGAGTTTTGGTCGGCGCGGGATTGACTGAGGTCCAGGCGGGGCAAGTTCTGGAAAATAACGAGGAACTTCTTGCAACCATCCGACGGCGTTTCACTTGAGAATGGCCGGTGCGCGGGATCACCGCGGGATGCGCGGTGAACTATTACCCTATATGACCCCTTTGTTTAGACGTTCAAAATTACGCTTCAATCCTCTCCTGACAGCCGTTGTTGTCGGCATCTGGGTTGTACTGATCGGTGTGCTCCTTGCGGATCGCTACCTCCCTGGCGGCGCTGCGGATATCACGGAAGGTCTCTGGATCGCTCCTGCCGAAACAGATGACTGGTTCCTGATCCGGATCGGAGGCACTTACTCGGGCTATGGTAGTTCCCGTCAATTCCGGCGAGAGGATAAATGGGCATTGCGGGATGACCTGAACATATCCCTGAATCTTCAAGGTCAGATAAAGCCGATCCGCATCTTCACGGACTCTACCGTAGATGAACACTTCCGACTGATTTCATTTCGTTTGAAAATATCATCGGGAATCATCTCATTCGAGCAGAAGGGTCGCATGGAGGGCAGAGACCTTCTCCTTGAGATACCAGCCTCCCAAGGCGGTGGCACGAAGCGGCTGAAGCTTTACGAAAGCCCCAGGATTTCGAGGTCACTGGGGTTGCCCGTTCCATTGACGGGCTTACAGGTGGGTGAGGAAATTCGCTTGCCGATCTTCGATCCTATGGACGGTAACAAGTCGGATTCGGTCATTAGAGTCCTGGAAAAGGCCGACCTGGAATTGGGAGGAAAGAAGGTTGAGGCTTGGAGGGTGCGTGCCTCTTTGCGTACGCTGGAACTGACGATGTGGATAGACAATGAGGGGCGCCTCTTAAAAGGACGGATGCCGTTGGGGATCACGGTCACACGCTCGGACAAGGCTGAGATCATGAAAGAGATGCACGCGACGCGTGAGATCCCCGACATGATTTCCCTCGCAGCGGTCCCCCTGGAAGGTTCTATTCCGGAATCAGATGACCTCAAGCTCGTTCGTCTTCAAATTCAGGGTGGCAAGGATTGGCCGATCCCCAGCGATCAGTTCCGACAGACGTTGAAGAAATCGGAGATCGTGATCACCAAGGAAATTCTTCCCGAAAGCACATACACCCTCCCCTGCAAGGACCCGGAAATGGAGCAGTACCTGGCTGCATCCAGGTTCATCCGGAGTGATCACGAAGCGATAGTTCAAAAGGCCAAGGAAATTGTGGGAGGCGAAAAAGATCCTATCAAGGCGGCGGGTCTTATCAACAAGTGGGTATTCAATTACCTGAAAAAAGTCCCCACGGCTTCAGTTCCCGATGCATACACTGTGTTGCAGACAAAGCAAGGGGCTTGCAACGAGCACGCGGTGCTGGCGGTTTCTCTTGCTCGGGCAGCGGGACTTCCGGCGCAAATTGCGGTGGGCCTCATTCATGCCGACGATTGCTTTTATTATCACGCCTGGGCTGTCTATTGGGCGGGCAGGAAATGGTTCACCGGGGATCCTCTTATGAACAGGCTCCCGGTGGGGCCGTCATACGTTACCCTCCTATACGGAGATGTGGAAAAGCATGCGAACGTAGTATCATTCCTCGGGCAACTGAAGCTGAAAGTTTTGGAAGCTAATTAATGGGTCAGATAGGCGGCGAGGTGATTTAAAAGAAGATGATTAGTATTGAAAACCTGACAAAAAGGTTCGGCAAAACCCTGGCTGTGGATCGAATAGATCTCCACGTCGCACCCGGAGAAGTCATGGGGTTTCTCGGGCCAAACGGGGCGGGAAAGACCACTACGATTCGCATGCTTGCCGGACTCATGAAGCCCGATGCAGGGACCATCATCCTCGGTGGTCACAACCTGGCAACGGAACCTGAGAAAGCGAAAGCCATTACGGGCTTTGTCCCTGACAGACCATACCTTTACGAGAAGCTGACGGGCTGGGAGTTTCTTCAATTCAGTGCAGGGATCTATGGCGTTGATCCAGGGGACCTTGAGAGGCTCGGGACACAGTATCTCGAGATGTTCGAATTGGCTGACTGGAAGGATGAGCTTATCGAGGGTTACTCCCACGGTATGAAGCAGCGGCTTATCATCAGTGCGGCGTTGCTCCACCGGCCAAAGATTTTCATAATCGACGAACCAATGGTGGGATTGGATCCGCGAGGAGTTAGGCTGGTGAAGGACCTCTTTATGCAGATGGCTCGCAGCCGCGGGATGGCTGTATTCCTGTCAACGCACACGCTTGCGGTCGCTGAAGAGATCTGCACGATTATCACAATTATTCACAAAGGGAAGATCATAGCGTCCGACACGCCGGCAAATATAAAGAACACCATTGCAAGGACAAAGGGCAACCTGGAAAAGGCTTTCTTGAAACTAACCGGGCACGAGGAGACGGAAGGGTTAAGAGGAAGCCTGGGAATGGTCGAAATGCCGCCCGAATAGTCAAAGAGACCACCTGGTCGCACGCGTTCTCGCTGGGGTATCGCTTGCGGGGGAACAAAAATTCTGTTAGGCTTTAATATTATTTCAGGAATTGATGGGCCAACTTCTTGATATTTGAGCTTAATTCTTGATGCTTCGTCAGACGGGAGAAATACCATGAAGAAATCGAGGACCGGCTTGGCGATCCTTCTCATTCTTTTTCTGGTGGCCGGGTTTGTGGTGGTGCTTGTGGCGGTTTCGCTTCTTTCGGACGCGGATAAAGAGACCTCGACCTGGAGTCAAGTATTTGAATCCGGCAACAAAATTGGAGTCATCAACATCGAAGGAACCATTATTTCTTCGGATGAGACACTCAAGCAATTGCGGAAATATGTCAAGAAATCCTCTGTAAAGGCTATCCTGATCCGCATTAACTCCCCTGGCGGAACGGTGGCGCCCGCTCAGGAGATCTATAGAGAAATTGGCAAAATCAAGAAAAAGAAGCCGGTTGTCGTTTCCATGCAAACTGTGGCCGCCTCGGCCGCGTACTATATTTCCAGCAGCGCGAACCGGATCGTCTGTTCCCAGGGAACCATCACGGGAAGCATCGGCGTCATCATGATGTTGCCTGAAATTCACAAGGTAATAGAAAAGATCGGCGTAAGCGTAAACATAATCAAAGCCGGCAAGTATAAGGATCTAGGCACCGGTGTGCGCCCTTTGAGCGACGACGAGAGAAAGATCTTGGAGAGTTTTGCCGCGGAAGTTCATGAGCAATTCATCTCCGATGTGGCCGCCGGGCGCAAGGGAAAGATAGAGAAAGACAAGCTCCACGAGATCGCGGACGGAAGGTTTTTCACCGGCGAAAAGGCAAAGGAGATGGGGTTGGTGGATACCATAGGCAACTTTTATGATGCCGTGAAGATTGCGGCGGACCTGGGCGGCATCAAGACAGAGCCTGAACTGATTTACCCGAAGAAAAAGTGGGAAAGTTACATGGATCTGTTCACGGAATCAGCCGCGGGAGCAATAGGCAGAGCCGCCGAGCAGACCCGGGCGATGCAGATGAGCCCGCCGGCCGTACGTTAACGAGAAGGGGATCGACCTCCTTGTAAGTTCCACTTGATCCTGATAACAGTCGCGACCATGTTCAGCGCCTACCAAGAAAGAACCAGATTTATCCCACGCGTTGGGAGGGAGAAGATCGGATGGTGATTAGCGAGTCTCTCACTTTTGACGATGTAATCCTAAAACCCTGCTACTCGGAAATACTCCCTACCGAGGTGGATGTTCCAACTCGATTGACCAGAGAAATCGACCTCAACATCCCTTTGGTCAGCGCGGCCATGGACACCGTGACCGAATCAGAGATGGCTATCAGCCTGGCTCGGCAGGGCGGGATCGGTATTATCCATCGGAACCTCTCCATCAAGGATCAGGCCAGAGAGGTGGACCGGGTGAAGCGCTCAGAATCAGGAATGATCGTGGATCCCATCACCATCAATCCCGATCAGAGAATATCGGACGCCCTCCAGATTATGAAGAAATATCACATTTCGGGTGTGCCGGTTACCGTTAACGGCTATCTGAGCGGCATTTTGACAAATAGAGACCTGCGCTTTGTGGAAAACTTGGACCTCAGAGTTGAAGAAGTCATGACCCGCGACAACTTAGTCACGGTAGATGAAAAGATAGGCATCGAGGAATCCAAGGCTTTGCTGCACAAGCACCGGATCGAAAAACTTCTCGTTGTCGACAAAGACAACCGTCTCAAAGGTCTTATCACCATCAAGGACATACAGAAGGCTATAACCTTTCCCGATTCGGCAAAGGACCCGCTCGGCCGCCTGCGTGTGGGCGCTGCAGTGGGAGTAGGCCCTGATCGCGAGGAACGAGTATCGGCTCTTGTCAGGCGGGGAGTTGACCTGATTGTCGTTGACACTTCGCACGGCCACTCCAAAAACGTCATGGATACCATTAGAGACATAAAGCGCAATTTCAGCAGCGCCCAAGTTGTCGGCGGCAACGTGGCCACGGCCGAGGCTGTCGAAGATCTAGTAAAAGCCGGTGTGGATGGAGTAAAGCTGGGAGTGGGACCCGGTTCCATTTGTACAACGCGCATAGTTGCAGGGGTCGGCGTTCCCCAGATAAGCGCTATTATGGATTGTGCGAAAAAAGCAGAGGAACTTGGAGTGCCACTCATAGCCGATGGCGGCATAAAATTCTCCGGCGACATCACTAAGGCCCTGGCCGCGGGGGCTCATACTGTCATGATCGGCGGGCTGTTCGCAGGCACGGATGAAAGTCCCGGCGAGATGGTCCTCTATCAGGGTCGTTCGTACAAGTCTTACCGAGGCATGGGATCTCTCGAGGCCATGAGAGAAGGATCCCGTGACCGGTACGGGCAACATGAAGGGGTATCGGAAAACAAGTTGGTTCCGGAAGGAATAGTGGGAATGGTTCCGGCAAAAGGTCCTGTGGCCAATTCCGTCAATCAACTAATAGGCGGTCTCAAAGCAGGCATGGGGTACCTTGGGGCCCGTAATCTTGACGAACTACGCTCAAAAGCCCAGTTTATGAAGATTACACCTGCGGGCCTCAAAGAATCTCACGTTCACGACGTGGTGATAACCAAAGAAGCCCCCAATTATCGCCTCGATTCGGGCTGGGTAGGTAACCTTCGTTGAAATTGGGAGCCCTGACTGAGGTCTTCGTGGGAATGCGCGGACGTGAAAAGTTGCTCCCCGCTTCCGCATAGATCTTTGTTTCGTATTTGACCGCAAACAAGCATTACACACAACAACACTTCGACAGCTATCTTCCGCGGCTTCGTTTTTGGATGCCGCTGCTCAATGGGAATAAGAACGATGATTCGAGCACTGGTTTTCGGCGCCACCGGGTACACCGGCTTGGAGCTTATTCGCATACTTGCATCCCATCCCGACGCAGCCATCGTCGGGGGCAGTTCTCGCAACTGGGTGGGGAAAAAGGCGAGTGAAGCCCTTCCTTTCATCAGAGCCGAACAAGATTTCACTCTGCGCTCCATTGAAGAGCTAAAGGTCAATCCGCAAGCTGACCTGGCCTTTCTCGCTCTTCCCCACGGTGAATCAGCCGGCCTGATCCGACCTCTCCTGGATGCGGGTCTCAAGGTTGTGGACCTTTCCGCTGACATGCGCCTCAGCGACCCGGAAACCTACGAAAAGTGGTACGGCCCTCACAAAGCGGTCGAACTAGTCGGCCAGGCAGTTTACGGCCTCCCTGAGATCCACAGGGAAGCCATACGCAAAGCCGTGCTGGTTGCTAATCCGGGATGCTACCCGACAACGGCCATTCTGGGGACCGCCCCCCTTTTCGGGCTCAGTGAAGTCGATACCTCCTGCCCGGTCGTGGACTCTAAATCGGGGATCTCCGGGGCCGGCCGCGGGGCCAAGCTCAACACCAGCTTCTGCGAGGCCGGAGAGAGCTTTAAGCCATACGGCGTCCTCGGGCACAGGCATATACCCGAAATGGAACAGGAGCTATCGAAATTGGCAGGCAAACAGGTAAAGGTCAGATTCACTCCGCACCTGATTCCTGTGAGCCGGGGTATGGTGAGCACCATTTACTTGCGTCTGAGGGCGGATATTTCCAAGGATAGGCTCCGAGAAGCATACCTGGATTACTACAAGTCCGAGCCATTCATAAGGGTTCTTGCTAGGGGAACCTTCCCGGACACCGCGAAGGTTCGGGGCTCCAACCAATGTCACATATCCGTGGACCTCGACGAACGCACCGGCTGGATTGTCGCGATTGCGGCCCTGGATAATCTCGTCAAGGGCGCATCCGGTGTGGCAGTCCAGAACATGAACCTTATGATGGGGCTTGACGAAACCGTTGGGCTCACGGCTCTTCCCATGTTTCCCTGAGCCGCCGGGATCAGGGCTTCAACATACGCTCTTACGGGGATCGAGAAGGAGAGGAGCATGTCGTCAGAAAGCAAAAGGGTTGGAGTAGACCTGGGATTGACGGATGACGAGAAGCAAGAGCTTCGCCGGATCGCCAGAACCGCAATTGAGTCGAAGAGCCGCGGGAAGCCGCTCCCTTCCTCTTCGCCCAGCACTGAAAAGCTTAAAGAAGGGCGAGGGGCCTTTGTGTGCATTTACAAACAGGGAATGCTGAGAGGCTGCATTGGGTCGCTCGATGCCGCGGACCCTCTGCACAAAACTGTCGAGGAAATGGCACAAGCTGCGGCGTTTCGCGATCCGCGGTTCACTCCGGTGCGTGAAGACGAGCTCCCGTACCTTGATATGGAGATCTCGGTGCTCACCCCTTTAACGGAGATTCACGATCATGAAGAGATCGAAGTTGGGAAACACGGGGTCGTGATAAGGAGGGGTGTGCTATCGGGTCTGCTTCTCCCGCAGGTGGCAGCGGAGAGGAATTGGGACCGAATCACGTTTTTGCAGGAGACGTGCCGGAAAGCAGGTTTGCCGAGGGACGCCTGGAAAGAAAAGGAGACGAAGGTATATGTCTTCTCAGCCGATGTTTTCTGAGTCGGCCTGCGAAGAATTTCGTCCCGGCAGAAAGGCCGTTGCGCTGCTGTCCGGCGGCCTGGATTCAGCGCTGGCCATTTACCTGGTAAAACGACAGGGCATAGATGTCATCGCGGTCCATTTCACATCTTTTTTTTCCCAGTTGGACGCGGGGGACGACGACTCTCCGCTACGCAGGTTGGCCCGGCAGTTGAATGTCCCTCTGCGGCTGCTTCATAAAGGGAAAGATTTTCTCAAACTCCTTCGTAATCCTCGGTACGGTTACGGCAAGAATCTTAACCCGTGTATAGACTGCCGCATCTACACTTTCGTCAAAGCCAAAGAGTTGATGGAAGAGATTGGCGCATCTTTCCTCATTACTGGAGAAGTCGTAGGGCAGCGGCCCATGTCCCAACGGAGGAACGCAATCAGGCTCATAGAGAAGCGGTCGGGGTGCGACGGACTTGTGCTCAGGCCACTTTCGGCTAAATTGTTGCCTGAGACTCGAGCGGAAGAAACGGGAGCAGTAGATCGGGAACAGCTTCTGGATGTTGCAGGGCGGGGACGAAAGGTGCAACTCAGACTGGCCGCTGAGTTTGGTCTCTCCGGGTACTCCCCCCCAGCAGGTGGCTGCCTGCTTACGGACAAAAAGTTTTCCAGCCGCGTTCGAGACCTGCTCGCCCACGCGGACGAGGTGTCACCGGAAGACCTTGAGTTGTTGCACTTAGGCCGGCATATCAGGATAAGGCCCGGCCTGAAGATAGTGATCGGCCGGAATGAAGCCGAAAACCAACGCATTGAACGCCTTGCTGCCGTAGGTTCCTTGTTCTCTCCCGTAAATTTTCCCGGCCCGCTGATCCTGGCAGTGGGGCGCGTTGAACCTGACGACGAGGCTCTTATCGGGAGTGTGCTCCGGAGGTATGCCAAGGAATCGTCGCGCGGGGAGTGGATATCCCTGATGCTCGACAAAGGCGGTGAGCGCCGCATCCGGGTTACGGACCAGGCTGGCCAAGATTGGATATCGGATCACATGATTTAAGGAGAGCGTTGTGAATTGCCCCCATTGCCGTCGCGATTTTGTCCCTGTGGAGGGGCAAAGATTCTGCTCGTGGTGCGGAGGGCCCCTTGAGGAGCCCAGTAACATCCACTACGAGAGCCCCACGGAACAAGGTCCGACAAGAGAACCGCTTCCGTCTTTACCTTCTGAAGCCCTCTCCTCGCGAAGAACCGAATATTGCCCATGGGAGGATCAGGAACACCTCGGCTTCATACAGGGACTCTCTCAGACCATCCGACAGAGCCTTTTTTCACCAAGGGACTTTTTTGCCGGGCTTCCTAGACATGGTGGCCTTCTGAACCCTCTATTTTACGCCCTCATTGTCGGAACTGTGGGAAGCATGGTGGGTTACCTGTGGTCCTTTGCATTCGGCAACTCGCTTGTGTCAACGATTTCCCTGTCAAAGGGAGGGGCGGTTGTCGTCGCCTTTCTCCTTCCTCTCCTCGTTTTCATGGGGCTTGTCATAGCGGCTGTGCTGCTGCACGTTTCACTATTCCTGGTCGGTGGGGCCAACGAAGACTTTGAGGCCACGTTCAGGGTCGTCTGCTATTCCGCGGCTACTGACTTGTTCGGCGTGTTACCGCTCATTGGCGGCTTTGTCGGGCTGATATGGAAAATTTACATCACCGTGGTCGGGATTCGAGAGGTACACGGCATAAGCACCGCGAGATCGGTCCTGGCCTTCGCACTGCCCTCGCTGGTCTGTTGCGGGCTTGTGGCGGGAGGCATCATGCTGGTGGTAATGCTGGTCGGACCGTCTCTCACCAGGACATGAGGATCCGAGCGTCATCCGAGGAGATAGCGTCGGCACCGTCGTGGCCCCAGATCCCGTGGTAATTGCCTAGCTATATGACCGTACAGCCGTATAGAGCGCCGCGAAATTATTTTGAGAATCTTGAAAGGGTGTCAGAGGGCCACATTGTTACAGGCTGTTCGGGGAAAGACTTTTGGTCTCAACGCGTTCCTTGCCCAGCGTTATCATATCACCCCGCCCTTCAGGGAACCGGATTTCCAGACTGACTTCACCTTCATCCGAGTCCCGGCGCGTTGCCAGAACCCCCGATACCGACCCTTTGTTCACCGGCAGCAGAAGCCACACCAATGTCACCGGCAAGGTGGCACTCACCAGATAAATGCAGCTTGTCCCAGGCACGTCTGAGCCGTTCAGCGACACCCATCCACGGGGTGGGCTCAACAAGCCTGTTGAGATTTCGACATCAGCTCTGCTAGACCCCAATAAAGGAAGGACCTCAAACTGTGGGCCGCGTGCATCCACACATCTTGCCGTGAGCGTCTTGATGTCCACTTCCACCCTACTCGGATAGAATTGCCAGCAGGTTGATATCTCATGCTCCCCCCCGCCTTCTACCAGGTCGCGGATAATCCAGTAATCCGGCCTGACGAACACCACCGTACGAGTAAGGACGTACTTATCTCTGACTCCATTCCACGGGCCGTGGCAAGTTCCGGTGGCTACATCCACAGAGTCATCGCTCCAGCACGAAAATTCAGGCCCGGCCTCCCGTATCCTTTCCCGGAATACTAAGGTGGAACGGTCCGGTCCCTTATTGTCAATCAGCACCTGATTGTGCGCTGCTGGTGAGCGATAATATTGCGTCAATTTGTCCGGCGCATACGTGGTAATTCCGGGATCGACCATCCGCGGAACACCAAGGGCCGTCACGTCGATTGAGAGCACATCTTCGTGCACGTGAGCAGCGCCCGGCGGTCCTGCTCTAAAGACCAAAAAGTTGGCATCCGGACCGTAGTGGGACCTGAACGTGGCGATTCCCGCATTCGGAAAAGCGCGAAATAGACTGTTCGGCGGCATTCCTCGAACCCCACGTGAAGCTATCCATATCAGATCCGGCCGCTGAAATACTTCGCCGGCTTTCCGGATTAACGCGGTGTAGTCCGATGACGTAGAGCTTGAATCGTTCAGCGACGGCCAGGTGAAGTCAGGCCGGCACAAGGCCGCGAGATAATCAGTGGAGCGTTCGAGGGGCGCTTCAAATGCCTCGGGAAGTGGCAGTCCTCGCGCCGCAGCCGCCTCTTTGACTTCCAGCATAGCGTTCAAACAAATCGAATGATAAAGCGGGGAAATCTCGAAGTGCACGCCGTCAGCATAGAATTGTCTATGAAATTCCGTTTCGAGTCTTTCAACTCCCGTTTGAAACCATAGCCGAGACTCCCTGAACCCTGGAAAGCAGATCCCGGCAAGGGCCAAAGCTGATGATTCCACTATGATCCAATTGTTGGGGTGGCCCCTGTGATCCATCAGGCTGCGAGCGTGTTCCCAGGTGGAGCGCAGCATGTCCATTTTAGTTGATTCCTGGAATGATTCGGTCGACCATGCTATCCCCGCTACCCAAAGCCATTGTCGCAGTCGCCAGGCCACTGGAAGAGTCTCCCACGAAGCACCCGCCCCTCCGTTAGATCCTACTGGCACAGGGTTACAACCGATCCAACTCGATATGAGTCTGTTCAGCTCTAGAGCGTACTGTTCATCCCTTTTCTCGATCAAGGCGATGATCAGTTCTCTCATGAAATGGTGACGATGGAGGAAGTGAGACCATTCCAGGACACCCGACGGATATGTGTCCCAGGGGAACGGATAGCCGAGCGACTGCCCCATAATTCTTCCGCGCAGGATGTCCTCTGCTGGTTCGCGCGGATACTGGTGCGGGGCCGGGATAAGAAGCCCGGAATCGTTGGCCACGAAGGGGGCTCCTGGAGACCAGACCTCTCCAGCCAACTTGGCAAATCCACTCTTGTTCCACGGCAATTCGGCTACACCAGGAAGATCCGGATTCAGGAATTGGACCAATCCCTGAAGAGTCAACCGCGGACCTGGCGGGATTTCTCGAAACTCCCCATTCAGAGAGCGTATTTCAACGTCAAGCGGCTCGGTCCCCTCATAAGTCCGTTCGCGTGAGAAGCTGATCTCTATTTCTCGGATATCTCGCCAGCCGTCTGGTGTACCGTATGTTCCGAAGGATTCAGCGGGGAACTTCAAGTCAGCCCATCCCCCAGGGTGAAGTTCTTCGCGGCCGCCCGACAAGGACACGCTCTGGATCCTTGAACCGCCGCTCTCGGAGCCGTGAACGAGCTTCATCCCTACCAGCAAAGATCCAGTGGTACGGTTGAGGAGCCTTGCAGATAATTGGTTGAATTCCGAAAGATCGGTTTCCGAAGGGTGCAGATTGAGGGTCAAGAGGCGGGAGGACGAACTAAACCGGCCTGCATCCCCGACGCTCGTGGAGCAATCTCTGTAGGGGCGGGTTTGAAACTCGCCCCCACTTGCGGCAATCAGACGTTCAGTCCGAATAACCTTGTCGCGATGGAAACATTCGGGCTGAAGTGCGGGGTCCCTCATGAGGCTACAA